>CAYMTM010000055.1:0-22255 GCA_964393375.1 uncultured Rhodospirillaceae bacterium
GTGTGGAGATCACGGACGGCTATCGTCATAGCCCGAGCGCGCGCACGACGGCGCTGCGGACGACGGCATGGCTGATGCCGTGGGTGGCACAGATGCGCTCGACGCCCGTGACCAGGTCGACGTTCGGGCGCACGCGCGCCAACACCATACGGCCGTAGCGTCCGCGCTCGACCATGGTGGCGAGCGTGCCCGGGCGATTCTCGTCCGGCGCCAGCTTCGGCGTCGACCTCGTGCGCGGCTTCGCGGCCGGCTTGCGCGCCGGCTTCATGCGGCGCCCGCCTGGACGCCCGCCAGCGCGTCCACCGTCGCGGGATGGAACACGGGAAAATTCGTTTCCTCGTCGTGCCGCACCGCCAGTGCCGCGTCCGCGATCGCCGCGACATGGACGACGATACCGCCGCCGCCCACGATGCAGGCGCCGGGCGGCAAATGCCCGCCGTGGACGCGGCCGCGCCGATCGACCATCACGGCGTGGCAATGCATGATGGGCAGGCCGTTCTGGTCCAGTCCCAGGAACGCATTGCCGCTGATGAGGCCGACCGGACCTTCCAGGGTCGTGGGCGCGCCGTAGGTGGCGACGCGCGTGCCGTCGTTGCAGGGCTGGCCGGTCAGGTATTGCATGCGCCGGAAGCGCCCGCCGACCAGCGAAACGGCCGCCGACGCCACGCCGGCCCGCCGCAGGGCGGCGATCAGCCCGCCCAGCAGGTCGGTTCCCTCGGGCAGCACGACGCGCAACTCGCCGCCGGCTGCTGCCGGCACGCTGAGTATCCTGGGTCGCGCCGGGCGCCCCGGCTGCCTGATGGTCCTCAAGCGCATCCTCCTCATGGCGTGCCGCCACGCTTCAGCTCGCCGCGCTCGAACAGCTGCTCGCGGATCAAGTGCTTCGGAACCTTGCCATAGCCCGACTTCGGGAGCGAGGGCCAGAAGAACACGCGCCGCGGCCATTTGTATTTCGCGAGGCGGCCATCGAGGAAGCGCATGAGATCGTCCTCGCGCGGTGCGGTGCCGCTCGCGGCCACGACCACGGCCACCCCCGACTCGCCCCATTTCGGATCGGGCACTCCCAGCACCGCCACTTCCGACACGGCGGGATGGGTAAGCAACACCTCCTCGCATTCCCGCGGATAGACGTTGGCGCCGCCAGAGATGTACATGTCCGAGGCGCGGCCCGTGATGTAAAGGAAGCCGGCCGCGTCGAGGTGGCCCAGATCGCCGGTGTGGAACCAGCCGTCCTTGAGCGCCTTGGCGTTGGCCTCGGGATTGTTCCAATAGCCGTGGAACACGCCCGGCCCGCGCACGCAGATCTCGCCCGTCTCGCCGGGGCCGAGGCGCCTGCCGTCGGGCGATTTGATGGCGATCTCCATGCCGGTGCGGGGATAGCCGCAGGTGCCGAGCCGGGCATCGGGCGCATCGTCGTCGAGCGTGTGCAGATGCGCCGGCAGCACGGTGATGTTGCCGGTCACTTCGCCCAGGCCGAAATACTGCACCAATACCTTGCCCAGCTTCCGCAAGGCCATCTTCTGGTCGGCGCGGTACATCGGGGCGCCGGCATAGATCACGAAGCGCAGCGAGGAATGGTCGAAGCGATCGACCGACGGGTCCTCCACGAGCATCTTCACGATGGTCGGCACCGTGAACATGTTGGAAACTCGGTGTTCCTGCACCAGGCGCCAGGCCTCCGCCGGGTCCATCTTCTCCGTCGGCAGCAGCACGGACTTGGCGCCGCGCGCGACGTTGACCAGCATGTGCATGCCCGCGCCGTGCGACAGCGGCGCCACCACCAGCGCGGCGTCCGTCTCGCTCAAACCGGGCATCAGGTCGGCCAGGTGGTTGGTCACCACATAGGCCATCTGGCCGTGGGTCAGCACGGCGGCCTTGGGCTTGCCGGTCGTCCCTGACGTGAAAAAGAACCAGACCGGATCGTCGTAGGAGACGTCCTCTTCCCAGCACGGCGCGCCCTGATGCCTCGCGAGCAGCGCCTCGTAGCCGCGCTCGCCCGCCCGCGGCCGGTCGATCGCGATCGCATGCCGCAGGGCGGGCGAGGCCGACCTCACCGCGTCGACATGCTCGCCGAAGCCGCGATCGTAGAGAAACGCCACGGCGCCCGAGGATTGGCCGAGCCAGGCGATCTCCGGTGGGGTGAGGCGATAGTTGGTCGGCACCCACACAGCGCCCAGTTTGAACGCGGCCCAGCACGACTCGAACATGGCGTTCGAGTTGCGCGCCTGCACCAGCACCCGGTGGCCCTTGCCGACGCCGAGCGACTTCAGCGCCGCGACGAAGGCATTCACCCGCGCGTCGATCTCGCGCCAGGTCCAGATCCGGTCGCGCCACACCAGCGCCGGCCGGCCGGGCAGGCGCCGCGCGGTGTCCGACAGCAGCCGCCCGAGATTGGCTACGTCGCCCACGCGATCACCCTGGCGCGGGAACCTACCGAAGCGGTTCCAGGACGCTGACGTAGTTGGCGACGGCGGCGCCGCCCATGTTGAAGATGCCCGCCAGCTTGGCGTTCTTGACCTGCATCCCGCCGGCCGTACCGGTCAGCTGCATCGATGCCAGCACATGCATCGACACGCCGGTGGCGCCGATCGGGTGCCCCTTGGCCTTCAGGCCGCCCGAGGGATTGACCGGCAGCTTGCCGTCCTTCTCGGTCCAACCCTCCAGGATGGCGCGCGCGCCCTGGCCCTCCGGCGTCAACCCCATCGCCTCGTACTCGATCAGCTCGGCCACCGTGAAGCAGTCGTGCGTCTCGACCAGGCTGAGATCGAGCAGATTGATGCCTGCCGTCTCCAGCGCCTTCCTCCAGGCCACCGCCGGACCTTCGAATTTGATGATGTCGCGCCTGCTCATCGGCAGGAAGTCGTTGACCTGCTCGTTGGCGCGGAAGACCACGGCCTTCTTCATCGACAGCGCCGTGTTCACGTCCGCCAGCACCAGCGCCGCCGCCCCGTCGGACACCAGCGAGCAGTCCGTGCGTTTCAGGGGGCCGGCCACGATCGGGTTCTTCTCGGACACGGTGCGGCAGAACTCGTAGCCCAGGTCCTTCTGCATCTGCGCCATCGGGTTGTGCACGCCGTTCCTGTGGTTCTTGGCGGCGATGCGCGCCAGCGCATCGGACTGG
This sequence comes from uncultured Rhodospirillaceae bacterium, assembly GCA_964393375.1. GTDB lineage: Bacteria > Pseudomonadota > Alphaproteobacteria > JAEULC01 > JAEULC01 > JAEULC01. Next base: position 3,122 of record CAYMTM010000055.1, read on the forward strand.
TCGCCGTGACGCTGGAAATACTGCTGGGCGATGCGGCCGAACACGCCGGCGAAGCCGCCCTCGATATTGCCTTCTTCCCGCTGATAGGCGGCCTTGATCAGGACGCCGCCGATCTCCGGCCCGCTGAGTTCGGTCATCTTCTCCACGCCGACGACCAGCGCGATGCGGGCGCGCCGGGCCTCAATGGCGTTCAGGCCCTGGCGGATCGCGGCCGAGCCCGTGGCGCAGGCGTTTTCCACGCGCGTGGTCGGCTTGTAGCGCAGCTTTTCGGACACCTGAAGCACCAGCGACGAGGTGAAGTCCTGCCGCACGAAGCCGCCGTTGAAATGGCCGAGATAGATCTCGTCCACGTCCTGCGGCCCGATGCCGGCATCCGCCAACGCCTCGGTGGCGGCGTTGACGATCAGCGTCTCCACGTCGACGCCGTCATGCTTGCCGAACTTGCTGTGCGCCCAGCCGACGATGCAGGCGGTCATGGCGAACCTCCAGGACGAAGCGTGATCGGGGTGAGTGAGGAGAACCTTAGCGAGTCAAAGCACGCACGGCAATTGGCGCCAGCGCGTGAGAACTCTTAACCGCACCGCCGCCAGAACCGCCAGGCGAGGAACGCCAGCGACGCGATCGCGGCGGCGAGCATGCCGAGGAACAGGCCGGCGGGGCCGAGGCCGAGCGTGAAGGCCAAGACGTAGGCGCTGGGGACCATCACGCCGAACACCAGCAGGAACTGCGCCATGGTCGGGATCCAGGTGTCGCCGGTCCCGCGCACGGCCTGCAGCATCACGGACTTCGCAGAATCGATCGTCATCACCCAGGCGCACATCGCCAGCATCGCGGCCGCCTCGCGCACCAGCGTCGGGTCGGCGGTGAACAGGGCCACGAGCGGTCTCTTGAACACGACGAAGCAAAGCGCGACGATGGCCATGAACGCGACCACCACGCCCAGGCCCACCCAACCCGCCTCGCGCATCGCGCGCCGGTCGCCCGCACCGGTCGCGTGGCCCACGCGCACGGCGGTGCCGATGCCAAGCCCGATGCCGGCCATGAACATCAAGGTCCAGGCGTTGAGCGCGATCGCGTAGGCGGCCAGCGTGGTCGCCCCGAACCAGCCGGCGAACAGGGTCATCGCGCCGAAGGCCGCCGATTCCAGGCCGGAGCTGGTGCCGGCGGCGTAGCCGACCGATCGCTGCATCCTTCCGTCGCGCCACCAGGCCTCGGGCCTTCGCCTTACCGCATAGCGCCGGTGGTCCGGCATCAGCACGACGTAGGCGATCAGGGCCAGCGCCATGATGCAGCGCGCGGCGGTGGTGGCGATCGCCGAGCCCGCCGCGCCCAGCGCCGGCGCGCCCAGATGGCCGAACACGAGCATCCAGTTCAGCCCCGCGTTCACCAGGTTGGCGAGCAGGATCGCGGCGACGGCCGGCATCGGCCGCTTGATTGCTTCCAGGAAAAAGGCGGAGGCGAAGAACAGCGCGTTGGCGGGCAACGAGAGGCCCAGGATGTGCAGCACCGGCGCGGCGCCCGCCGCGATCGCGGCGGCTTGGCCGGTGGCGCGCAGGACCAGTTCGCCGAACAGGCAAATCCCCGCCCCGATCGCGCCGACGAGAAAAGCGAAAGGAAGCGAGCGGCGCCAGACCTGGCCGGCTTCCTGCGCTTCGCCGCGGCCCAGCGCATGCGCGGCGCCGACCAGCGTGCCGCTCATCATGCCGTTGCAGGCCACCAGCACGACGCCGACCGGCACGCTCGCCGCGGCCATGTAGGCCACCTCGTCGATTCCCGCGCGCCCCAGGAAGGCCAGGTTCACCAGCGCCATCGCCATGATGCCGGTGCGCGACAGCACGACCGGCGTCGCCAGCCGCCCCATCTCGGCCAGGTGCGTGCGCAGCGGCAGGTGCATCGCGCTCACGCGGCCGCGCAGCGCCGGTGGAAGCGCCACGACAACAGCGATACCGCGACGATGCTGGCTGCCAGGATCGCCAGGAACAGCCCCGTCGTGCCCAGCCGAAGCGGAAAGGCAAGCGCCCAGGCCAGCGGAATCATCACGCCGAAATAGGACGCGAAATGCATGGCCGTCGGCACCCAGGTGTCGCCGGTCGCGCGGACCGCCGACAGCATCATGCCCTGGCCGCCGTCCACGACCATCACCCAGGCGCCCATCACCAGAGTCGCGGCCACCAGCGCCAGCAAGGCCGGATCGTCGGTTAACAGCCTGGCCAGCGGCGCGGCGAAGACCAGGAATCCCAGCGAAGCCAGGCCCATCGCGACCGCGGTCGCGCCGAGCCCGACCCAGCCGGCCGCCGCCATCTCGTGCCGGTCGCCGCGCCCGCGGGCGTGGCTGACGCGGACCGCCGTGCCGACGCCCAGCCCGACCGCGATCATGAACACGAAGGACATAGCGTTGAGCGCGATCGACCAGGCCGCCAAGTCAAGGACGCCCAACCATCCCGCAAAAACGCTCATCGATCCGAAGGCTGCGGCTTCGAGCGCGTAGCTGGCGCCGGTCGCATAGCCCATGTGCCGCGCCCGCGCACCCGCGCGCCAGGCATTCCTGGGCCGCTCGCGGACCGCGAAGCGCTCGTGCCCCGGCATCACCAGCACATAGCCGATCAGCAGTGCCGCCATCACCAGCCGCGTGATCGCGGTCGCCAGCGCCGAACCCTCCGCGCCCAAGGGCGGAGAGCCCAGATTGCCCGGCACGAACACCCAGTTGAGAAAGGCGTTGAGCAGATTGGCCGCCAGGATCACCGCCATGCCCGGCACGGGGCGCTTGATCGCCTCCAGGAAGAAGGTGGTGGTCACGAACAGCGTCGTGCCCGGCAGGCACAGGCCCAGCACCGCCAGCACGCGGGCGCCGCCATGGGCGAGCTCCGGCGTCTGGCCGGTCAGCCGGAACAATGGTTCGCCGAACAGGCAGAGCACGGCGCCCGCCACGCCCGCCGCCGCCGCGTAGGGCAGCGAGCGGCGCCAGACTTGGCCGCATTCGCGCTCCTCGCCGGCGCCCAAGGCGTGCGAGGCCTCGACCATCGTGCCGATCATCAGGCCGATCGAGCCCACGATCATGGTGCCGATGGCGACGCCGGCGATCGCCATGTAGGCGACCTGATCGGCGCCGGCGCGGCCGAGGAACGTCACGTCGACGATCGACATGGTCATGATCCCGGTGCGCGCGACGATGACCGGCGCGGAAAGGCGCAGCAACTCGCCGAGGTGCTGGGCAAGGATCGGTTTCATGGCCGCGCCCCGTTAAAGGGTTTGGCCCGAATAGTCCAGGGCGGGACTGGCTCGACGCCGCGAAGACCGCGTTCGCTCTCGCCGATCGGCGGCCGGCGTCCGCTGTGCGATCGCAGGCGGCGCCGGCGAGCGTGCGGCGCTACAGTGTCTCCAGGAAACGCGCGGGCTGCCCGATCGGGTCGTCGATCAGTTCGCCGTCGCGCATCGCCACATGCCCGCGCAGGATGGTGCTCTTCGGCCAGCCGGTCACCTTCAGGCCGGCGAAGCATGTCCACCCGCAACGGCTGGCGCAGTCGGCGTCGGTGATCTCGCGCTTGGCTTTCAGGTCCACCAAGGTCAGATCGGCGTCATAGCCGACGGCGATCCGGCCCTTGCCGGCGATGTTGTAGATGCGCGCCGGTCCGTGCGCGGTAAGGTCCACGACCCGCTCCAAGGTCAGCCGGCCGGCATGGCAATGGTCGAGCAGCAGCGGCAGCAGGGTCTGCACGCCGGGCATGCCCGAGGGGCACTTGGGATATTCCTGCGCCTTCTCCTCGGCGGTGTGCGGGGCGTGGTCCGATCCCACGACGTCGACGATGCCTTGCGCCACGGCGCGCCAAAGTCCCTCGCGATGCCGGGCATCGCGGATCGGCGGGTTCATGACGGCCTTGGCGCCAAGGCGGTCATAGCAATCCGGGGCCACCAGGGTCAGGTGCTGCGGCGTCACCTCCACCGTGGCGATGTCCTTGTTCTCGGCCAGGATGTCCATTTCCTCGGCGGTGGTGACGTGCAGCACGTGCACGCGCCGGTGCGCCTTGCGCGCCAGCGCCAGCAGGCGGCGCGTGGCCAGAACCGCGCTCTGGGCGTCCCGCCATTCGGGATGCGCGTGCGGCTTCCTTGCCTGCTCGGCGATCGCACGGCGCTCCTTGAGGCGCGGCTCGTCCTCGGCATGGACCGCGACGCGGCGATAGCCGCCCACCAGCACGCGCTCCAGCGTGGCGTCGTCGTCCACCAGCAGGCCGCCGGTCGACGAACCCATGAAAATCTTCACGCCGCAGCAACCCGGCAGCATCTCCAGATCGGCCAATTCGTCCACGTTGGACGCGCTGGCGCCGATGAAGAAGGCGTGATCGCACCAGGTTCGACCCTGGGCGCGCTTCAGCTTGTCCTCCAGCGCCGCCTGGGTCAGCGTCGGCGGCTTGGTGTTGGGCATCTCGAAGACGCAGGTCACTCCGCCCAGCACCGCGCCCGCCGTGCCGGTGTTCAGGTCCTCCTTGTGCTCGTTGCCCGGCTCGCGGAAATGCACCTGGGTGTCGATCACGCCGGGCAACACGTGCAGGCCCTTGGCGTCGATCGTCTCGGCCGCCTTGGCGCCTTTCAGATCGCCGATCGCCGCGATGCGGCCGGCGCGCACGCCGATATCGGCGCGCGCGATGCCGTTCGGCGTCGCCGCGGTTCCTCCCACCACCACCAGATCGAGGCTGTCGTCCAAGCGCGTCCCCGGCCCCTTCACCGGTCGCGAACGGCGGTTGCCGCCGCGTCGGCCCCTCATTATAGCTTCTGTTATAGCAGCGAAGCCGGAGCGTGGTCATGGCCGAATCGAAGGGGTACCCGAAGCCACAGAGCGGACTGGTGGTCCCGCGCTTCGGCGGCATCGCCACGTTCATGCGTCTGCCGCTGGTCAAGAACCCCAAAGAGCTGGACATCGCGATCGCCGGCGTGGCCTGGGACGGCGGCACGACCAACCGAGCGGGCGCGCGCCACGGACCGCGCGCGCTGCGCGATGCGTCCTGTCTGATGCGCTATATCCACCATGTCAGCCGAATCAGCCCTTATGATCTTGCGCGGTGCGGCGATGTGGGCGACAGCTCGGTCAACCCGATCGACCTGCACGATTCGCTCAAGCGGGTGGAGGCGTTCTTCACCAAGTTGCACGCGGCCGGCTGCGTGCCGCTGACCGCCGGCGGCGACCATCTGATCACGCTGCCGATCATGCGGGCGATCGCCAGGGACCGTCCGGTCGGCATGGTGCACTTCGATGCGCATACCGACACCTGGGACCGCTATTTCGGCGACAGCAAGTATACCCACGGCACGCCGTTCCGGCGCGCGATCGAGGAAGGGCTGCTCGATCCCAAGCGCACGATCCAGATCGGCATCCGCGGCTCGCTCTACGGAGAGGCGGACAACGACTGGGGCGAGAAGCAGGGCATCCGCGTGGTCTATATCGAGGAGTTCTTCAAGCTGGGCGTCGAGAAGGTGATCAAGGAGGCGCGCCGTGTCGTCGGCAGCGGCCCGACCTATATCAGCTTCGACGTCGACGGACTCGACCCGGTCTACGCCCCCGGCACCGGCACGCCGGAGATCGGCGGCTATTCCACCGCCGAGGCGCAGCAGATGCTGCGCGGCCTGCAGGGCCTCGACCTGATCGGCGGCGACGTGGTGGAGGTAGCGCCGCCCTTCGATCCCAGCGGCAACACCGCGGTCGTGGGCGCCACGATGATGTTCGAGATCCTCTGCCTGCTCGCCGACGCGCATGCACGGCGCAAGGGAAGGAAAAAGCCGGGAAGGACCAGGCGCTGAGCGGCCAGCCATGGCGGTGAAGGCCGAGCGCGAGCTTTACGCGCCGGTCAAGGCGTTCCTCGAATCGCAGGGCTATTCGGTCAAGGCCGAGGTCAGGGGCTGCGACGTGGCGGCGCGCCGGGGCGACGAGCCTGTCGTGATCGTCGAGCTGAAGCGGCGCTTCTCGCTCGACCTGGTGCTGCAGGGCGTCGACCGCCTGGCACTGAGTGAAAGCGTCTACCTGGCGGTGGACGGCGGAACGGCGCGCGGGCGGCGGCGCGACCGGCCGGACGGCCGCGCGGCGCGCAAGCTCTGCCGCATGCTCGGCCTCGGCCTGCTGCTGGTCTTTCCCGACCGCAAGCGCGGCCGCGGGGTCGAGGTCGTGCTCGACCCGCTGCCCTACAGGCCGCGCATCAACAAGCGACGCGCGGGGTTGCTCTTGGGTGAGCACGCGCGCCGCGTCGGCGATCCGAACGTGGGCGGCGTGACGCGGGTCAAGATCGTCACCGCCTATCGCCAGGAGGCGCTGCGCTGCGCCCAGCTTATCGGCCGCGACGGGCCCACGAGCCCCAAGGCGCTGCGCGCGACCGGCCGCGCGCCCAAGGCCGCCAGCATCCTGCGGGACGACGTCTATGGCTGGTTCCAGCGCGTGGAGCGCGGCGTCTACGCCCTGTCGGAGAATGGCCGCAAGGCGCTCCAGGTCTATGCTGGCGTGCTGGAAGCACTGGAACCGTCCCAATCGCCGGAAGGAAATGCGATCCCATGTCCGCACCCGACCATACCGAAGCGGCGCGCGCGCGCCTGAGCAAGGCCTTCGACCGCCGCTTCGGCGACGCCGCGCCTTTGCCCGACGCCGCCTGCGTTCCCGCGATCGCGCTGCTGGCCGAGCATCGCACGCACCGCTATTACGACGGCCGCCCGGTCGATCCGGCGCTGCTCAGCGCGCTTTGCGCCGCAGCGCTGTCCGCGCCCAGCAAGAGCGACCTGCAGCAGCGCGACATCGTGATCGTCGAGGACAAGGACGTGCGTCGGCGGCTGGACGCGTTGATCCCCGGCATGGACTGGCTGCCTGCCGCTCCGGCGCTGGTGGTGGTCTGCGCCAACAACCGCCGCCAGCGGCAGCTCCATCAGTGGCGCGGCCATGCTTTCGCCAACGACCATCTCGACCCGTTCTTCAATGCGTCCACCGATGCCGCGATCGTGCTCGGCTGGCTGGTGCTGGCGGCGGAGGCGGTGGGGCTCGGCTGCTGTCCCCTGAGCGTGATCCGCAACAACGCGCAAGCGGTCAGCGACCTGCTCGGCCTGCCGGACCATGTGTTCCCCTATGCCGGGCTGGCGCTCGGCTGGCCGTCGCGCGCGGGCGACATCACGCCGCGCCTGCCGCTTGCGATCACGCTGCATACCGACCGCTTCGACGAGCGCGAGGTGCGCGCGAAGATCGAGGCCTATGACCGCCGCCGCGCCGCCATCCAGCCCTATCGCAACCAGCGCGCGGTCGACAGGTTCGGACGGCTGGACGAATACGGCTGGACCGAGGAGAAGGCCCGGCAGTACGCCGTGTCCGAGCGCGCCGATTTCGGTGCCTTCATCCGACGCAAGGGCTTCGACCTGCGCTAGGCCGTCTCCTCCGCGGGAAACCGGGTCGCCGCCATGCTCGCGCGCGCGTTCATGGCCTCCCACCACCGCGCGATTTTCGGGTGGCGGTCGATCATTGCTGCGCCCTCTTGTGTCCGGCGGAAATAGGCGAGCATCGGCGCCAAGTGCAGGTCGGCTAGGCTCAAGCTTGCGCCTGCAAGCCATGCGCTGTCGCCAATAATCGCCTCCAGTGCGTCCAGGCAGGTCTCGGCGCGCGCCAGCCCTGCCGCGATCCGCGCTTCGTCCGGCGGCTTTCCCTCCCTGCGTTCGACCAGCACGTCCCATATCATCGCGCGATACCCATAGTTGTCGACGATGCTCATGATTTGGTCGACGCGCGCGCGCTCCTTCGCATCGGCGGGCCGCAAGGCCGGACCGGAGACGACATCGTCGATGTAGCGCGTGATGGCGCCAGTCTCGTAGAGCCGGAATCCGTCATGCTCGAACGCGGGAATGCGGCCGAACGGGTGGTGCTCGAGGTAGTCGGCCGGCGGCCCGCCCGGCGCGAACGGGTCGACCTCGACCAGCCGGTAGGGCGCCCCCTTTTCCTCCAGCGTGAGACGCACGATGCGCACATAGACGCTCCTGCGAAAGCCGAAGACTGTCGCTTCACCCACGAATTCCCTCCGGGTCATTGCTCCCATCGGATTGTGCGTCCGGCGCTTGCCGGGCCGCCGCCAGTCCCTATACTGCCGGCCTTCCGGGAAACGGGACAGGTTAACAATGAGCGCGAAAGTGAAGATCGCCGCTCCCAAGAGCGGGCCGGCGAAGGGCGACGTCAAGAAGGTCGTGCTGGCCTATTCCGGCGGGCTCGACACGTCGGTCATCCTGAAATGGCTGCAGACCACCTACAATTGCGAGGTCGTCACCTTCACCGCCGATCTCGGCCAGGGCGAGGAGCTGGAGCCCGCGCGCAAGAAGGCCGAAATGCTCGGCGTGAAGCGGATCTTCATGGACGACCTGCGCGAGGAGTTCACCCGCGACTTCGTATTCCCGATGTTCCGCGCCAACGCCCTCTACGAGGGCCAGTACCTGCTCGGCACCTCGATCGCCCGGCCGCTGATCGCCAAGCGCCAGATCGAGATTGCCGAAAAGGTCGGGGCCGACGCGGTGGCGCATGGGGCGACCGGCAAAGGCAATGACCAGGTGCGTTTCGAGCTGACCTATTACGCGCTCAAGCCCGACATCAAGGTGATCGCGCCCTGGCGCGAATGGGAGCTCGATTCGCGCACCAAGCTGATCGACTTCGCCGAAAAGCACCAGATCCCGATCGCCAAGGACAAGCGCGGCGAGGCGCCGTTCTCGGTGGACGCCAACCTGCTGCACTCCTCGAGCGAAGGGAAGGTGCTGGAGGATCCATGGCACGAGCCGGACGAAATGGTCTATCAGCGCACCATCGCGCCGGAGGCGGCACCCGACAAGGCGGCCTATGTCGAGATCGAGTTCGAGAAGGGCGACCCGGTCGCGATTGATGGCAAGCGCCTGTCGCCGGCCGCGCTGCTTACTAAACTCAATGCCTTGGGCAAGGCCAACGGCATCGGGCGGCTGGACTTGGTCGAGAACCGCTTCGTCGGCATGAAGAGCCGCGGCGTCTACGAGACGCCGGGCGGCACCATCCTGCACGCCGCCCATCGCGGCATCGAGAGCATCACGCTCGATCGCGGCGCCATGCATCTCAAGGACGAGATCATGCCGCGCTATGCCGAGCTGATCTATTACGGCTTCTGGTTCTCGCCCGAGCGCGAGATGCTGCAGGCCTTGATCGACAAGAGCCAGGAGAACGTCTACGGCACGGTGCGGCTCAAGCTTTACAAGGGCAACACCACCGTGGTCGGCCGCAAGTCGCCGCGCAGCCTCTACAGCCTGAAGCACGTGACGTTCGAGGAAGACCAGGGCGCCTACGACCAGCGCGACGCCGAGGGTTTCATCAAGCTGAACGCGCTGCGGCTGCGGCTGGGGAAGCTGCGGGGGAAATAGTCCTTCGTCGTGCGCGGCCTTGCCCAGGGCATCCACGCAGAACGGCGCGGATTATGGATGCGTGGCTGGGCGGGTCAAACCCGGCCAGGTCGAGAACAAAGACAGGCGTTAACCCCGCCTCACGCCTTGGCGCTGAACCCTTCGAACCAGGCCAGGCGCTGGTCGATCTGGGCGATTTCGAGGTCGAGCCACTCCGCCAGGTGGCTTTCCGCGGCATGCTGGCGCAGGTCGATGAGGCGCGCGCGCTCCTGGCGATAGACCTCGGCCATCGAATCGATCTGCTCGGCGCGGTCCTCGGGCGACAAAAGGCCCAGGAACCGCAGCTTGAGCGCGAGCACCAGCTTGCCCACGTCGCCGCCCGGCGCGCGCACCCGCGCGCGCATCAACGCGCGGAAGGCCTCACGCCCGGCCGAGGTGATCCGCAGCAGGGCATTGTCCTCCATGCCCTTGCCTTCGACCGCTTCCACCAGGCCTTCCAGGCGCAGCAATTCGATCGAGGTGCCGAGCAGGTCCAGCGACGGTCCCACCAGGCGGCTGGTGAAATGCCGTACCTCGCCCGCAAGCTGGGCGTATGGCAAGTCGCCCTGCAGCAGACGGCCCAGCGCGCAAAGGCGCACCGCTTCGATCGGGATCAGGCTGTTGTCGCGCAGCATCGGCACAGCGTTCCGTCCGGCCTCGCCAGGCTCCAGATCTAGGACCTTATGGCCTGTCAGTCTAGCCCCAATTGCGAACGATTCGCAACTGCCGCTTCACGCCGCAACCACCCGCGTCACCTCTACCTTCAGCGAGCGCCATACAGCGCCAAGGGACGTCACCAGATGGTCGATATCCTCGTCGCTGTGGAGCGGCGTCGGGGTGAAGCGCAGGCGCTCGGTGCCCCTGGGCACCGTGGGGTAGTTGATCGGCTGCACGTAGATCGCGTGATCGTCCAACAGCTTGTCGCTGACCGCTTTGCACAGCGCCGCATCGCCCACCAGTACCGGCACGATATGGCTCTGCGATGGCATGACCGGCAGCCCGGCTTCGGCCAGGCGGCGCATCAGGGTCCGGGCGCGCTCCTGGTGCTTCAGCCGCAGCGTTTGGCCTTCCGCGCCCTTCAGCACGCGCACAGCGGCCATGGCACCGGCCGCTACTGCCGGGGGCAGGGCGGTCGTGAAAATAAAGCTGCCGGCATGGCTGCGCACGAAATCGACCAGCGCGGCCGAGGCGGCAATGTAGCCGCCCATGACGCCGAACGCCTTGCCGAGCGTGCCCTCGATCACGTCGATCCGGTCGGCCATCCCGTCGCGCTCGGCCACCCCGCCTCCGCGAGTCCCGTACATGCCCACGGCATGCACCTCGTCCAGGTAGGTCAGCGCCCCGTGCCGTGCGGCCACTTCGGCCAAGACGGCGACCGGCGCGATATCGCCGTCCATCGAATAGACCGATTCGAACGCGACGATCTTCGGGCGCGCGCGCGGCAGGTCGGCGAGCTTGCGGTCCAGGTCCTCCGCGTCGCTGTGGGCGAAAATGCGCTTCTCGGCCCGGCTGTCGCGGATGCCGTGGATCATCGAGGCGTGATTGAGCGCGTCGGACAGCACGACGCAGTCGGGCAGGCGTCCGGCCAGCGTGCCCAGCGCGGCCAGATTGGCGACGTAGCCGGACGTGAAGACCAACGCCGCTTCCTTACCGTGCAGATCGGCCAGCTCCGCCTCCAATTCGACGGCCGCATGGTGGGTGCCCGAAATGTTGCGCGTGCCGCCCGCGCCCGCACCGTAGCGCCCGATCGCCGCACGCATGGCCTCCAGCACGGCCGGGTGCTGGCCCATGCCCAGGTAATCGTTGCTGCACCACACCGTCACCTCGACCGGCGCGTTGGCGCCGCGCCTGCCATGGCGCAATGCGCGCGGAAACCGTCCCGCGCAGCGTTCCAGCTCGGCGAAGACGCGATAGCGCCCCTCCTTCTGGAGCGCCTGCAGCGACTGGCGGAAGAAACGGTCGTAGTCCATCCGGTCCGGTTCGTGGCGCTGCCTCATCCGTCCGCGGGTTCGAGAGGAGGCATTCGATCCAGGCTACCCATTCCCCCCACGGGCGAGCTTGTCGAACCATGAAGGGTCGGCGCGCGATGCGTCGGTCGTATTGACACCGCGGCGCCCGGAACCGTCCTTGGGCCCCGGGCGCCGCCCTTTCACGTTCGCGTCAGGCCGCCCTGGCGTGCCCGTTCTGCTTCAGCCACTGGGCGGTGTCGTCCAGCGCCTTGCCGAAGCGTTCCAGCATCATGTCGATCTCGCCCTCGTTGATGATCAGCGGCGGGCAGAAGCCGATGTGGTCGCCGGCGACGGCACGCAAGATGACGCCGTGCGCCTCGGCGCGCTTGACCAGGTACGGGCCGACGCCCAGCTTCACGTCGAAGGACTCCTTGGTCTTCTTGTCTTTCACCAGCTCGACCGCCCCGATCAGGCCGATGCCGCGCACCTCGCCCACCAGCGGGTGGTCGGCGAACCTGCGCAGGCCGTTCTGCATGCGCGGCGAGACGCGCCGGACATGGGCGACGATGTCGCGCTCCTCGTAGATCTTCAGCGTCTCGATCGCGACGGCCGCCGAGACGGGGTGCGCGCTGTAGGTGTAGCCATGGGCGAAGACGCCGATCTTGCCGCTGTTGTTGATCAGGGCGTCGGCCACTTTCTCGTTGATCATCACCGCCGAGATCGGCAGGTAGGACGACGACAGCGCCTTCGCCATCACCATGATGTCCGGCTTGATGTTGTAGGTCTGGCTGCCGAACATGTTGCCGGTGCGGGCGAAGCCGCAGATCACCTCGTCGGCGATCATCAGCATGTCGTATTTCTTCACCACCGCCTGCATCTTCTCGAAATAGCCCTTGGGCGGGGTGATGACGCCGCCGGCGCCCATGATCGGCTCGGCGATGAAGGCCGCGCAGCATTCCGCCCCGCCCTCGGCGATGATCTTGGCCTCCAGCGCCTCGGCCATGCGGGTCGCGAACTCATCCTCGCTCTCGCCCGGCTTGCCGAAGCGGTAGTAGTGCGGGCATTCCGTGTGAACGATGTTCGCGATCGGCAGGTCGAAATCGCGGTGGTTGTTGGGCAGGCCGGTGAGGCTGGCCGCGGCCACCGTGACGCCGTGATAGGCCTTGAGGCGCGAGATGATCTTCTTCTTCTTCGGCCGCTCCAGCGCGTTGTTGTAATACCAGACCATCTTGACCACGGTGTCGTTCGCCTCGCTGCCCGAATTGGCGAAGAACACCTTGGACATCGGCACCGGCGCCATCTGGACCAGGCGCTCGGCCAGGTCGATTCCCGGATCGTGCGACTTGCCGGCGAAGGCGTGGTAGAAGGGCAGCTTCCTCATCTGCGCGATCGCCGCATCGACCAGCCGCTGTTCGTCGAAGCCGAGCGAGGCGCACCACAGCCCGGCCAAGCCCTCGATGTACTTGTTGCCGGCATCGTCGGTCACCCATACGCCCTTGCCCTCGCGGATCACCAGCGGCCCCTCGGTCAGGTGGGCCTTCAGGTTGGTGTAAGGGTGGACGAAATAGGCGATGTCTCGCGCAGCCGGCGAGTTTACGAGCGGTTTCATGAGCTTGATCCCCGGGCGATGTCAGTGGGTGGCGCATTAAAGCAGCGATGGAGGGCGAGGTCAAAGCGGCGCGATGCCGCCCCGGGCGCGCCCGTCGGCGAGGCTGCCCTATGGATTAGGCGCGCAGGCGACGGTAGACGAACAGCACCAGCGCGCCGCCCACCACGGCAATGATCAGGCTGCGCAGGTTAAAGCCGGTCACATCGCCAAGGCCCAGCGCCGTGGCGATGAAGCCGCCGACCACCGCGCCGGCCGTTCCCAACAGGATGGTGATGATGATGCCCCCGCCGTCGCGTCCCGGCATAAAGAACTTGGCCAGGATGCCGGCGATCAGGCCAAAGACGATCCAGGACAGCAAACCCATTGCGCCCCTCCCCCCGGCACCAGCCGCGTCCGATCGGAGCGCGGCCTGCTTGCGCTGTCAACGCTCTGCGGCTTGACGGCCACGGGCGGCATCAGCGGTTGGCGCGGGCGAAGGAGAACCTGCCGCGGCATCGCATCCCGTCGCCGCGCCAGTCGCCGGCGAGCCTGTCGCCTTCGATGCGGCCCTGGAAACGGTAGCTGGCAAAGTTGCTGTCGATCGCGTCATAAAGGCGGATCACCAGGTCGCTGAAGGCCTCGGCCGAAGGAATGCTTCCCTGCGCGCTCACGCGCGCTCCCGATTTCACCGAAAGATCCAGGTCGAACTTGCGTGCGTCGTCCAGCGTCAAGCTGCCGCCCACGATACGTCCGGCCTCGACCTTGAATTCCGCCGTCGCCGGACGGCAGATATGGGCCTCCTCGGGATCGACCGTGTCGCGATCGATCCGACCGGTCCACGCGCCGTCGCTCGCGCGCGGCGGCGCCGGTTGGACGCCTGGTGCCGGCGCGGCGATCTGCATTGGCGCCTCGGCGGCGGGGCGAGCGGCAACGGCTGATGATGTCGGAGGCGCCGGCCGTGTCGATGCCAGGGCGCCGGGCGGCAGCGTCGCGAAGGACTCGCCTGCCGAGCGGGATGCCGGAGCCGATTCCGGCGTCGGCTCGAGTTGCGCTTGGCGCGCGACGGCGGCGCTCGGCCCCGCTGCCGCGCGCAGCTGCAGAAGCCGCTGCTCGGCCGGCTTCACGAACAGGCCTCGCGGGAACTTGGCGAGGTAGGCTTCATAGGCCGTCGCATCTGTGCTGTCCTTGACGCTTTCCCAGAACAGCATATCCAGGCGTTCGGCGCGCAAGTTGGCCAGTCGGCGCTTGGCATCCTCGGCATAGACGCCGGTCGGATGTTCGCGCAGGAACCATTCGATCTGGCCCTCCGCTTTGGTGTCCTTCACTTTGTTCCAGTCCGTCGCTTCCTGCGAGTGGCGGTTGTGGACAGGGGGCGGGACGGGCGGCCCGGCGCTCGCCGCCGCGTTCGCCGCTGCGTTCGCCGCCGGGCGGAAAGAGATCCTGCCGAGCGCGGAGTGCGACAGCCACGGAAGCTGCTTTCCCCGTGACCGCTCTTGCACCGCATTCATCGTGTGCACGAACACCTCGTTGACGGGCATCCCCGGCCGGTCAATGTGGCGCAGGAGCGCCTCCGTAAACAGGCCGTGTCCGCCGGCGGGGCCGTCGAAGGCGCGCTGGCCCGGCGACGCCGCCAAGGCGATAAGGAACCCGCGGGCTCCCGCGGGTACGGTGATCGGGGCAAATTCAGAAACGATCGCCGGCGGGCGCGTCGGCCGCGCCTGACCGAGCTTGATCGAGCGGGTCGGCGCGAACGGATTGTCGCGGCAGGAATCGAGGATAACGACGTTCAGAATGTTCTTGGCTTGGGCCATTTCGAAAACGACGCGGTCCGCCGCGACCGCCTCGTCCGGTACCGCATCCTCGGATTGCAGCGGCGCCTCGACACCGACCAGGTAATTGTGCTGCCGGACTTGGACACCGTGGCCGGCGAAATAGAAAACGCCGATCGCGTTGGGCTCTGCGGCCAGGTTGCGGGCGAAGGCGCGTAGCTCCTCCAGCATCTCGCGCCGATCGAGGTTCTCGCGCGACACCACCTTGAACCCCAAACCGCGCAGCTTGTCCGCCACAGCGTTGGCATCGCGCATCGCGTTGTCCAACCGGGTCAGGCGAAAGTAGTCGTTGTTTCCAATAACGAGGGCGTGCATCGCCCCGGTGCTTGGCGCTTCGCTCGAATCCGCCTTTTGCGCTTGAGCAGTCCCGGCAAGGGCGCAGGAAAGCGCTATCAGCACCACGGATGCAAGCTTCCCGCTCATGGCATCCGCACTCCCCCAAGCATCGCGTGGCTATTCTGGCGACCATGCCGTTTGGTTGCAACAACTATCTGATATTTAACCGTAAATCGTGCGGCGTGATGAAATGCTACAGATGCGGCGCTGATCTGTGCGCATCCCCGACTAGCCGCGCCGCAGGGGAGGGCGATCCGGCCTATGGTGCAGCGCCGACCCCGCTATGGACTTTCGCGAATGGCGGCCTCTATGATTTTCTGCAAACAATGCCGGCGGCATGGCGTCGATCCGAACGCAGGACCATGTCAGCCGTGCTCGAATCGGAAGGGGATCCCATGCAGCGGAAATCGCTTACTTCGATTGGGCGCTTTGCGTTGAGGCTCTCGGCATCCGCCGCGATCGTTGCGCTTGCAACGACGGCGAGCGACGCGAAGACGCTCAAATGGGCAAGCCAGGGCGACCTGAATTCCGCCGACCAGTATATGCGCAACCAGACCCTCTCGCTCAGCATCATGAGCAATGTGTACGAGGGGTTGATCCGGCGCAATCCCGCGACCCTGGCGATCGAGCCGAACCTGGCGGAGAAGTGGGAGATCGTCGAGCCGACGCGCTGGCGCTTCTACCTGCGCAAGGGCGTCAAGTTCCACGACGGCAGGCCGTTCACCGCCGATGACGTGGTGTTCTCGGCCGACCGCGCGCGCAGCAAGGGCTCGGATATCAAGGGCCGCCTGCCCGCGGTGAAGGAAGTGAAGAAAATCGACGACTACACGGTCGATTTCATCACCGAGAAGCCGAATCCCATCCTGCACGTGGAATGGGCGACCTGGGGCATCTACTCCAAGGGCTGGGCGATCGACAACAAGTCGACCGAGGTCGTCGACCCCACCAAGGGGGAGGCGCCCAACTTCGCCACCACCAACGCCAACGGCACCGGCCCGTTCAAGCTGAAGAGCCGCGAGGCGGACGTAAAGACGGTGTTCGAGGCCAATCCCGACTGGTGGGGCAGGAAGAACTTCCCGAAGAACAACGTCACCGAGGTGATCTTCACGCCGATCAAGTCGGCGCCCACGCGCGTGGCGGCGCTGCTGTCGGGCGAGATCGACTTCATGGAGCCGGTTCCGGTGCAGGATATCGACCGGATCAACAACAACAAGGGCACGCGGGTGATCTCCTCGCCCGAAACCCGCGTCGTCTATTTCGGCTTCGACCATCACCGCGACGAGCTGCTCTATTCCAGCGTCAAGGGCAAGAACCCGTTCAAGGACAAGCGGGTGCGCCAGGCCTTCCTGCAGGCGATCGACATCGAGGCGATCAAGACCAAGGTCATGCGCAACATGGCCGCGCCCTCGGCGATGATGATCGGCAAGGGCATCCACGGCTGGGAGGAGGGATTCAAACGCCTGCCCTACAATCCCGACGCGGCGAAGAAGCTGCTGGCCGACGCCGGCTATCCCAACGGCTTCGAGGTCCAGCTCGACTGCCCGAACGACCGCTATGTCAACGACGAGCAGATCTGCCAGGCGACCGTCGGCATGCTGCAGCGCATCGGCGTCAAGGTGAACCTTGTCACCAAGTCGAACACGATCCTGTTCGGCGAGTACCAGAAGATGGAGACCAGCTTCTTCATGCTGGGCTGGGCGCCGGGCAGCTACGACTCCTGGAACCCGATGCAGTTCCTTCATCGCACCGTGCCCACCGGGCCCGACGGCAAGTCGATCCCCAGCTGCTGCAACTACGGCCGGTGGTCGAACAAGGCGTTCGACGAACTGGTCGACAGGATCGGCCAGGAGACCGACCAGAAGAAGCGCGACGCGCTGATTCACGACGCCTGGAAGATCGCGATCGACGAGGTCGCCTATATCCCCTTGCACCAGCAGAACATCGCCTGGGCCGCGCGCGACACGATCGCGCATCTCGAGCCGCACGCCGGCAACGAGTTCCTGTGGTGGTACGTGCAGATGAAGTAGGCGGCACCAAGGGCGTTTCGCCGCCGCCACTCTTGGGTTAGCATTCGAGGCCCCGCGGGCAGGCGCCGGCGGGGGCCCGTCCGCTTCCGGTCGGGCCCGGCCACGCAAGCTGGATCGTCCGCCGCATGATCGCCTATGTCGTCGAGCGCCTGTTCCAGTCGCTGCTGGTGCTCGTGACCGTCGCGCTGGTCTCCTTTGCCGTGTTCCAGTATGTGGGCGATCCGGTCCAGCAGATGGTGGGCCAGGAGACCACGCCCGAGGACATCCAGCGGATGCGCACGAACCTGGGGCTGGACCAGCCGGTCGCGGTCCAGTTCGCGCGCTTCCTCGGCAACGTGCTGACCGGCAATTTCGGCGTGTCGCTTCGCACGGTGAAGCCGGTCGGCGAATTGCTGGCCGAGCGCCTGCCGGCGACCCTGGAACTGTCGTTCGTGGCGGCCCTGTTTGCGCTGATCTGCGCCGTGCCGCTGGGCGTCTTCACCGGCCTGCGGCCCCGGCACTGGCTCAGCCGGGTGTTCATGGCCGTCTCGCTTGTGGGCATCTCGCTGCCGACCTTCCTGATCGGCATCCTGCTGATCCTGCTGTTCGGCGTCGTATTGGGCTGGCTCCCCACCTTTGGGCGCGGCGACGTGGTTCGTGTCGGCTTCTGGACCACGGGCCTGCTGACGGCCAGCGGGCTGAAATCGATCATCCTGCCGTCGATCACGCTGGGCCTGTTCCAGCTCACGCTGACCATGCGCCTCGTGCGCTCCGAGATGCTCGAGGTGCTGCGCACCGACTACATCAAGTTCGCACGCGCCCGCGGGCTTACCAACCGCGCCGTGCATTTCGGCCATGCGCTCAAGAACACGCTGATCCCGGTCATCACCATCACCGGCCTGCAGCTCGGCTCGATCATCGCCTTCGCCATCATCACCGAGACGGTGTTCCAATGGCCGGGCATGGGGCTCTTGTTCCTACAGGCGGTGCAGTTCGCCGACATCCCGGTGATGTCGACTTACCTGCTGCTGATCGCGCTGTTCTTCGTCGTCATCAACCTGACCGTCGACCTGCTCTACTACCTGGTCGACCCGCGCCTGCGCGCCGATCGCGCAGCGCCCGAGCGGGGGATGTAGCATGGCGCAGCCGGCCCTGCTTGCGCGCGTGCTGGACAGCGACCTCTGGCACAGCTTCCGCTCGTCCCGATCGACCATGGCGGCGGCCGCGATCGCCGGCATGATGATCATGGCCGCCATCCTGGCGCCCTGGATTTCACCGCAGAATCCGTGGGACCCGGGCGCGCTGCAGCTGATCGACGCCTTCAACCCGCCGGTCTGGGCCAAGGACGGAAGCTGGCAGTTCGTGCTGGGCACCGACGACCAGGGCCGCGACATGCTCTCGGCCATTCTCTACGGCCTGCGCGTGTCCCTGACGGTGGGCGTGTTTGCGGTGCTGTTCGCGATGATCGTGGGCATCGCCGTCGGGCTGGTCGCGGGCTATGCCGGCGGCTGGGCCGAGGTGGTGATCATGCGCCTGGCCGACGTGCAGCTGACCTTCCCCACCATCCTGATCGCGCTGATGATCGACGGCGTGACCCGCGCGCTGCTGCCGCCCGACCTGCACGCGCGCCTGGCCATGGTCGTGCTGGTGTTCGCGATCGGCATCTCGAACTGGGTCCAGTACGCGCGCACCGTGCGCGCCTCGACCCTGGTAGAAAAGCGCAAGGAGTACGTCCAGGCGGCGCGCGTGATCGGCCTGCATCCCGCCTTGATCATGCTGAAGCATGTGCTGCCCAACGTGATGGGGCCGGTGCTGGTGATCGCGACGGTAGGTCTCGCGGTCGCGGTGTTGACCGAGGCGACCCTGAGCTTCCTCGGCGTCGGCGTGCCGCCCACCCAACCCTCGCTCGGCACTTTGATCCGCATTGGCAACAACTTCCTGTTCTCGGGCGAGTGGTGGATCGTGATCTTCCCTGGAATCACGCTCGCCGCCCTGGTGCTGGCGGTGAACCTGCTCGGCGACTGGCT
>CAYMTM010000056.1:0-14594 GCA_964393375.1 uncultured Rhodospirillaceae bacterium
TCATCGACGAGATCCACCGCCTCAACCCGGCGGTCGAGGAGATCCTCTACCCGGCAATGGAGGATTTCCAGCTCGACCTCATCATCGGCGAAGGGCCGGCCGCGCGCTCGGTGCGCATCGACCTGGAGAAGTTCACGCTGATCGGCGCCACCACGCGCTCGGGCCTCATCACCACGCCCTTGCGCGAGCGCTTCGGCATCCCGCTGCGGCTCGATTTCTACACCTCGGCCGAACTAGAGCTGATCGTCAGGCGCGGCGCGGGGCTGCTCGGCGTCGATTTCGCGCCGGACGGCGCAGCCGAGGTGGCGCACCGGTCGCGCGGCACGCCGCGCGTGGCCGGACGCCTGCTGCGCCGGGTGCGCGACTTCGCCGCCGTAGAAGGCCAGAAGCGCATCGATGCGCAGGCGGCCGACGCGGCACTCAAACGCCTGGGCGTGGACGCGCTCGGCCTCGACCTGATGGATCGGCGCTACCTTAGCGTGATCGCCGACAACTACGGGGGCGGGCCGGTCGGCGTGGAAACGCTCGCCGCCGCGCTGTCCGAGCAGCGCGACACGATCGAAGAGGTCATCGAGCCGTTCCTGATCCAGCAGGGCCTGCTGCAGCGTACGCCGCGCGGGCGGATGCTGGCCGACGGCGGCTGGCGCCACCTGGGCCGCCCGGTGCCGCCGCGCGACCCTGCCCAGCTCGAACTCCTGGCTGCTGCCGGGGACGCCGATGCCTGACGGAACCCGCCGCGCCCCGCACGTGTTCAGCCTTCGCGTGTACTACGAGGACACCGACGCCGGCGGCATGGTCTACTACGCCAACTACCTGCGCTTCGCCGAGCGGGCGCGCACCGAGATGCTGCGCCAGGCCGGGATCGGCCAGCAGGCCATGCTGGAGGGCGAAGGGCTGGGGTTCATCGTCCGGCGTTGCACCATCGAGTACCTGAAGCCGGCGCGGCTGGACGACCTGCTGGACGTGCACACGACGCTCGTCGAGGCGCGGGGTGCGCGGCTTGCCGTAGCGCAGCGCATTAGCCGCGCGGACGAGGATCTGGCCCGGTTCGCGCTCGAGATCGCCTGCGTCGACCGCGCGGGAAGGCCGCGGCGGCTCCCCAAAGCGCTCCTTTCGGCCTTCGCCGCCGCCATATCGCCATCTTCCTGACCTAGACATTGAGCGAGAACGAACGGGGTACCCCCATGGATCAAACCACCATCGCCTCGGTCGCGCTGCCCGGATCGGTCAACGCGCACAACCTGTCGGTCATCGCCCTGTTCCTGCAAGCGGACTGGGTGGTCAAGACCGTAGTCATTCTCTTGTTCCTGGCGTCGGTCTGGTGCGCGTGCATCGTCGTGGCCAAATGGATCTACATCCGCCGCAAGTTCATGGCCGCCGACCGCTTCGAGGACACGTTCTGGTCGGGCGTGTCGTTGAGCGAGCTTTACGAGCGGGTGGGCAAGCGGCCGAGCGATCCCATGACCGCGATCTTCGCGGCGGCGATGCGCGAATGGCGCCGCTCGGTCGACCGCGGCGCCGGCGCGGACCGCGGCCTGCATACCCGCATCGACCGCGTGATGCAGGTGACGCTCGCGCGCGAGATCCAGCGCATGGAAAAGAACATGACGTTCCTGGCCTCGGTCGGATCGACCGCGCCCTTCATCGGCCTGTTCGGCACGGTCTGGGGCATCATGAACAGCTTCCAGTCGATCGCGGTGTCCAAGAACACCTCGCTGGCGGTGGTGGCGCCGGGCATTGCCGAGGCGCTGTTCGCCACCGCCCTCGGCCTGGTCGCCGCGATCCCGGCGGTGATCGCCTACAACAAGCTGTCGACCGAGCTCGGCCGCTACGGCAACCGGCTCGACGCCTTCGCCGGCGAGTTCTCCGCCATCCTGTCGCGCCAGATCGAGGAGCGGAGCTAGCCCGGTGGCGATCCAGCTCCAAGGCCCGCGCCGGCGCGGCCGGCGCGGCTACCGGATGATGACGGAAATCAACGTGACGCCGTTCATCGACGTGATGCTGGTCCTTTTGATCGTCTTCATGGTCACAGCGCCTCTGATCATCGCCGGGACGCCGATCGATCTTCCCGCCAGCGCGACCGCTGCCGCCGTGCCCGACGACCGCACCATCATCGTGCGCGTGGCCGCCAACGGCGACATTCAGCTCGGCCGGCAGAACGTCCCGGTCAAGCCCGAGGTGCTGGTCCCGGAACTCATGCGGCTGACGGGCGGCGACCGCGACAAGCCGGTGGTGGTGATCGGCGCGCGCGAGGCGAGCTACGGCCAGGTCGCCGCCGTGCTGGGCCCGCTCTCCGCCGCCGGGTTCACCGGGCTTGCGCTCGGCAAGATCGAGCCGGCCGCCGGCGAGCCCGCCGCGCCGCCCGCGCAGCGGAAGAAGAGCTAGGCCGCCATGGCCGGCGCCATGATCTCCAGCGCCCGCCCGCGCGCCGGGCGCGGTGTCTCGCGCATCAGCGACATCAACGTCACGCCCTTCGTCGACGTGATGCTGGTGCTGCTGGTCGTTTTCATGATCGCCGCGCCGCTGATTTCGAGCACCGTGCCGGTCAAGCTGCCCGCGGTCGAGGCGAAGTCGATCTCCGACCAGCAGGAGCGCCTGGCGATCACGCTCGACCGCGAAGGCAAGCTCTTCATCCAGGACACCGCGATCGAGCCCGACGCGCTGGTCCCGCGGCTGCAGGCCATCGCGGAGGCGAAAAAGGAAACCCGCATCTCGCTGCGGGTGGATTCCGAGCAGCGCTACGGCGCGGTCCTGGACCTGATGGAGCAGCTGCGCGCCGCCGGCTTCGCCAGGGTCGACCTGATCTTCGACCCGATGGACGTCGCGCTGGTCGCAAACCGGGCCAGGACCCAGGCGCAATCCGCGCCGGCGAAGGCGAAGCCGTGAGCGACCGGCGCTTCATCACCCCCTCGCGGGTCGAGGAAGACGCCGGCTCCGACCGCACGGAGATGCGCATCGGCTTCGCCGTTTCGGTGACCCTGCATTCGACGATCCTGGCGCTCTTGGTGTTTGGGATTCCGATCGCGGTCGATCCGCGCACCGCGATCGAGCAGATCGTGCCCGTGGATTTCGTCACCATCGCCGAGAAGCCGGCCGCGCCGAAGGTCGAGCCTCCCAAGCCGAAGCCGCCCGAGCCGCCCAAGGAAGTGAAGCAGGAACCGCCGGCGCCGATCCCGCCGCCGCCCGCGCCGCCACCGCCCCCGCCGGTCGAGGCCAAGCAGCCCGACCCGCCCAAGGTCGAGCCGCCCAAGCCCGAGCCGCCGAAGCCGCCCGAGCCGCCCAAGATCGTCGAGGCGCCGAAGCCCGAGCCGCCGAAGCCGCCGCCGCCGAAACCGCCCGAGCCCAAGAAGGCCGAGGCGCCGAAGCCGCCGCCCAAGCCGGAACCGAAGAAGGAGCCGCCGCGGCAGGACGACTTTTCCTCCGTGCTGAAGACGGTCGAGAAGCTGAAGCCCGCGAGCCAGCCGCAGCTCACGCCGCCGCAGCCGCGCGTAACCCCACCGCCACCGCCGCCGCAGACGGCGCTGAACTACGCCGCGCAGCTCACGGGCAGCGAGCTCGACGGCGTGCGCGACCAGTTCAAGCCATGCTGGAACCCGAATTTCGGCGGGCGCAACGCACAGGACCTGATCGTGGAAATTGAAATCTACGCCAATCCGGATGGAACGATCGCTCAGGCCCGGCCGCGCCAGAACCTGCGCATGGCCTCCGACTCGTTCTACGCCAGCGCGCGCGACGCCGCACTGCGCGCGGTGCTGAACCCCAAATGTGGCGGAATCGGCGTGACGCCCCTGAAGCTTCCGCGGGAGAAGTACGAGACATGGAAAGCCTTCGTCCTGGTGTTCAACCCGAAAGAAATGCTGGGGATGTAGTTAGGATGAACGAATCTTTCATTCAGTCCCCCCTCCCCTTGCGGGAGGGGGTCAGGGGGAGGGGGGACGGTAGGAGCATCGCGAGGCGCGTGATCGGCGGCCTGTTCGTCGCAGCGCTCTTGTTGGGAGCCGCCCCCGCGATGGCGGAACTGCGCATCGACATCACCAAGGGCAATGTCGAGCCGATGCCGATCGCGGTCACGCAATTCTACGGCAAGGAGCCGCAGGCGCAGAACGTCGGCCGCGACCTGTCGCAGGTCGTCTCGGCCGACCTCGAACGCTCGGGCCTGTTCAAGCCGATCGACCCGCGCGCCTTCATCCAGGGCGCGGACGCGCTGCAGACCCAGCCGCGCTTCGCCGACTGGCGCGCGATCAATGCCCAGGCGCTGGTCACGGGCGCGGCCGAAGTGCAGCCCGACGGGCGCCTGAAGATCGAGTTCCGCCTGTGGGACGCGATCGCCGAGCAGCAGATGGTGGGGCTCGCCTATTTCACCGTGCCGCAGAACTGGCGGCGCGTGGCTCACATCATCGCCGACCAGATCTACAAGCGCATCACGGGCGAAGACGGCTATTTCGACACCCGCATCGTCTACGTGTCGGAAACGGGCCCGCAGAACCGCCGCATCAAGCGTCTGGCGATCATGGACCAGGACGGCGCCAACCATCGCTTCCTGACCGACGGCTCGGCGCTGGTGCTGACCCCGCGCTTTTCGCCGACGACCCAGGACATCACCTACCTGTCCTATTTTAACGGCCAACCGCGCGTCTACATCTTCAACATCGATACCGGCCAGCAGGAGGTGCTGGGCGACTTTCCCGGCATGACCTTCGCGCCGCGCTTCTCGCCCGACGGCAACAGCGTGATCATGAGCCTGTCCACCGACGGCAACTCCGAGATCTACTCGATGGACCTGCGCACGCGGCTGGTGAAGCGTCTGACCAACCATCCCGCGATCGACACCTCGCCCTCGCTGTCGCCGGACGGGCGCCAGATCGTCTTCAACTCCGACCGCGGCGGCTCGCAGCAGATTTACGTGATGGACTCCGACGGACGCGACGTGAGGCGGATCAGCTTCGGCAAGGGCCGCTATGCGACGCCGGTGTGGTCGCCGCGCGGCGACCTGATCGCTTTCACCAAGATCGACGGCGGCACGTTCTACATCGGCGTCATGCGTCCGGACGGCTCGGGCGAGCGCCTGCTGTCGCAGAGCTTCCTGGACGAAGGCCCCACCTGGGCGCCGAACGGGCGCGTGCTGATGTTCTTCCGCCAAACCGCGGGTGCGCCCGACGGCAAGGGCGCCACCAGCCGCCTGCATTCGATCGACCTGACCGGCTACAACCTGCGCGAGGTGGTGACGCCCGCCGACGGGTCCGACCCGGCTTGGTCGCCGCTCATTCCGTAACCCCGCATCGGGAATCAAATTGAGGCGTAATCTAGGCAAGCCCGAGCGTGCGATTCGGCCGGAATTCTATTGGCCGAATAAAGGATTGGCTGTTGTAATTTCGCAGGCGGCGTGTGTATAACGGCCGCGAAAGATGGGCTGCGGGGCGGGTTTGGACTTGGTGCGCTGAAGGAGTTTGAAATGCACGTCAGGATTCTCGGAATTCTCGCCGCGGCAGCCCTGTTGGCGGCTTGCAGCTCCACCCCCGAGGAGGTGGCCGAGCTGAAGGGCGCCGGCGGCGCCCAGCCCGCGCCGGCCGCGCCTCCCCCGGCCCCGCCGACTCAGCAGGCGATGCGTCCGCCCGAGGTTACGCCGGCCGGCGAACTGGCGCAGATCGGCGACCGGGTGCTGTTCGACACCGACCAATCGACCCTGACGCCCGCCGCGCGCTCGACGCTCGAGAAGCAGGCAGCCTGGATGAAGAAATACCCGCGCGTCACGGTGACGATCGAAGGGCATTGCGACGAGCGCGGGACGCGCGAATACAACCTGGCGCTGGGCGAGCGTCGCGCCGTCGCAGTCAAGAACTACCTGGTATCGCTCGGCGTCGAGGCCGGGCGCATCAAGACCATCAGCTACGGCAAGGAACGTCCCGCCGTGGTCGGCTCCAACGAGCAGGCCTGGGCACAGAACCGCCGCGGCGTGACGGTGGTGAACTGACGGCCGGCATCGGGCCACAGGCACAGCCAAGTCCATAACCGCATGCGTCCGCCCGGAGGTCGGGAATCGTCCCGGCACCCGGGCGCGCCTTATTCTCGCCCGAAAACCGCGCCAGATTCCCCGATTGGGGGCGAGCGCGGCCATGACCCATTGGCTTTGGGGGCATGAAGCGATGACATTGACGGCACTCCTGCAACGGCCGCTGGGCGCGCTGTCGCTCGGCGGCTGCATCCTGGCGGCGCTCGCCGGCTGGAGCCAGCCCGCGCGGGCGCAGAGCCAGCAGCAGATGCTCGACCGCATGGACCGGCTGGAGCGCGAGCTGCAGACCCTCCAGCGCCAGACCTTCGGCGTCGGCGGCGGCCGGCCAGGGGCGGCGAGCCCCTACGCGCCGGCGCCGATCCCCGGGAGCGGCTCGACCGCCGGCGGGCAGGAGAGCGGACTTGCGCGGCTCGAGGTGCGGTTGAGCGAGCTGGAAGCCATTCTCGCAACCGTTACCGGCCGCATCGAGGAGCTGACCTTCCAGAACCAGCGCCTGCAGAACCGGCTGGACAAGCTGGTGGGCGACGTCGATTTCCGCCTGCGCGCGCTGGAACAGGGCGGGGCCCGGCCACCGGGCGACGCCGTGCTGGCGCCGCCGCAGCCGACGCCGCCTCCTGCGCAGGCGATGCAGGCGCCCGCGGCGGCTGCCCCCGGGGTTCCGGCACCCGGCACGGTGCAGACGCCGGGCGGGCGCACCAGCATGACCGTGCAGTCTCCGGGGGGCACGCCCATGCCGGCTGCCCCGCAGCCGAGCGCCGGCCTGCCGCCGCCATCGACCCAGCCGGGCGTGCTCGGCACCATGTCGGCCAGCGAGCTCGCCGCGGCCCAGCGCGCCCAGGCGGCCGCACCCCAGGCCGCCGCGCCGCCGCCGGCCACGGCCCAGCCCGCTGCTGCGGGCGCGGGCGGCGTGACCCTGCCGCCCGGATCGGCCCGAGACCAGTACGAGTTCGCCTACAGCCTGCTGCGCCAGCGCGACTACGCGAATGCCGAAGCGGCTTTCCGCCAGTTCGTCGAGCGGCACAAGACCGACGAGCTTGCCGGCAACGCGCTCTACTGGCTGGGCGAGACGCACTACGTCCGCAAGCAATTCGAGCCGGCCGCGATCGCCTTCCTTGACGGCTACAAGAACTTCCCCAAGGGCGCCAAGGCGCCGGACAACCTGCTCAAGCTCGGCATGTCGCTGGCGGCGCTCAACCGCCAGAAGGAAGCCTGCACCACGCTGTCGAAGTTCAACGCCGAGTTCGCCGACGCGCCCAGCAACCTGAAGGCGATCGCCGACAACGAGCGCCGCCGGCTCGCCTGCGCGGCGTGAGGGGCGGCGGCCGTGACGCCCTCGGGGATAGCGAGCCCGCCGCGCCGCTGAGCGATGCCGCCTTCGCGCGGCTGATGCGGCCGTTCGCGCCGTTCGAGCCCGGCCCGGTCCTTGCCGTCGGCGTGTCGGGCGGCGCCGACAGCCTGTGCCTTTGTTTGCTTGCCGACCGCTGGGCGCGCGCGCGCGGCGGGCGGGTCGAGGCGATCACCGTCGACCACGGGCTTCGCCCGGAATCGGCGGCCGAGGCGCGCCAGGTCGGGCGCTGGCTCAAGACGCGCGGCATCGCCCACCGCACCCTGGCGTGGCGCGGCGCGAAACCCGCTTCCGACATTGCCGCCACGGCGCGCGCGGCGCGCTACCGGCTGCTGGTCGACTGGGCCGCCGGGCGGGGGATCGTTCACCTGCTGCTGGCACATCATCGGGACGACCAGGCCGAGACGGTGCTGCTGCGTCTGGCGCGCGGCAGCGGCGTCGACGGGCTGGCGGCAATGGCGGGCGAAGTCAGCCTTTCGCGGCTGCGGCTGCTGCGGCCGTTTCTTTCCGTTTCCAAGGCGTGCCTGGAAGCGACTCTGCGCGCACGGCGCCAGGCCTGGATCGAAGACCCGGGCAATCTCGCCGGCGCCAGCGCGCGCAGTCGGGTGCGGCTTGCCGCCGATGCGCTGGCGCGCGAGGGGATCACGCTCGCAGGGCTGGCCGCGACGGCGTTCAGGCTCGGCCGTGCCCGCCAGGTGCTGGAAGCGGGTGTCGCCGACCTCCTGGCCCGGGCGGTGGAGATCCATCCGGCAGGGTTCCTTTGGCTCGACCCCGCGATCGCGGCTGCTGCCCCGGTCGAGCTCCGGTTGCGCGCGCTCGCCCGCTGCCTGATGGCGGTCGCGGGCGAGGCCTATCCCCCGCGCCTGGAACGGCTCGAGCGCCTTGCACAGGCGATGTTCCAGCGCCGGGCCCGGCGCGGCCAGACCCTGCACGGCTGCAGGCTGGTATTCTTGCGGGGTCGATGGCTGGTCTGCCGCGAGCCGGCAGCGGCAGAACCCGCGATCCGGCTGCGGCCGGGTGCGCCGGCGTGCTGGGACCGGCGGTTTCACATCCCTGCGAGCGCGCGGCGGGGTTTGAGCGTCGGTGCGCTCGGCGAGGCGGGCTGGCCCCTTCTTCGGGAGGCCGCGGCGGCGGCCGGGGTCCCACGCCTGGCGGCCCTGACCCTTCCCGGATTCTCCGACCGGCAAGGGCTCTGGTCGGTGCCTCTTCTCGGCTGGCGCCGGGGGCAAGGCGGTGGACTTTCGACGGCCCAAGCTGATAGGATTGTTAACCATTCAGCCGTATTCATGCCAGGAGCGCCCCTGGCGCCGATGGCCTTTGCCGTTGCGCTGCCGCCACAGCGCACTATGTAATGAACAGGGACGTACGCGGCGTACGACCCTTGGAAC
Organism: uncultured Rhodospirillaceae bacterium; assembly: GCA_964393375.1. Classification (GTDB taxonomy): domain Bacteria; phylum Pseudomonadota; class Alphaproteobacteria; order JAEULC01; family JAEULC01; genus JAEULC01. The sequence goes on from CAYMTM010000056.1 coordinate 8,744, forward strand.
CCGGGAAATCCGCTCCTGGGGCCGCTATGGAGCACTGGTCAGGACCCTCGACGTGAACATTTTCGGCAAGAATCTCGCGCTCTGGATCATCATCGCCCTGCTCTTGGTGGCGCTGTTCAACCTGTTCCAGAGCTCCGGCTCGCGGGTTTCGCAGGCCAATCTGCCTTTCTCGGACTTCCTGACCATGGTGGAGAAGGGCCAGATCAAGGACGTGCTCATCCAGGGCAACAACGTCACCGGCCATTACGCCAACGGCGGCAGCTTCTCGACCTACACGCCCAAGGACCCGAATCTGGTCGACCGGCTGACCAAGGCCGGCGTGCAGATCACCGCTGCGCCCAGCGAGGAGAACGTCCCCTCGCTGTTCTCGATCCTGGTGTCGTGGTTCCCGATGCTGCTCCTGATCGGCGTGTGGATCTTCTTCATGCGCCAGATGCAGTCGGGCGGCGGCAAGGCGATGGGCTTCGGCAAATCGCGCGCGCGGCTTCTGACCGAGAAGGTCGGGCGTGTCACCTTCGACGACGTCGCCGGCATCGACGAGGCCAAGGGCGAACTCGAGGAGATCGTCGACTTCCTGAAGGACCCGCAGAAGTTCCAGCGCCTGGGCGGCAAGATCCCCAAGGGCGTGCTGCTGGTGGGCCCGCCGGGCACGGGCAAGACCCTGCTCGCCCGCGCCATCGCCGGCGAGGCCAACGTGCCGTTCTTCACCATCTCGGGCTCCGACTTCGTCGAGATGTTCGTGGGCGTCGGCGCCAGCCGCGTGCGCGACATGTTCGAGCAGGGCAAGAAGAACGCGCCCTGCATCATCTTCATCGACGAGATCGACGCCGTGGGCCGCCATCGCGGCGCGGGCCTGGGCGGCGGCAACGACGAGCGCGAGCAGACGCTGAACCAGCTCCTTGTGGAGATGGACGGGTTCGAGGCCAACGAGGGCGTGATCCTGATCGCCGCCACCAACCGGCCCGATGTGCTGGACCCGGCGCTCTTGCGCCCCGGCCGCTTCGACCGCCAGGTCGTGGTGCCGAACCCCGACATCTCGGGCCGCGAGAAAATCCTCAAGGTCCACATGCGCAAGGTGCCGCTGGCGGCCGATGTCGACGCGCGCACGATCGCGCGCGGCACGCCCGGCTTCTCGGGCGCCGACCTCGCCAACCTGGTCAACGAGGCGGCACTCCTGGCCGCGCGCAAGGGCAAGCGCGTCGTGGGCATGAACGAGTTCGAGGCGGCCAAGGACAAGGTGCTGATGGGCGCCGAGCGCCGCTCGATGGTCATGTCGGAAAAGGAGAAGGAAGCGACCGCCTACCACGAGGCCGGCCACGCCATTGTGGTGATGAACCTTCCCGACGGCGATCCGCTGCACAAGGTCACGATCATCCCGCGCGGCCGCGCGCTGGGCGTCACCATGTCGCTGCCCGAGCGCGACCGCTTGAGCTACTCGAAGAAGTGGTGCGAGGCCAAGATCGCGATGTGCTTCGGCGGCCGCGTCGCCGAGCAGCTGGTCTACGGCGAGGAGCAGCTCAATTCCGGCGCCTCGGACGACATCCGCCAGGCCACCAACTTGGCGCGCGCCATGGTCACCGAATGGGGCATGAGCGACAAGCTGGGGCCGCTGCGCTACAGCGAGAACGAGCAGGAGGTATTCCTCGGCCACTCGATCACCCAGCGCAAGAACGTCTCCGACGCCACCGCCAAGGTGATCGACGAGGAGATCCGCCGCATCGTCGAGCTGGGCGAGCAGACCGCGCGCAGGATCCTGAGCGAGCATCTCGACGACCTGCACACCCTGGCCAAGGGCCTGCTGGAGTACGAGACGCTGTCGTTCGAGGAGTGCAAGCAGCTCCTGGCCGGCCAGGCGATCAACCGCGACGGCGACAGCGGCGATCAGCCGAAGGCCCAGGCCGGCGCCGGCGCGGGCCCGGGACGGCGCGCCTCGGTGCCTACCAGCGGGCCGGGCCCCAAGCCCGGCGGGCTCGAGCCCGAGCCGCAGCCTGGGGCCTGAGCCCCGGCACCCGTTCCGCCATCGCGACCGGTGCGCCCGTGCGGCGGCGCGAATCGTTTCGGGCCGTTTCTTTACGCACCTTCACCTTTCCTTTATACAGCCCGAATGAAATCGGGGGCTTGAGCGAGCAGGAGGCGCGATGGCCCGCAAACTATTCGGCACCGACGGGATCAGAGGCACGGCCAACGCCGAGCCCATGACCGCGGAGACGGCGCTGCAGGTGGCCAAGGCGGCCGGCCGCCAGTTCCGCCGCGGCGACCACCGGCACCTGGTTGTGATCGGCAAGGACACGCGGCTGTCGGGCTACATGCTCGAGCCGGCGCTGACCGCCGGCTTCATCTCGATGGGCATGGACGTGACCCTGCTGGGCCCGCTGCCGACGCCCGCGGTCGCCATGCTGACCCGCAGCCTGCGTGCCGATCTCGGCGTCATGATCTCCGCCTCGCACAATCCCTACCAGGACAACGGCATCAAGCTGTTCGGACCCGACGGCTACAAGCTCTCCGATCAGGTGGAATCGGAAATCGAGTCGATGGTCGGCGACGGCGACGGCAAGGCGCTGGCTCAGCCCGACCGCCTTGGCCGCGCGCGGCGGCTGGAGGATGCGCAGGGCCGCTACATCGAGGCGGTCAAGCAGACTTTCCCCCGCGGCATGCGGCTGGACGGGCTCAAGATCGTGATCGATTGCGCCCACGGGGCGGCCTATCGCGTGGCGCCGACCGTGTTGTGGGAACTGGGCGCCACGGTCGTGCCGATCGGCGTCCAGCCCGACGGCCTTAACATCAACCGCAACTGCGGCGCCACCAGTCCGCAGACGATGTGCGAGGCGGTGGTTGCGCACGGCGCGGACCTGGGCATCGCGCTGGACGGCGATGCCGACCGCGTGCTGATCGCCGACCAGCACGGCCACCTGCTCGACGGCGACCAGTTGATGGCGCTGGTGGCCAATTCCTGGCGCCGCGCGCGCAAGCTGCACCGGCGCGGCGTGGTGGCGACCGTGATGTCGAACCTGGGGCTCGAGCTCTACTTCAAGCAGAAGGGCATCAGCCTGGTGCGCACGCAGGTCGGCGACCGCTACGTGGTCGAGAAGATGCGCGCCGACGGCTACAACGTGGGCGGCGAGCAGTCCGGGCACATCATCCTGTCGGACTACGCCACCACCGGCGACGGGCTGATTGCGGCGCTGCACGTGCTGGCGGTGATCGTGGAGCGCCAAACCACGGCCAGCGAGGCCGGGCGCGTGTTCACGCCGCTGCCGCAGATCCTGCGCAACGTGCGTTACGGCCGCAGCAACCCGCTGGAGGACGCCGAGGTCAAGCGCGCGATCAAGGCGGGCGAGAAAAAGCTGGGCGAGACCGGACGGCTGGTGATCCGCAAGTCGGGCACCGAGCCCCTGATCCGCGTCATGGCGGAAGGCGAGGACGACACGCTGGTCGCCGGCGTGGTGGACTCCATCGTCGCCTCGATCGAAACCGCCACCCGCCGCGCCGCGGCGTAGTCATCGTGCCCTCACCCCCCTGCGGCTTCGCCTCCGGGACCCTCTCCCGCCGCAGGCGGGAGAGGAAGGGGCCCATCGCGCCGGCGATGGGAGGGTGAGGGCAGGCGATGCGCGGGCGCGTGCTGATCGTCGCGGGTTCGGATTCGGGCGGCGGAGCCGGGATCCAGGCCGACATCAAGACCGTCACGGCGCTCGACGCCTATGCCATGACCGCAATCACCGCGCTGACCGCGCAGGACACGGCGGGCGTGCATGGCGTGGTCGCCGTCGATCCGGCCTTCATCCGCCGGCAGATGGAGTTGTGTCTCGACGACATCGGCGCGGACGCGATCAAGACCGGCATGCTGCATGACAGCCGGGTGATCGACACCGTCGCCGGCACGATCGAGGCCAAGGCGCCCAAGGCGGCCCTGGTCGTCGACCCGGTGATGGTGGCGAAGGGCGGGGCGAAGCTCTTGAAGGACGAGGCGATCGACGCGGTACGCAAACGCCTGGCGCCGCTCGCCACGGTGATGACGCCCAATACCGAGGAAGCGACGGCGCTCGTCGGCATGGCCATCGCGTCGGACCGGGACATGGAGCGGGCCGGCCGCGCGATCCTTCAGCTGGGCTGCCGCTCCGTGCTGATGAAGGGCGGGCAGCTGGAAGGGCCGGTAGTGCACGATCTGCTGGTGGAGCCGTCGGGCATCACGCGCTTCGAATCGGCGCACATTGCCACGCGCTCGACCCACGGCACGGGCTGCACGCTCGCCTCGGGCATCGCCGCGGGCCTTGCGCAGGGGCTCGACCTCGCCGGCGCCGTGCGCCGCGCGCGCGCCTATGTGCACGAGGCGATCCGCACGGCGCCTGGCCTGGGGAAGGGGCACGGGCCGCTGAACCACGCGCACACCGTGCGAAAGTTTACCGCGTAGCGCGCCGGGGCGGCGGGAAGCAGAGGAGGAAGCGATGTTCCGATTGTTGGGCTGCGCTTTGAGCGTGCTGGCGGCGCTGTGGGCCGGCACGGCCGCGGCGCAAGCGCCGCGCCCCTGGACCACGGCTGACCCCGAAGGCCAGCGCGGACCGTTCCAGTTCCTCGGGCAACGCATCGGCGACCCGATCGCCAAGGCCTTTCCCGATTTCAAGACCGCCAAGGACCAGTTCGGCTATCCGATCTGCCAGACCACGATCGGCCTGCCGCGTTTCTGGGATTGCGCGCACCAGGGCCTGCGCCGGATCGTCGACGGCATCCCGCGGCTCGACTACGGCGGCGTCGAGGTGAAGTTCGTCAACCTGCGCTATGTCGACGAGAAGCTGGTGGGCTTCACCATGGGCTTCGACGCCGGCGTGTTCGAACGCTTGGCTGCGGTGCTGGAGCGGCAGTTCGGCAAGCCGTTCGCCACCGAACACGCGCTGTGGAAGGACCGGCTGGGGCTCGAGTACAACACGGCGATCCACCTTTGGAACACGCCGCACGGCGATATGATCCTGAAGGAACGTTGGGTCAATTCCGACAGCGGCATGCTGAAGCTGATCGAACCCGCGGCCGAGCGCCTGTACCAGGATTTGCGCTACCGGCAGATCGTGGTGGAGTAGCGCCGCCCCGCGGGCCTCATGCCACCACCGGCACCAGCGACAGCACCAGCAGTCCCGCCATCGTCCAGTTGAAGGCGCGCCGCGCGCGCGGGCTTTCGAGCCAGTGGCCGAGGCCGGCGCCGAACAGCGCCCACAGCGCCAGGGACGGGAAGCAGGTCACGATGAACACAGCCGCGATCAGCCCGGCTTCGCCGAGCACCGAGCCGCCGACTGTCGTGTAGGTGGTGAGCGCGCCGACCGCGATGATCCAGGCCTTGGGATTGATCCACTGGAACAGCGCGGCCTCGACGAAGCCGATCGGTCGCGCCTTGCCGTCGCTCCCGCCGCCGCCGTCGCCCGCGCGCGCGATGCGCCAGGCGAGGTAGAGGAGGTAGGCCGCGCCAATGTATTTCATCGCCTGGTGGACCTGCGGATGGGCCTGGAACATCCGCGCGAACCCCAGGCTGAGGGCCAGGATCATCACGGGGAAGCCCAGCGTGACGCCCAGCATGTGCGGGACCGAGCGGCGGAAGCCGAAATTGGCGGCCGAGGCCGTGACCATCACGTTGTTCGGCCCCGGCGTGATCGACATGCTGAGCGCGAACAGGAACAGCGGCAGGATGAGGTCGTGCATCGCCGGGCGGGCGCTCAGACGATCTGGCGGCGGAGCGTTTCGGCGTTGCCGGCGACGGGCTGGGCGGCGAGGGCCGCGATCGTCTCCAGCGCGCCGCGCAGGGTCTGCCGGTCGGGTGCCGAGCCGAGCGTGATGCGGAAGGCGTTGGGCGCGGTCGCCGCCGTGGCGG
>CAYMTM010000056.1:14604-22026 GCA_964393375.1 uncultured Rhodospirillaceae bacterium
AGCCAGCGCTGCGCGCCGTCGCGCTCGATGCGCGCGTTGGGCGCGGTCGCCGCGTCGACCGCGAAGGCGCCGGCCGGGCACAAGAGGATGCCGCGCCGCCCGGCCTCCTCCGCCACGTCCTCGGCGCGCCGCGACTCGGGCAGCTCTACGCAGCCGTGCAGCGCGTCCGGACGGCCGCGCCATTTCAGGTCGCGCAGCACCTCGGTCGCGATCGCGTGGCGCGCCGCGACTTCCGCGCGCACCGCGGACACGATGCGGTCGGCCGTGCCGTCGCCGATCCAGCGCGTGACGACCTCGGCGCTGAACGCGGGCAGGGCCAGGGCCATGGCGTGCAAGGTCTCGGCGAGTCGCGTCTTCAGTGCCGCCGGCACCGCCATCCACGCGACGCGCAGCCCCGGCGCCAGGCATTTCGAGGCGCTGGCGACATAGATCACGTGATCGGGCGCGAGCGCCGCGATGGGGGCCGGGCGCTGGTGGGGGATGTATCCGTAGACGTCGTCCTCGACCAGGACAAGGTCGCGCGCGCGCAACACCTCGGCGATGGCGCGCCGGCGCTCCTCGCCCATCGTGCCGGTGGTCGGGCTGTGGATGGTCGGGGTCAGGAACACCAGCTTGGCGCCGGTCTGGCGCGCGGCGCGGTCGATCGCCTCGGGCAACGCGCCTTCCGCGTCGATCGCGACGCCGACCGGCCGCGCGCCGCCGAGTCGCAGCGCGTTCGCGACGCCGCTGTAGGTGAGCTGCTCCGTGATCACCGCGCCGCCCGGGCGCACCAGCGCCAGCAAAGTCGCCGCCAGCGCGTTCTGCGCGCCGCCGGTGATGATCACGCGGCTTTCCGGCACGTCCAGCCCGACGCGGGCGATCCACTGCGCCCCGGCGCGGCGATGCGCGAGGTTCCCGGTCTCAAGCGTGTAGGCCAGCAGCGCTTCGAGGCCCGGCTGACGCGCCAGGTCCCGCAACGCCTGCGCCAGCGCCGGGACCTGCTCGGCCAGGGGCGGGGTGTTGCGGGTGAGGTCGAGCACGCCGCTGGTCTGCCCGGCGGCGGCGATCGGCTCGGCGGGCGCAGCCGGCGGCAGAACATAGGTGCCGCGCCCCACCTGTCCCGACACCAGGCGCCGCTGCTCGGCCAGCGCATAGGCCCGCCCGACCGTCCCTACCGTCATGCCCAGCTTCCAGGCCAGGTCGCGCTGTGGCGGCAGCTTGTCGCCCACCGCCAGCGCGCCCGACCGCACCGCCTCGGCGATCGCTTCGGCCAACGCCTCGTAGCGTGTTCCCTTGCGCGCCGAGAGGTCTGGTTGCCAGTTTGTCATGATGACAATCTTTAGATTGACTCGGACAATTTGTCAATTGTATCAGTTCTTCAAAAGAAGAAGCGGAGGATTGTGTCGGTATTTTGGAGGGTACAATGCGAAATCAAATAGATGCAATTGATACAATCGCGGCGCCAACCCAGGACTCCGGGACGAGGTTCGGTGGAGCGATTGGGCGTGTTACGAAGGCGGCCGTAAACATGCTGCTAAGCTGGCAGCAGCGCGCGCGCGAGCGCCACCGCCTGGCCAGCTTCGACGAGCATATGCTGCGCGATCTCGGCCTGTCGCGGGCCGACATCGAGTTCGAGCTGCGCAAGCCGTTCTGGCGACCCTAGGGCCGATGCGCGATCATCCGCGCCGGCATGGAGGGCAAGCCTTATGAAGGTCAAGCCGGTCGTACTCGAGTCGGGCGAGCTGCGCCTGGAACCGCTGATGCAGGATCACGCGCCGGACCTTGCGCAGTGGCTCGACCCCACGCTTACGCAGTGGTTCACCAAGCCGCTCATGACGGAAGCCGACATGCGCGCCTATATCGACGAGGCGCTGGCCGGCCAGAAGGCGGGCAGCATGCTGCCCTTCGCCACGGTCCTGAAGGAGACGGGCCGCGCCATCGGCACCACGCGGTTCGGCGCGATCGACCGCGCGAACCGCCGGGTCGAGATCGGCTGGACCCTGGTCGCGCGGCCCTACCAGCGCTCGGGCGTCAATACGCAGGCGAAGCTGTTGATGCTGACGCATGCCTTCGAGACCTGGGCGTGCATTCGCGTCGAGTTCAAGACCGACTCGCTGAACATCCAGTCGCGCACAGCGCTCAAGCGCCTGGGCGCGGTGGAGGAGGGGATCTTGCGCAACCACATGGTCTGCCCCTCCGGCCGCATCCGCCACAGCGTCTATTTCTCGATCACTGCCGAGGAGTGGCCGGGCGTGAAGCAGCGCCTGATCCGCCGTCTCGCCACGGGCGGGCACGACAAGGGGCTGGTCGCCTAGCCACGGGGGAGCCCTGCCGTGAAGCTGCCGATCTATCAGCTTGATGCCTTTGCCGGCCGCGTGTTTGCCGGCAACCCGGCGGCGGTCTGCCCGCTCGAGGCTTGGCTGCCCGACGCGACGATGCAGGCGATCGCCGCCGAGAACAACCTGGCGGAAACCGCGTTCTTCGTCGGCCGCAACGGCAATTACGCGATCCGCTGGTTCACGCCCACCGTCGAGATCGACCTGTGCGGCCATGCCACCCTGGCCGCGGCCGCGGTCGTCATGACCCGCATGGAAACGAATCTCCGGCACATCCGATTCTCCACGCGGCAGGCCGGCGACCTGTTCGTCGCGCGCGACGGCGAGCGCTACGTGCTCGACTTCCCGTCCTGGCCGCCGAAGCCCGCGGTCGTGCCCGAGGGGCTGGTGCGCTCGCTGGGCGCGCGGCCGCTGCAAGTGCTGGCGGCGCGCGACTACCTGTGCGTGCTGACGGACGCCGCGGCGGTGAAGGCGCTCCGACCCGACATGGCGGCGCTGAAACGCCTGGACAAAGCGGTGATCGCGACCGCGCCGGGCGAGGACTGCGATTTCGTCTCGCGCTTCTTCGCCCCCGGCCACGGCATCGACGAGGACCCGGTGACGGGCTCGGCGCATTGCATCCTGACGCCCTTCTGGGCCGAACGCCTGGGCAAGACCCGGATGGCCGCACGCCAGCTCTCGCCGCGCGGCGGCGAACTGTCGGTCGAGCTGAAGGGCGACCGCGTAGCGATCGGCGGGCAGGTGGTGCCCTATCTCGAAGGGACCATCCATGTCTGAGCCGGTCGCCGCGCCTTCCGTCGGTCTCGCTGCGCCGGCGGACATGGATCATGTGCGCGCGCTGTTCCGCGCCTATGCCGGCTCGGTCGATGCGCCAGCCTGTTTCGACGGGTTCGAGAAGGAATTGGCGTCGTTGCCCGGCGACTGCGCTGCGCCGCCTGGCGGCATTCTCCTGGCCCGCGACCCGGCGGGCGCCGCGCCGCAGGGCGTGGTGGCGTTCCATCCGATCGCGGCGGGCATCGCCGAGATGAGGCGCCTCTATGTGCGGCCGCCGGCGCGCGGCCGCGGCTGGGGCCGACTTCTGGTCCAGGCGGCGCTTGTCCATGCGGCATCCGCCGGCCATCGAGTCCTGCGCCTCAGCACCGTGCCCGCGGCGATGCCGGCGGCCGACGCGCTCTACCGGGCGATCGGCTTCTGCCCCATCCCGCCCTATCCGGGGACGGCTGCGGGCTGCACCTGCTTCGAGAAGCTGCTCTGAGATCAACACGCGGCGCGCGAAACAATTTTGGTACGCTATAGCGTCCCTTCCCGATCAGGGGCGGGCAGCTTAAGCTCGCCGAGTAGGTGACTCCGCCAGGGCGCCGCAACGATGGCCGCACGAAAGGGGGAACGGTTCGTCTTCAGCCTGCGCGAGTTGAGCGGCGCGCTGGGCGACCTCGGAACGCTGCTGCCGCTGATGCTGGGTATGATCGCGGTGGTCGGAATGGCGCCGACACCGGTGCTGCTCGGCTTCGCCGCCTTCTGTATCGCCACGGCCCTACATTACCGACTGCCGATTCCCGTGCAGCCGATGAAGGCCGTGGCGGCGGCGGTGCTGACCGCGGGCGTGACCCCGGCAGGGATCGCCGCAAGCGGCGTCATGATCGGCGCGGCGTTGCTGCTTCTGGGGCTCAGCGGATGGATCACGCGGCTGGCCCGGCTTGTCCCGCAGTCGGTCCTGGCCGGCCTGCAGGTCGGACTCGGCCTAGCGCTTGCCTGGTTCAGCCTCGGCCTCATGGCGACGGCGCCCGCGATTGCTGCCGCGACGCTGGGTGTGCTCCTGTGTCTCTTGCCGGCGCCGCGTTATCCGTCCGCGCTGATCGCGCTGGCCGCGGGGGTCGCGCTGGCATGGGCGCTGGATGTGCCGGGAATGCGACCGGACCCGGCTGCGGCGGGCATGCCTGCAGTTCCACCGCTGCCCACGCTGGCGGAAGCGGAGCGGGCTTTCTCGCTCCTGGTGCTGCCGCAGCTCTCGCTGACCTTCACGAACGCCGTGCTGATCACCGCCCTGGTCGCGGGCGACTACTTCGGCGAGCGCGCATCGCACGTCACGCCCGCGCGGCTGTCGGTTACCAGCGGCATGGCCAACCTGCTGCTGACGCCGCTGGGAGCCTTGCCGATGTGCCACGGCGCCAGCGGCTTGGCGGCACATTACCGGCTCGGCGCGCGCAGCGGCACGGCACCGTTGGCGCTCGGACTGGCGCTGCTGGCGATCGCTTTGCTGCCGACCAAGATCGGCTTGGCAACCCTCGCTGCCATTCCTGCGGCGGGACTGGGGGCGCTGTTGCTGATGGCATCGGGCGAGCTGGCGCTGAGCAAGCGGCTGTTCGACTGCCAGCCGTCCTGCTGGCTGGTGATCGCCGCGACGGCCGGCGTGACGTTCTGGGTCGATCCTTTCTGGGGGCTCGTCGCCGGGTCGTGCGCGGAAGTCGGGCGGATCGCCGTGGTTCGCCTCCTTTGGCGCACCACCAGCCGCGCGTGGTAGGCGGCGCAATAGCGCCGGGTCGGCCGGCCCCCTACGCCGTTTTCTTCGCCGCCGGCACCAGGCGGTCGGGGGCGAAGCGCAGGGCGATTCCCGTGCTGCGGCCGACCATGGAGTCGATCGCGATCGCGCCGTCATGGAATTCGACCGGGGCCTTGGTGATCGGTAGTCCCAGGCCAAGGCCCCATTCCTTGCGCGCGACGGCAGCGCCCGCGCCGCCCGAACGGCTCGAACACAAGGGCCGGGGCCTCCTCGGGGATTCGCGGCCCGCCGTCCCCCACGCCCAGCGTCATGCCACAGTCGTCGACGCCGCCCGACACGACCGCCTTGGCGGCATCGAAGGCATCGCGGCCTATACGCAAATCTCCGGGAATTCTTCGATCATTGGTGCCGCGGCGACGGCGAAAAGAAGTTGCTCGCTCATTTCGGGCATGGCGGCTCGGCCTATTCGATGACAACCAGGTCGCGCGTGAAGCGCGACAGGATTTGCGCACCATGGTCGGTGACCAGCACGTTGTCGATGATCCGAACGCCGACGCGCTCGGCGCCGAGGAATACCGGCGGCTCGACCGTCACGACCATGCCGGCGCGCAGCGTATAGGGGCTGTCGTTCAGCATGTGCAGCGGCTCGCCCCAGGTCGGCGGGAAACCGGGCGCCAGCCCGTAGCCGGAAGTGTGCACGCGACCGCGCGCAAATCCCGCTTCGGCGATCACCCGTCGCGCCGCCTCGTGCGGTACGACGGCCGGTACGCCCCCGCCTATGGCGGCGACGCAGGCGTCGCAGGCGGCGCGCACGACCGCATAGACCTCGCGTGTCAACGCGCTCGGCGAACCGAGGCAGAACTGCCGTCCGATTGTGGCGGTGTAGCGCCGGTAAGCGGCGCCGTATTCGACGTTCACGTCGTCGCCCGGGCGCAGGATGCGCTCTGTGGGCGCGCCATGGCTGAATCCGCAACGCGTGCCGGTCACCAAGTTGATTGGGCTGGCCGCAATGCTGCTGCCGGCCGACAGCAACGCGTCATAGACCTTGCCGGCCAGCCATAGCTCGCTGCGGCCTACCGACAACGCGGCGGCAAACGCGTCCATTGCGGTGTCCGCAATATCGGCTGCTCTCCGAATGTATTCCAGCTCCGCCGGAGACTTGATCAGCTTCAGGTCGGCGATCAGGTTCGTAGGCTCGGCCACCAGCGCGGTGCCGAGCAGGTCCTTCATCTGCACGTAGTGGCGGGGGTGCAGGTAGTAGGCCGGCACTTCCATACCGACGCGCGCTTGCAGCAAACCCAGACAGCGGGCGAGCGAGGCGAACGCCGCCACCGGATCTTCGCTGACGCCACCGCCCCAACCGACAATCTCATCGACGAGGGCGTCGTCGCGGTACTCGTTCACCTCGCCTTCGCGCGTCATGACGGTGAGCGGCCCGTCGCCGGCCGGAACGAGCAGGCACTGGAACTCCTGATAGCTCTTCGCGTCGGAGCCGGTGAGCCAATGGATCGAAACGGGATGAAACGCGATCAGCCAGTCGAGGCCGAGTGCCTCGATCGCCCGGCGGACCCGCAGGCGACGGTCGGCAAACTCCTCCGCACTGAAGTCGTGTTTGGACATGCTGACTCCGATTCGCGCGCGACCGATCCGCCGCCGCTTCTCCTTCCTTGGACGAACGGATCGGTCAGCGCGGTTGAGCCCGTCGCTGCCCGGGGCGTTCCGATTGCCCTTTCGCCCGTGCCGGCTTCCCGCCTATACGGATCGACAAGAGCGACGGAAGGCTAGAGCGGCGGCAGCGGGGCGGTCATCTTGCCGCCGAGCCACTTCACGTGGAGATTGTCGAGTTCGCCGTTCAGGGTCTGCTGGAAGATGAAGGTGTTGATCCACTGCAGCAGATTGTGCTCCCCCATCCTGACCGTCACATGGGCAGGCGCCCGGCGCAACGCGAACTTGAAATCAAACTCCTTGTTCGGGTTTTTCTTGGCCAGCTCCACCACCACCACGCTGTTGGCAGCCAGGAGCTGCGACTGGCCGGACAGGTACGCCTGGACGGAGGCGGCATTGTCCTCCAGGCGCATGATGTCGGCTCCCGGCGCGGCGGCGCTCAGGGTGAGATCCTCGGTCGTGCCTTTCGCAACCGCGATCTTGTTGCGGCCGAGGTCGCCGGGCCCTTTGATCGCCAGCGACTTCGGCCCGAACACGGCCAGCGACGTATCGGCATAGGGTGCGCTGTACATCACCTGGCGCGCCCTCTCCGGCGTCACCGACATGGCGGCGACGTTCATGTCGGCCTTGTCGGTGATGAGGTAGGGGATGCGGTTGGCCGCGGTCGCCTGCACCATTTCGAGCTTAACGCCCAGCGACTGCGCAATCATCTTCGCCAGGTCGATGTCGAAGCCTTCCAGCTCGCGATTGGCATTGAACGAACCGAAAGGCGGGACATCGCCGAAAACGACGATGCGCACGACACCCCGCGAGAGAATGTCGGCCAGCTTGTCGGCACGCGCTTCGCCCGTCCACGCGAGGCAGGCCGCAAGCAAGCCGGCGGCCACGAGCATTCTCCTGCAATACGTAGTCATCGTTCCTCCTCCGTTGTTCCCCGGGGCG
>CAYMTM010000057.1:0-4771 GCA_964393375.1 uncultured Rhodospirillaceae bacterium
GGCCGCCATCGCGGGCGACGCCGCGAAGGCCAAGGTCGCCTATTGCATCGAGCCGCTGGCCAAGAGCGAGACCGATTTCGTCAACACGCTGGAGGAGGCGGCCGCGATCGTCCGTCGGATCGACAGCCCGGCGCTGCGCACGATGATGGACACCTCGGCCGCCGCGCAGGCGGAGCCCGAGCCGGTGGCCGACGCGGTCAGGCGCTGGATGCCGACCGGGCTCGTCGCGCATATCCAACTGAACGACCGCAACCGGCGCGGGCCGGGGCAGGGCACCGACCGCTTCGCGCCGGTGCTGAAGGCGCTGCGCGACACGGGTTATGCCGGGTGGGTGGCGATGGAGCCATTCGACTATGTGCCCGACGGTCCCAGCTGCGCGGCACGGGCGATCGGCTACGTCCAGGGGATACTGGAGGCCATGGAATGAGGGGCGCTGCGCCGAAGTTGCGGCTCGAGGGCGTCGAGCGGTTCGAGCGCGATGTCAGGCTGCGCCTGCCGTTCCGGTTCGGCGTGATCACCGTGACCGAGGCGACCCAGGCCGTCATCCGCGCCACGATCGCGCTGGAGGACGGCAGAAGATCCACGGGCGTCGCCGCCGAAACGCTAGCGGCAAAGTGGTTCGACAAGAACCCGGCGCTGAGCGACGCGCAGAACCTGGACCAGCTCCGCCAGGCGCTCGACCTGGCGATCGGGCTCTATACGGCGCGCGGCTGGAGCACGGCCTTCGGCCTGTTCGCGGACACCTATCGCGACCAGCTCGCCCGCGGCGCGGCACTTGACCTCAACCCGCTGGTGGCGAGCTACGGTCCGGCGCTGCTCGACCGTGCGATCATCGACGCGCTGGGCAGGGCGCTGGGAAAGTCCTTCGCGACAATGATCCGCGACAACGTGCCGGGCATGGCCGTCACGGAACTGACGCCCGATCTCCAGGGATTCGATCTCGGCAGGTTCGTCGGCGGCCTGGCGCCGGGCGATGCCATCGACGTGCGCCATACCGTAGGACTGGTCGATCCCATCGTGGCGGCCGACCAGCCGCGCGAGCAGCGCGTGAACGATGGCTTGCCGGAAACGCTGGAGGAGGTCGCGCGCCGCTATCGCGGGCGCTACTACAAGCTCAAGGTCGGCGGCGACGTGAAGGCGGACCTCGACCGCCTCGGCCGCATCGCCGCCGTGCTCGACCGCGAGGTCGGCGACTACCGGGCCACGCTCGACGGCAACGAGCAATACGAGGACGTCGAGGGCATCGCCGAGCTGTGGCGGCGGATGGAGGAGACGCCGGGCCTGAAACGCCTGGTCGCCGCGATCCAGTTCATCGAGCAGCCGATCAAGCGCACCGTGGCGCTGAGCCGTCCGGTCGATGTCCTTGCGAAGCGCAAGGCGCTGGAGATCGACGAGTCGGACGGCGAACTCGGCTCGTTCCCCGCCGCGCTGTCGCTGGGCTACGCGGGCGTGTCGAGCAAGAACTGCAAAGGATTCTACAAGTCGCTGCTGAACGCCGCCCGCGTGGCCAAGCTGAACGCGGAGGCCGGCGCCCGACGCTACTTCATGTCGGCGGAGGACCTGACCACCTGGGCCGGCGCGTCGCTGCAGCAGGACCTGGCGCTGGTGTCGTTGATCGGGCTCACCCATGTCGAGCGCAACGGGCACCACTTCATCGATGGAATGTGCTTTGCACCGGAGGAGGAGCAGCGCTCGTTTCTGCAGGCGCATCCCGACCTGTACCAACGCGCCGGCGGTCCGGTCCGGCTGAAGATCGAACGTGGCAGGTTGAAGCTCGGTTCGCTCGCTTGTCCCGGTTTCGCAGTGGGGGGCAAGATCGATTTTGCCGCGCTGCGCCCCATGCCGGCTGCGCCCAGCGCCCGGATCGAGCCGCTACGGAAGACCGGCACATGACCACGACCATCGACCTGCCGCGCCAGTTCGACACGGTCGAGGCGCTGGAAGACTGCATGACCCTCCCCGGCGAGGCGCTGGTGCGCGATCTGACGCTCGTGCCCGGCGACATCCTGGTGCTGGGCGTCGGTGGCAAGATGGGGCCAACCCTGGCGCGGCTGGCCAGGCGCGCGTCCCCCGACCGCCGGATCATCGGCGTGGCCAGGTTCAGCGAGAGGGGCCTGCGCGAGAAGCTGCAATCCGCAGGTGTGGAGACGATCGCCTGCGACCTGCTCGATCGCGCGGCGATCGAGAAGCTGCCGCGTGCGCCCAACGTCCTATTCATGGCAGGCTTCAAGTTCGGGGCCAGCGGCAACGAGCCGCTCGCCTGGGCCATGAACGTGCTGGTCCCGGCGATGGTGGCCGAAACTTTCCACCGCTCGCGCATCGTCGCCTTTTCGACCGGCTGCGTCTATCCGTTCGTCGACGTGGCGGGCGGCGGCGCCAGCGAGGACACACCTCCCGTGCCGCCCGCGGGCGACTACGCCAATTCCTGCGTCGGGCGCGAGCGGATGTTCCAGTATTTCTCGGCCAAGCACGGCACCGCGGGCCGCCTGTTCCGCCTGAACTATGCGATCGACATGCGCTACGGGGTTCTGCACGACGTCGCCTGCAAGGTCCGCGACGGCCAGGCGATCGACTTGTCGATGGGGCATGTCAACGTGATCTGGCAGGGCGACGCGAATTCGATCGCGCTGCGCTGTCTGGCGCGCACGACCGTGCCGACCTCGCCGATCAACGTCAGCGGGCCGGAAACGGTCGCGATCCGCTGGCTCGCCGCCGAGTTCGGCCGCCTGCTGGGCAGGAAACCGGTGCTGGCGGGCACGGAAGCCGAGGCCGGCTGGGTGACGAATACCGGGCGCATGCAGGCCGAGTTCGGCCTGCCCTCGGTGCCGCTCGCGCGCATGATCGAATGGACCGCGCACTGGGTCTCGCGTGCGATGCCCAGCCTCGGCAAGCCGACGCACTACGAGGTCCGCGATGGCCGCTACTGACGCGCCGGTTCTGACCGAACGCGCGCTGCACCCGTCGGACGCCGAGGCGCTGGTGCCGCTGTCGACGGAGGCCGGCTGGAACCAGGTGGCCGCGGACTGGCATTTCATGCTGGAGCAGGGGGCCGGCTTCGGGATCGTCGATGCAGGCGGCCGGTTCGTCGCCAGCGCGTTGACCTGGCCGGTCGGACCGAAGCTGCGCTGGATAAGCATGGTGCTGACGGCCAATGATTCGCGCCGGCGCGGCTTCGGCACGCGCCTGCTGCGCCGATGCATTGAGGACGCTTGCGCCGGCGGCGGTACGGCCGGGCTGGACGCGACCGAGCTGGGGCGGCCGCTTTATCCGACCATGGGCTTTCATGAACTTTACCGGCTCTCGCGCTGGCGCCTCGAGCGGGCTGGCGCGCCGGTGACGCCGCCAGTCGGGTTCGAGATCCGGCCGGCATCGACTGGCGACCTCGAAGCAATCGCCGCATTCGACGCGGCGCGGAGCGCCATGTCGCGCCGGGCATTGCTCGGGCATCTCCTGGGTCGTGCACCGGGGGTCGCTTTGGTTGCCGAGGACGAGGGAAGAGTGCAGGGCTTCGTCCTGGGGCGCGACGGGCGCGTCGCGACGCAGGTCGGGCCGATCGTGGCCGAGCATGAGGACGTCGCGCTGGCGCTGCTTTCCCGCGCCTGCGCGGCCGTGGCGCCGCCGTTCCTGATTGACGTGCCCGACCGCCACCGGGGGATGCGCGCCTGGCTGGAAGCCGCGGGCGCGGTCGCGCCGCGCGGCTTCTGGCGCATGGTCAGGGGCGCCACGGCGGGGCTCGACGATCCCGGCCGCCTGTTCGCGCTGGCCGGGCCGGAACTGGGATGACCGCGCGGCTGATCCGCGCCGTGCCGCGCAGGACGGCGCCGCCGATAGTCCAGCCGCGCCTGCGCCAGCCCGAGAAGACGCGCGAGCGAATCCTGGAGGCGGCCACCTCGGAATTCGCCGCGAGCGGATTGGGCGGTGCCCGGGTCGACGCGATCGCGCGGCGCGCCGGCGCCAACAAGCGGATGATCTACCACTATTTCGGCAACAAGGAGGACCTGTTCCTGGCGGTGATGGAGCGGACCTACGAGCATATCCGCCGACGGGAAAGCGAGTTGCACCTGGAGGCGCTGCCGCCAATGGCGGCGATGCGCAAGCTGGTCAGGTTTACGTTCAACTACTTCAGCGAAAACCCGCATTTCGTGACCCTGCTGAACAGCGAGAACCTTCACCGTGCGCGGCACATCAGACGCTCGCGGCGCGTGGAGGCGATCAACAGCCCGGTCGTCGCAGCGCTGCGCCGCCTGCTGGCGCGCGGCCGGGCTGAGGGCGTGTTCCGCGCGGGCGTCGATCCGATCCAGCTCTACATCTCCGTTGCGGGCGTCTGCTATTTCTATTTCTCGAATGTCCACACGCTGTCGACGATCTTTGCGCGCGACCTGCTGGCGGCGGACGCGCTCGCGGAGCGCGAGCGGCACGTCATCGACGTGATCCTCGGGTACCTGCGCGCCTGACGGCGCGGTTGACAGGGCGTGCGGCGATGCGACAGGTTTGTAACCGACTGGTTACTTGAGGGATCGCGGAGGAATGGCCAAGAACGGCGGCCTGCATTGGCGCGACATTCCGTCCGAGGCGATGGCCACCTTGCGTCGCGGGGCTGCGTTCCCGGCGCATCCCCTCGCGCTGGACGCCAAGCGCGCCTTTGACCGCGAATCGCAGCGTGCGCTGTCCCGGTACTACATCGACGCGGGCGCGGGCGGCCTGGCCGTGGGCGTTCATGCCACGCAATTCCAGATCCGCGAGGCAGGCCTCTACCGCCCGGTGCTCGAAC
>CAYMTM010000057.1:4781-21424 GCA_964393375.1 uncultured Rhodospirillaceae bacterium
CGGGCGCAAGCTGTTCATGATTGCAGGCGCCATCGGCAAGACCGCACAGGCGGTGGAGGAGGCACGCACCGCGCGCGCGCTCGGCTATCACGCGGTGCTGCTCGGCCTCGGCGCCATGAGGGGCGCGAGCGAGGATGACCTGGTCGCCCACTGCGCCGAGGTGGCGAAGGAGATGCCGCTGATCGGCTTCTATCTGCAGACCGCGGTGGGCGGCATTCCGCTGTCGCGCCGGTTCTGGAGCCGTTTCGCCGCGATCGACAACGTGGTCGCGATCAAGGTTGCGCCGTTCAACCGCTACAAGACCCTGGATGTCGCCTTCGGCGTGGCGGCGGCCGGCGCGGAGGACCGCATCACGCTCTATACCGGCAACGACGACCATATCGTTCTGGACCTCTTGGCGCCGTTCGGCGTGCGCCTGGGCAACCGCGAGGTCACGTTGCGGTTCAGGGGCGGGCTCCTGGGGCATTGGAGCGTGTGGACGAAGGCCGCCGTCGATCTGCTGGACCGCGTGCACAAGGCGGTGGACGACGGCCCCTTGTCGACCGATCTGCTGAAGCTCGATTCCTTCGTCACGGACTGCAACGGCGTCGTCTTCGACGTCGCGCACGACTTCGCGGGCTGCATCCCGGGTTGCCACGAGATTCTGCGCCGCCAAGGGCTGATGGCGACGAATTTCTGCCTCGATCCGAGGGAAACCCTGAGCCCGGGGCAGGACCGCGAGATCGACCGGCTCTATGCCACCTATCCCGAGCTGACGGACGACGCGTTCGTCCGGGCCAACCTGGCGCGCTGGCGCGCCTGACCGATCGACGCAAGACCGAGGGCAAGCACGATGGCGGAACGGCGGCTGGGCATCATCATGTACGGCGTCACCGGGCGCATGGGCACCAACCAGCATCTGGTGCGCTCGATATTGGCGATCCGCCAGCAGGGCGGCGTGCGCTTGGCCAACGGCGACCGGGTGGTGCCCGACCCGATCCTCGTGGGGCGCGACGCCGGCAAGCTCGAGGCGCTGGCCAAGGCGCACGGCGTGAAGCGCTGGACGACCGACCTCGACAAGGCGCTGGGGGACAGGACCGACGAAGTGTTCTTCGACGCCGCCTCGACCCAGTTGCGCGCCGAGGTGCTGGGCCGCGCGATCGACGCAGGCAAGCATGTCTATTGCGAGAAGCCCGTCGCCGACAACCTGCACAAGGCGCTTGCCCTGGCGAAGAAGGCGAGGGCCGCCGGCATCAAGCACGGCGTGGTGCAGGACAAATTGTTCCTACCGGGGCTGCTGAAACTCAAGATGTTGCGCGACTCCGGATTTTTCGGACGCATGCTGTCGGTCCGGTTCGACTTCGGATACTGGGTGTTCGAAGGCGACCTGCAGCCGGCGCAACGCCCGTCCTGGAACTACCGCAAGGCCGACGGCGGCGGGCTGATCCTCGACATGATGTGCCACTGGCGCTACGTGCTGGACGGGCTGTTCGGCGGCGTGAAGTCGGTGAGTTGCCTGGGCCGCACCTTCATCCCGCAGCGCTGGGACGAAACCGGCAAGCCCTACAAGGCCGATGCCGACGACGCCTTCTACGCGACCTGCGAACTGGAGGGGGACATGGTGGCCCAGATCACCTGCTCCTGGGCCACGCGGGTGCGGCGCGACGATCTGCTGACGCTCCAGGTCGACGGGACGCATGGCTCGGCGGTGGCGGGCCTGCAATCCTGCCGCATCCAGCCGAAGGTGGCGACGCCGCGTCCGGTCTGGAATCCAGACGTCAAACAGGCGCTCGATTTCTACGGCGACTGGCAGGAAGTGCCCGACACCCAGCCCTACGACAACGGCTTCAAGGTGGAATGGGAGATGTTCATCCGCCATGTCTGCGAGGACGCGCCCTTCAAATGGGACCTGCTGGAGGGCGCCAAGGGCGTGCAGCTCGCCGAACTGGCGCTGAAGAGCTGGCAGGACCGGCGCTGGGTTGACGTGCCGAAGCTGGCGGTCTGACCGGTGCGCGATCTGGCCAAGCATCCCGAGCTGCTGTCGCTGAACGGCGCCACGGTGCGTCAGCGCTGGAACCTGCAGCAGATCGTCGAGGGCTGCCAGCGCCACGGCATAAGGGCCATCGCGCCCTGGCGCGACCAGGTACAGGCGATGGGGCTGGACGCGGCCGCGAAGGCGATCCGCGCCGCCGGGCTGCGCGTCAACGGCTATTGCCGCGGCGGCATGTTTACCGCCGCCGAAGCGGCGGGCCGCCAGCAGGCGCAGAACGACAATCGCCGCGCCGTCGACGAAGCGGCCGCGCTGGGAGCCGACTGCCTGATCCTGGTGGTGGGCGGCGTGCCGGCCGGATCGAAAGGCATCGCCGGAGCCCATGCGCAGGTGGAAGAGGCGATGGCCCGCCTGCTCGAGTATTCCCGGTCCGCAGGGGTGAAGCTGGCGCTCGAGCCGCTGCACCCGATGTATGCGGCCGACCGCGCCTGCGTGAACACGCTGCGCCACGCCAACGACCTGTGCGACCGGGTTGGCCCGGGCATCGGCGTCGCGGTGGACGTATATCACACCTGGTGGGACCCGACCTTGGAGACGGAGATCGCGCGCGCGGGCCGGGCGGGCCGCATCCTGGGCTTCCATGTCTGCGACTGGCTGGTGCCGACGAAAGACATGCTGGTCGACCGCGGCATGATGGGCGACGGCATCATCGACATCCGGCAGATCCGCGGCTGGGTCGAGGCGGCCGGCTACGACGGCTTCGTCGAGGC
Source organism: uncultured Rhodospirillaceae bacterium (assembly GCA_964393375.1). Taxonomy (GTDB): domain Bacteria; phylum Pseudomonadota; class Alphaproteobacteria; order JAEULC01; family JAEULC01; genus JAEULC01. Next base: position 7,521 of record CAYMTM010000057.1, read on the forward strand.
GGAAATCTTCTCCGCCAACAACTGGTGGAAGCGCGATCCCGACGAGGTGCTGCAGGTGTGCAAGGAGCGGTTCCGGACGGTGTGCTAGCGGCTCCGGCTTTCGACGATTCGGGGACCGGGCTACTTGGCCAGCCTGTAGACGGCGTCCGCGGCCATCGCGTAGTAGGCCATGCTGCGGCAAGCGGCCTCGGTCGCCAGCCGCCAGTCGGCATTCGATCTCGCGAACTTGGCGATCAGGTCCAATGCCTCGTCGGGATGGCGATCGTCGTAGCGCGCGTGCGCGTTAAGCCAAGTCAGCGTGCCGGTGCGGACGGTAACCCCGCGCCGCCGGCCATAGGCACCGATTCTCGGCCTGACGCGCTTGGTCCAGATTCCGGTGGGCCCCTCGATACCGACGTTGATGGCGGCGAGTCCCTCGGCGAAGGCGCCATAGGTCGCGACGCGCCACAGATGGTTGTTCACGGCATCGATTTCCGGTGGCGGCTTGTTTGCAAGCAGATCGCCGGCGCGAACGCCGAAATCCACGGCCCATTGCCGATACCAGACCACGTGGCGACGCTCGACGCCCAGGTTTTGAATCAGCCAATCGCGCGCCGCCTCTGCCGGTTCGCCTTGTAGCGGCAGTTTCGTCAGCAAGAGCGCGATGTACTTGGGGAATGCCTCAATAAGCGGGAAAAAATGCAGCAATCCGAAGCGGAACCGGGCCATTGAAAGCGTGCCGGCAGCCATATCGGCAAAGAACGGGCTCGTGACCACCGCCTTGCTATATGGCCGAACGGTCGCGAGGAATCGTTGAACGCGTCGAGTTTCTCTCATGCGATTGTCTGGTGCTCGATAGCGCCCACTAGGATTCGCATTTGGTCCATGCGGCCGGCAAACGCGGTGACCTGAAAGGCGGCCCCTCTGTCTTCCAGGCGGCTGCGCAAGTCACCAATATTCCGAGTGCGAGCAATGCCAGGGTCGAGTTTTCGACCTTGTCCCAGTGCTTTTCAATCAAATCTACTTCTGTGCCTAGCTGGGCGAGGGTCACGACGATTCCGGTGCCCGCTGCCATGCCCAATGCGATGAAGCATCCGAGTATCCACAGCGCCAGGTGAATCGAGGACCTCGCGCGCGAGCCTGCCGGTACTTTGACTCGTGCCATCAGGAAGCGCAGCAGCATCATGGTCGCCGCCAAAACAACGATGAAGGGGAATAGTTCGTGGTGGTGCCACATGCGGAACGCTATCGAGAAAAAGCAAAGGGAGACGAAGTCGAACACGTAGAGCCAGAAACTTTCCGCGGGCATTACATGGCTGAGAAATCTGCCGTACCACCACCACAAGCACACCAGGATCAGGAACATGATCGCGCCACGAACGAAATTGCCGGTCCTGAACCACTCGAGCGTCCGGGAGACGGTGACCTTGGTAGGCGTTTGGTCGGTCCTTTCCATCAGGCCAAGTAGGGTCGGGGCACAGGCCGGTGTTTCATCTTGGATTGTAGGCTGCTTGCTGCCAGGCGGGTGGATCATGACCTTCGGTAATTGCTGGTCGTCTAAACGCAAGTACACGTCGCTGATCGGCGCCAGCCAAACACCGAAGAAAACGCCGAAGACGATCGATATGAAGGTCAAATACCACTGCGCGACCTGCTCGCGCGCCATCTCTTCCGGTGATGCAGGGGCAACCATGACGAAATGGGTCCAACGTGAACTGTGGACGGTCCGACACGCAACGCGGTTGAGGCACTCGTGTTGCGAACATAGCAAATTTATGAAGCACGCTATAGAGGCCTTTGATGGAGGGGCCGTGCCGGTTGCTCGCTGGCGCGGCAGAGGTGGGTTCGTGGAAAGGAAATCGACTGCACTCCAGTGTTGGCCGGAGGTTTTGCGTGGGACTGGCAGTATGGCTTTGAGGCTGATTTGAGATTTTGGGCTTGACCCAAGCCCTAACGACATGTAATTTAATTACAAATAATACTATACGGTTCAGTTCAATGCTGCATCCGCACAATGAACCCGCGGCAACGGAAGACATCGCCTCGCCGGGCCTGACCCGCTTCTCCGAGCAGAAGCGCCGCCAGATCCTCGAGGCCGCCGCGCGGCTGTTCCTGGCCCGGGGCTTCGAGGCGACGACCATGGACGCGATCGCGCGCGAGGCGGGCGTGTCCAAGGCCACCGTCTATGCCCATGCCAAGAACAAGCAGGAGCTGTTCGCCGCCATCGTCCGAGGGAAAGCCTCGCTCGTCTACCAGTCGGTCGACGCGGCCGACGCAGCCGTACTGGGCGCCGAGAAGGCGCTGGGCCAGTTCGCCCGCCGCTTCATGGAAGTGATCATGGCGCCCGAGGCGCAATGCATGTACCGCGTCGTCGTCGCCGAGGCGCCGCGCAACCCCGAGCTGGGGCGAATCTTCTTCGAGCAGGGGCCGCAGGTCGTGATCGCCCGCCTGACGGCAATTCTTGAGGCGGGACGTGCCGCCGGCCATCTCGATATCGACGACGCGCAGATCGCGGCCCAGGAGTTTCTGGGACTGATCCAGGGCCGGTTCCATCTGCCCTGCGTGCTGGGGACGCTGGGGCAGGTAACCGAGGAGGAGCGTGCGCGCGCGGCCGACCGGGTCGTCGCGACGTTCCTGCGCGCCTATAGGCGGCGCGACGCAGACAGCAAGTAGATCGAAGGGAGCCGGCGCCGCGGGATGGCGATCCCCGGCGCCCGAGATCGGGACAAGTAGCCGATGATCAAGCGTTTCATCATTGCCGGCGCGCTGTTGGCCGCCGTGTTCGGCGGCCTGGCATGGTTCAACATGTTTCGCGACCAGATGATCCGCCAGGCCTTCGCGCCCAAGGATCCGCCGCCGGTCACGGTTTCGACCGCGCGCGCAATGGTCCAATCCTGGCCGCGCACGATCGACGCGGTAGGCACGCTGCAGGCGATCCGCACCGTCGACGTGGCGCCGCAGGTCGGCGGCATCGTCAACGAGATCGTCTTCGAGGCCGGGCAGCGGGTCAAGAAGGGCGACGTGCTGGTGCGTCTGGATGTCGCGGTGGAAAACGCGGACCTCAAGCGGCTCGAGGCGGTGCGGCGGATGAGCCAATTGACGTTCGACCGTGCGCGTCAACTTACCGAGAAACAGTTCTCCTCGCAGGCGGCTTTCGACCAAGCGAAGGCGACCCTGGACACTGCGGAGGCCGACATTGCGCGAATCCGGGCCCTGGTCGACCAGAAGATCATCCGCGCGCCCTTCGACGGGGTATTGGGCGTGAGGCTGGTCAATCTCGGCCAGTATGTCGGGCCGGGCACAAAACTGGTCGGCCTGCAGCAGCTCGACTCGCTCTACGCCAACCTCACCCTGCCGGAGCAGCGCCTGGCGGACTTGAAAGTCGGCCAGTCGGTCGCGATCAAGGTCGATACGTTCCGAGGGCGCGAGTTCACCGGCAGGATCACCGCGATTGATCCGCAGCTTGATCAGGCCAACCGCATGGTCCTGGTGCAGGCGACCATCGACAATCCCGAGCATCTCCTGCGGCCCGGCATGTTCGCCAACGCCACGATTTCGCTCGAGCGCATCGACCGGCTGGTGATCGTGCCGAAGACAGCGATCGACTTCAGCCTCTACGGCGACTCGGTCTACCTCGTGGTCGATTCGACCGGCGCCGATGGCAAGCCGATGAAGCGCGTGGAACGCCGGCCGGTTTCGACCGGTGATCGGAAGGATGGACTGATCGCCATCACGAAGGGCGTGCAGGAAGGCGACGAGGTCGTGATCGCCGGCCAGGTGAAATTGCAGAACAACGCGCCAGTCCTGGTCGACAACAGCATCGCGCTGCGCCAGGGCGCGGGGGAACCGCTGCGATGAACGCCAACCTTACGGCGCTGTTCATCCGCCGGCCCGTGCTGGCGAGCGTCGTCAGCCTGTTGATCCTGATCGTCGGGCTGCAGGCGATCGCCAAGCTGGCGGTACGCCAGTACCCCAAGATCGAGGACAGCCAGATCACGGTGACAACGTCCTATCCCGGCGCGCCGGCCGAGCTGATGCAGGGGTTCGTCACTACGCCGCTCCAGCAGGCGATCGCCGGCGCGGCGGGCATCGACTACCTGACCTCGACGAGTGCTACCGGCCTCAGCACGATCGTGGCCCATCTGCGCATCGGCGCCGATCCCGACAAGGCGATGACCGAGGTGCTGGCAAAGGTCGCGCAGACCCGCAACGTCTTGCCGCGCGAGGTCGAAGACCCCGTGACGACCAAGTCGGCCGCCCGCCAGATAGCGCTGCTCTATATCAGCTTCTACAGCGAGACGATGACGCCGGCGCAGATCACCGACTACCTGGTGCGGGTGGTGCAGCCGAAGATCGCCATCATCGACGGCGTGGCCCAGGCGCAGATCTTCGGCGAGCAGAGCTTCGCCATGCGCATCTGGCTCGATCCCGTGCGCATGGCCGCGTTGCGCGTGACGCCGGCGGAAGTCAACGCCGCGATCCAGCGCAACAACTTCCAGTCCGCGCCCGGCCAGACGAAGGGACAGTTCGATATCATCAACCTCAACGCCAAGACCGGCCTGTCCGACCCGGAGTCCTTCGCCCGCCTGGTGGTGCGCAGCGATGGCGCCACGCTGATCCGCCTCGGCGACATCGCCAAGATCGAGCTGGGTGTCGAAAACGTCGACACCGGCGTGGTGTTCGACGGGCAGCAGGCCGTCGCCGTCGGAATTTTCGGAACGCCGGAAGCCAATCCGCTGACGGTCATCGACGATGTCATGAAGGCGCTTCCACAGATCCAGGCAGCCTTGCCGGCGGGGCTGAAGGCGAAAGTCGCCTACGATTCCACGCGCTACATCCGCGCCTCGATCAAGGAGGTGATGACCACGATCGTCGAGGCGTCGCTGGTCGTCGTCATCGTCATCTTCTTGTTCCTTGGCTCGGTGCGGTCGGTCGTCATTCCGCTGGTCACGATCCCGCTGTCGCTGATCGGCGTGTGCGGGCTGTTGCTGGCGCTCGGCTACTCGCTGAACCTGCTGACACTGCTGGCGATGGTGCTGGCGATCGGCCTGGTGGTGGACGACGCCATCGTGGTGGTGGAGAACATCCACCGCCATATCGAGGAAGGCGCCTCGCCGCTGGAAGCCTCGATCCGGGGCGCGCGCGAGATCGCTCTGCCGGTCATCGCCATGACCATTACCCTGGCGGCTGTCTACGCGCCGATCGGCTTTACGACCGGCCTTACCGGCGCGCTGTTCAAGGAATTTGCCTTCTGCCTGGCCGGCGCGGTGATCGTCTCGGGGGTCGTCGCGCTGACGCTTTCGCCGATGATGTGCTCGAAGCTGTTGCGTGCCGAGGATTCCGAGGGGCGTTTTGTGCGCCTGCTCGACCGCGCCTTCGGCCGCGTGCAGCGCTACTACGAACGCCGCCTTGCAAACACGCTGAAATACCGGCCCGTGACCGTCATGGTGGCGGCGGTGGTGCTGGCGAGCTGCCCGCTGCTCTACATGAAGTCTTTCACCGAGCTCGCGCCCGAGGAAGACCAGGGCATCGTCTTCGTCAGCGCCAACGCGCAGGAATCGGCGAATTTCGACTTCCTGACGACCTACACCAGGGAGTTCGACCGGATCTTCAACGGGATTCCGGAGCGCGAGGACTATTTCCTGATCAACGGCTTGGGCAAGCCGAACAACGCCATCAGCGGCCTATTGATGAAGCCCTGGGACGAGCGCAAGCGCAGCCAGAAACAGGTGCAGCAGGACGTGCAGAAGGAGTTGTTCCGCCTGCCGGGCCTGCAGGCCTTCGCCTTCGCGCTGCCCACCTTGCCTGGCGCCAGCGGCGGTCTGCCCGTGCAGTACGTGCTGGTGTCCACGGCCGAGCCGCGCGTGGTGGCCGAGGCGCTCGACCGGCTGATCCTCGAGGCGCGGCGCAGCGGGAATTTCATCGTCGTGGACGGCGATCTGAAGTTCAACAAGCCCGAGGTGCTGGTGAGGATCGATCGCAGCAAGGCGGCGGCGCTCGGAATCGGCATGGCGGAGATCGGCACGTCGCTGGCCGGGCTGCTGGGCGGCGACTACGTCAACCGCTTCGACATCGAGGGCCGCAGCTACAAGGTCATCCCGCAGGTCCCGCGGGACTTCCGCATCGATCCCAGTGCGATCGACCGCATCTACGTCAAGACCGCCCAGGGCGGCATGGTCCCGCTATCGAGCGTGGTGACCCTGGAGCCGACAGTGGCCGCGAATTCGCTTTATCAGTTCAACCAGCTCAATGCCGGCACGCTGTCGGCGCTGCCGATCCCCGGCTCGACGCTCGGCCAGGCCTTGAGGTTCCTCAACGACAAGGCCGCCGAGGTTCTGCCCAAGGGCTTCCAGGTCGACTACCAAGGCGAATTGCGTCAGCTGGTTCACGAGGGCAACACGCTGCTCTTCGCCTTCATCTTCGCGATCGTGATCATCTATCTGGTGCTCGCGGCGCAGTTCGAGAGCTTCCGCGATCCGCTGATCATCCTCGTCTCGGTGCCGATGTCGATTTGCGGCGCCTTGATCCCGCTGAACCTGGGGCTGGCAACGATCAACATTTACACGCAGATCGGCTTGGTCACGCTGGTGGGGCTGATCAGCAAGCATGGAATCTTGATGGTCGAGTTCGCCAACAAACTGCAGGCGGAAGAGGGGTTGGATCGACACGCCGCAATTCAGAAGGCCGCGGGCATCCGCCTGCGGCCCATCCTGATGACGACGGCGGCGATGGTGGTGGGCGTGCTGCCGCTGATGACCGCGAGCGGCGCGGGTGCGGCTAGCCGGCACAATATCGGCCTGGTGATCGCGACGGGGATGACGATCGGTACGATCTTCACCCTGTTCGTCGTACCCACCGTCTACAGCTACCTCGCCCGCGAGCGGACGGCACGTACCGCGCCTGCCGCCTTGGCCGAGCCGCGACCGATGGCGGCGGAATAAGGGGATCGGGGGAAGGGATCGGAACGCCGCCCTCCGGCGCTTCAGGGCCCGTCCCTGGCAGGCAGGCTGCCCGACCCGCGCGGAAGTGACCGCGGCGTTCCGTCAGGACAAATCCTATCCGTCACGCGAAAGGCGCGGAATCCGGACGCCTGCCAGGGTATTACTACGGGCCAGATCGAACGGTCAGGCGTCGTGCCGGCCCAGCTTGATGGCCATGCGCACAAGGTGGGCGAAGCTCGACGCCTCCATCTTCTGCATGATGTTGGCGCGGTAATGTTCGACCGTGCGGGCGCTGATGCCGAGGCGCCCCGCCACGACGTTGTTGGCGAATCCGTCGACGATCAGATCCATCACTTCAGCCTCACGCCCGGTCAGGCGGGCGCGGCGGCTGGTCAGTACGGATAGTTCCTCGTCCTGGACCCGGGTTTTCTGGTCACGGTCCAAGGCGCGCCGGATGCTTTCGACAAGAGCCTCGTCGTTCAGCGGCTTTTCGAAGAAATCGACGGCACCCGTCTTCAAGGCGTCGACGGCCATCGGCACGTCGCCATGCCCGGTAATGACGATCACCGGCAGCGGAATCTTGCGGCTGCTCAATTCGCGCTGCAGCTCTATGCCGCTCATATCGGGCATACGAACGTCGGCCACCAGGCAGCCGGGCCGGTCGCGGTCGACGCGATCCAGGAATTCCGCGCCGGAGCCATAGGTTTCCACCGCGAAACCATAGGTATCCAGCAGAGCGCGCAGCGAGTCGCGTACGGCGGGCTCGTCATCCACGACGAAGACGGTCGGGGTTGTACTCATGCGCGTATCATGTCACCTGACACCGGCAAGGTGAAGCGGAAATCGCTGCCGCCCGGACCGGTCGATTCCAGCCACAGCCGGCCGCCATGGGCTTGCACGATGCTGCGGCAGATCGAAAGACCGAGCCCGAGGCCCTCGGGCTTGGTGGTGGCGAACGCGGCGAACAGGTCGGCCTGAATTTCCGGCGGCACGCCAGGGCCACGGTCGCAAACGGAAAGCTCCACAAGCCCTTGTTCCGGAATGGACCGGATGCCGACCTCGATGGTGCGGCGATCGGGCGGCGCGGCGTGGACTGCGTCGATCGCGTTGCGGAGCAGGTTCATGAGAACTTGCTGGATGCGGATGCGCTCCGCCAGGACGCTGGGCACATTGGGGCCCGGGTTGATCGCAACCCGGATCTGCTCGAAGCGGGCCTGCGAGCGCACCAGCGCCAGCGATTGTTGCGCAAGCTCGACCAGGTCGACCGGCTCGCGGATCACGCTGCGCCGGCGCACCAGGTCGCGCAAATTGCGGACGATGCCGCCGGCCAAGTCGACCTGGCTGACGGCATTGGCGATCGCATCCAGGGCCTTGATCCGGCTCTCCTCGTCCGCAGGGGAATCCGTGAGCATGCGCTGCGCTGTGCGGACATAGGCGCGCGTCGCGGTCATGGGCTGGTTCAATTCGTGTGCCAGGGTCGACGCCATCTCGCCGAGGGCGCTGAGGCGCGAGACGTGCTCCAGCTCGCTTTGACGCTCGCGCAGGCGCTGCTCGAATTCGCGCGTTGCAAGCTCGGCCCGCTCGCGTTCCGACACTACCGCCCCGGTCAGCAGCCCGATGACGGAAAGCGACAGCATCAATAACTGGAAATCCGTGACTTCCGCCGAGCCGAAGCCGCGGCTCTGGACCAGAAAGATCATGCCGATCTGCGCGAGCAGCAGCGACAGGCACGCGCCGTCCAGGCCGCGGCGAACCGCTATGGCGACGACCGGCAGAAACAGCAGGTAGAAGACCTTGTACTCATCGGTTCCCTCCCAGCCGAACACGAACCAGACGAAACCGCCGATCGCCAAGGCGGCGGCCGCCGCCTCCATGGCAACGCGCGTTGGCGGCTCGCCGGTCGGTGCCAGGCACCAGGTCCTTGCACGCAGGACCGTCGGCGTGACAACGGCGATGCCGATCATGTCGCCCACCCATTGACGCAGCGCGATGGCGAGAAAGTCCGCCGGCCGGATGAGGTCGGCGTGAACGAACAGGCCTACATTTGTCAGGGCCAGCAAAGCGGCGGCAGCCGCACCGACGCCGAGCAGCAGCAGCAGGTCGCGCAGATGATCCAGGCGCTCGTCCAGGCCAAGCCGTCGCGTGAGCGCCGCGGCAACGCCACCATAGGCGGCAACGACCAGCAGGGCGGAAAAGATCCGTGCGACCGGCGCCCCCGGCAACGGACGGACGACGAAATCCATCATCAATATCGCTGCCGCCAGGGGGACGCAGCGGTTCGGTCCATGCAGGATCAACCATGCCAGCGCCAGTCCGATCGACGGATTCCAGGGCGTGATACCGATCGCACTCAGGTCCTGTATCGATGCCGCCCAGTCGATCGCCATGTAGGCGGCAAGGTAGGCGAGGTCGGCGCTCAGCCTCATACAGCCCTCGGCCGGTCAATTCGCCGGCGGCACGCGCCACTCATAGGGCGCCTCCAGCGACGCGATCTCCTCTGCGTCGAGCTTGACCTCGACCGCCTTCGCCGCCTCGTCGAGATATTCGAGCTTCGTGGCGCCGATGATCGGCGCGGCCATGACCGGTTTCGAGAGCATCCAGGCCAGCGCGATCTGGCTGGGGGTGATGCCGCGCTTGCGCGCCGCCTGCCGTACCCGGTCGACGACCGCGTAGTCGCTGTCGCGGTAGATCTGCGTGAATTGGTGGTTGTCCTTCTGCGCCCGTTCGGTAGTCCCCCCGCCGCCCTTCGGGCGCGAGCCCGACAGGAACCCGCGCGCGAGCGGGCTGTATGGGATCAGGCCGACGCCGGCTTCGAGGCAGAGCGGGATCATCTCGCGCTCCTCCTCGCGCTGGATAAGGTTGTAGAGGTTCTGCATGGCGATCGGCCGGGCGTAGCCCTTCCACTCCGCCAGCATCAGCATCTGGGCGAACCTGTAGGCCGGCATTGTGGAGCCGCCGATGTAGCGCACCTTGCCGGCACGCACCATGTCCGTCAGCGTCGCCATGAACTCGTCGATCGGCGTCATCGTGTCGAGGCGGTGGACCTGATAGACGTCGACGTAGTCGGTGCGCAACCGCTTGAGCTGGGCGTCGAGCGAGGCGATCAGATGCTTGCGGCCAAGCCCTACGCCGTTGGGGTGGTCGCTCATCTTGAGGCCCACCTTGGTCGAGATCACGATTTCCTCGCGCCTGACCTGGCTGACCAGGCACTCGCCGATGATCGACTCGCTCTCGCCGGCGTTATAGGCGTCCGCCGTGTCGAAGAAATTGATGCCCAGATCGAGCGCGCGGCGGAAAAACGGCCGGCTCTCCTCGACCCCGAACGCCGCCCAGGCTCGGCGCCCCTTGGCGCCCCAGGAATTGCCGCCGACGCAGATTCGGCTGACCATCAGGCCGCTGCGGCCCAGCGGAGCGTACTTCATTCGATTGGCTCTCCCGATCCGGTTCTGTAGGGTAGCGGCCGCGACTATCGCACGGACGACCGGGAGAAGGGGAGAGCGATGCTGGACGCCGCCGGGCGCGTCGTAATGGTCAGCGGCGCCAATCGCGGCATCGGACTGGCGATCGCGCGCTGCCTGCATGCCAAGGGCTACAGCCTCAGCCTCGGAGCGCGGGACCTGCGGGCGCTCGAGAAGGCGACGGCCGAATTCGTACCCGGGCGCGTGCTGCGCCATGCCTACGACGCCGCCGACGCCGGCACGAACGCGGCCTGGGTCGAGGCGACGGCGGCGCGCTTCGGGCGCATCGACGGTCTGGTCAACAACGCCGGCATAGCCCCGATGGCCCGCATTGAAGACCCAGATGACGCCAATCTCGATGCCCTTTGGGCGGTCAACGTCAAGGCGCCGATGCGCATGATCCGGCTTGCCCTGCCGCATCTCCGTCGCGCCGGCAGCGGACGTATCGTCAATGTCTCCTCGCTGTCGGGCAAGCGGGTGAAGAACGAGAACGCCGGCTATGCCATGTCGAAATTCGCCCTGATGGCGCTGACCCATGCGGCGCGGCAACTGGCGTGGAACGACGGCGTGCGGGCGACAGCGGTGTGCCCGAGCTTCGTCGCCACCGACCTGACCGCGGGTGTGACCAAGGTTGCGCGCGCCGAGATGATCGACCCCGCCGACTTGGCGGAGATCGTCGCGCTGGCGATCGCACTACCCAATACGGCCGCCGTCGCCGAGCTACTGGTGAACTGTCGGCTGGAAGACACGCTTTGACGGCGCAACCGTGGCCGAGTCGCTGAAAGCCGACGTCGCCATCATCGGCGGCGGCACGGCGGGCTGCGCCGCCGCGCTGCGCCTGCGCCGGCGCGGCCTGTCGGTCGTGCTGCTGGAGGCGCGGTTGTGCGGCAGCCAGGCAAGCGGGGTCAACTACGGCGGCGTGCGACGCCAGGGCCGCGCCTTCGCCGAGTTGCCGCTGGCGACACGATCGCGCGCGGTCTGGGACCGCCTGCCCGAGCTGGTCGGGCACGACGGCGAGTTCGTCGTGAGCGGGCATCTGAAGCTCGCGCGCGGCGACGCGGAAATGGCGGAGCTGGAGGCCTGGGCGGCGGGAGCACGCGACTACGGGATCGCGGCCGAACTTCTCGGCCGCAACGCGATCCGCGCCCGCTATCCCTGGCTGGGCGGGAAGGTGATCGGCGCTTCGCTGGTGGCGGACGACGGGCACGCCAATCCGCGCCTGGTGGCCCCGCTGTTCGCCCGGTCCGCCCGGCGCGCCGGCGCCGATATCCGCGAGGGAGCAAAGGTCGTCGTCGCGCTGTACGACGGCGCCGGCTTTGCCGTGGAGACGGCTGCCGGCCTGACGGTCCGGGCTGCTACGCTGATCAACGTGGCGGGCGCCTGGGGTCACGAAATCGCCGCCATGTTCGGCGAGCGCGTGCCCGAGGAGCTGATGACGCCCAATCTATGCGTCACCGAACCGTTGCCCTTCCTGGTCGAGCACAATCTCGGCGTTATCGGCGGCGACGTCTATATCCGCCAGATTTCGCGCGGCAACGTGGTCTTCGGCGGCGGCGCCGGCGTGGGGGACGCCGGCCAGGTGCGGGCAAGGCCAATGCCCCTGAGCACGGCGGGCGCCATCGCGCGCGCGGTCGAGGCGATACCCGCCCTGCGCGGTGCGCGGCTGATCCGGACATGGTCGGGCCTTGAAGGAGCCATGCCCGACGGCATCCCGGTGATCGGGCCCAGCCGGACGACGCCCGGGCTGATCCATGGCTTCGGCTTCTCCGGCCACGGCTTCCAGCTCGGCCCGGGGATGGGGGAGATACTGGCCGAGCTGGCGGTCGAGGGGCGCAGCAAGTCGCCTTTGGAACCGTTCTCGATCGACAGGTTTGTGCCGGCATAGCGCCTGCTCGGATGGCCCTTGCATCCGGGCGAAAAAACCGGCCACCATCCGCCCAGGTCTAGGTGCCGCGGCACCTGTGGCGAGGGGCAATACGGGGAGAATCTACCATGACGAAAAGGCTTTTTTCCGTCGCGCTGCTGGCAGGCGCGGCGGTGCTGGCCGTTGGGCCGTTGTCCGGACAGGCCTGGGCGCAGAAGAAAGTTCTCAACTACGGCATGGCGACCAAGGACGTGGGCCGGCTGGACCCGCACATGACCGCGACCACGCCCGACAAGGCGCTGCTGCAGATGATCTTCAGCGGCTTGGTCCGGTTCAAGCCCGGCACCATCAGTCCCGAACTGATCGAGCCCGACCTGGCGGAGAAATGGACCGCCTCGGCTGACGGTAAGGAGTGGACCTTCAACCTGCGCAAGGGGGTGAAGTGCCACGACGGCAACGAGTTTACCTCGGCCGACGTGATCTACTCGCTGAAGCGCGCCGCCGACGCCAAGACCTCGCAGTTCGCCAGCGACTACAAGGATTTTGACAAAGTCGAAGCGCCGGACGCGTCGACCGTCAAGATCACGCTGAAGAACCCGATTCCCAGCCTGCTCGGGATGGTCGCCAATCTGCACGGCGGCAACATGGTATGCATGAAGGCTGCGGAAGCCGCAGGCGAGAACTTCAAGCTCAAGCCCGTGGGCACCGGCCCGTTCATGTTCAAGGAATACAAGCCGCAGCAATCGGTGACCCTGGTGGCAAACCCGGACTATTTCCGCGGCAGGCCCAAGCTGGACACGATCGAGTACAAGTTCATCGAATCCGACGCCAGCCGCGATCTGGCCTTCGCAGCGGGCGAGCTCGACCTGGTCTACGGCAAGCAGGACGAGACCTGGGTCGAGCGCACGAAGAAGGTGAAAGGCGCGGTCGTCGCCGTGATGGAGCCGGCCGAGCTGTCGACGATCTACCTCAATACCAAGCACGAGATTCTCAAGGACATCCGCGTGCGCAAGGCGATCGCGCACGCGATCGACCGCAAGGCGATGGTGGCGCTGAAGGGCGCCTCGACCGCGCGCGAGGCCAAGTCGATCGTCCCGATCGGCTATCTGGGCTACGCGGACGACGCGCCGATCCTGCCCTATGATCCGGAGAAGTCGAAGGCCCTGTTGAAGGAGGCGGGCTATCCCAACGGCTTCACGCTGAAGGTGATCCACACCAACCTTTCCGGCATGCTGCCGACGATGCAGGCTTGGCAGGCGATGCTGAAGAAGGTCGGCATCAACCTGGAGATCGACGTCGTCGAGCACGCCACGTTTCATGCCCAGATCCGCAAGGATCTGAGCCCGATCGTGCATTACGCCGCGGCGCGGTTCCCGGTGGCGGACATCTACCTGACGCAGTTCTTCCACTCGCGCAGCATCGTCAACACGCCCACCGCGGTGACCAACTTCACGCATTGCGACCAGGCCGACGCCGAGATCGACGCCGCGCGGATCGAGCCCGACCCGGCCAAGGCCAAGGCCCTGTGGCGGACGGCACAGTTCAAGCTGATGGAGAACGTCTGTGCGGTGCCCAGCCACGAGCAGCTCCAGGTCTTCGGTTACAAGGACAATTTAGTCCTTGGCTACGACCTCAAGGGCAGTCTAAGCCTGGGGCCGATGA
>CAYMTM010000057.1:21434-21832 GCA_964393375.1 uncultured Rhodospirillaceae bacterium
GCCATTTCAAATAGCGACGCCAAGGCGCGGGCGGCCCAACGGCCGCCCGCGTTGCCGCCGCCATGCTGCAATACCTGGTCAAGCGCCTGCTCTTCGCGGTGCCGACGCTGTTGGCCGTGCTCACGGTGGTGTTCTTCATCGCCCGCGTGCTGCCGGGCGACCCGGCGCTGGTGATCCTGGGCGAACAGGCGAGCGCCGAGGCGATTCAGGCGTTGCGCGTGCGCCTCGGCCTCGACCGGCCACTGGTCGTGCAGTACGCCGAGTTCATGGGCGGCGCGCTCAGCGGCGACTGGGGCAACTCGCTGGTCACCGGCAGGCCGGTGCTGCGCGAGGTGCTGAACGTCATCCCCTACACGATCGAATTGACCGTCGCCTCGGTGGTCCTGGGGGCGATCATC
>CAYMTM010000058.1:0-21380 GCA_964393375.1 uncultured Rhodospirillaceae bacterium
CTCTCAGAGTCCAGGCCCCGATGCACCTACCGAGTTTGAGAAATCCGGGTTAGGCGTTCGCTACCATTCCGTCAGTACCGGTTCCATGCCGGCCTTGGTCAGCGCCTCCGCGCGGGCCTTCATCCAGGCCTTGGCGAAACCGGCCTCGTCGGCCGGCGCCGATTTCTGGACGTCCTTCCAGGCCGCCGCAAGCACCTGCTGGCGCTTGACCAGCCCGTCGTTGTGCTTCTGCAGCGCGTCGGTCCACTTGCCGATCTCGCGGAAGTACTTGATCGCGCCGTCGTGCAGCGGCACCACCCAGTCGAAGCGCTGGCGATCCAGCGCCCAGCCGTTATTGCCCGGCGCGCCGTCCTTGTAGTCGTTGAACAGCTCCACCATCGCGCGGGTCATGTTGTAGACAAGGTCGGCCGGCGCATTGTCGTACGACATCAGGATCGGATAGGGGTAGGTCGCGGCCTCCACAGGCTTGTCTTTCGACATGTCAGCGCCTTCCGTTCCCATGAACGGGATGAAGAAGGGCGCCGTCTTGTTGAGCCGCGCCCAACCGGCCTTGTCGGCGTGCGGCACGGTCGGATAGTGCAGCCCGCGCGGCGATGACGCGATCTTGTAGGCGTTGCCTGAAATGCTGGAGGAGAACGCGGCGTCGACCTGGTTGTTGATGATGCCGTCCATCGCCTGGCCGAAGCCCGGGAAGTCGACGCGGACGACGTCCTTCCACGTCAGATTGCCGAAAGCGAGCAGCGCCGTGATGTTCTGGTTGAGCGACGGCGCGCCGACCACCCAGGCGACGCGCTTGCCCTTGAGATCCGCCATCGTCTTGATGTTGGCGTCCTTGGCCGTGACGATCGTCAGAAGCGCGTCGGAGTTGTTGAGCAGCAGCGAGCGCACCGGCTGCGGGCCCCAGTCCCTCGCCCCGAACTCGAACACCGCCTCCTGCGCCAGGTAGGCGCCGCCGACGCCATTGGCCGAGAACTGCACCTTGCCCTCGCGCACCGGCAGCGTGCGCGAAATGTCGTTCTTGCCCGGCAGCACGCGCAGGTTGACGCCCAGCTTGTTCTTCAGCGCGTTGCCGATGGCGACCGCCTGGTTGTAGCCGCCCGAGCCCACGTCATAGGCCGTCCAGGCAACCGTCTCCGGCAGCTTGATCGGGCCGGACTGAGCCGGCGCGGCGGCCGGCGCGACCAGCACCGCCGCGACGGCAAGTGAAGCGACGAGACCGCGATGCATCCTGTGGGTCCTCCCTATCGGATTGTTGGTTGCGGCCACTATACCACGGCCGGCCGCGATTGCTGGGCGCGGATGACAAGTGCGCCCGCCACCGCTGCGGCCGCGCCGATCGCTTCCAAGCCGAACCGCCCGAATTCCAGGCCCAGCGCCGCACCGCCGGGCAGGAACAAGGCGACGCCGCCCGCCAGCACCAGAAGGCGCCCGACCAGCCCGCCCATCGTCGCGGGGATCATGCCGAGCCCGGCCATGTATCCCTGGATCGCGGAAGCAATCAGGAAAACGCCAAGGAAGGCCGTGCCGGTCACCAGCGCGATCTCCTGCCACGATCCGCGCAGCACCAGCGCGGGATTGAGTACAAATACGAAGGGGACGAAGTAGATGATGGTGCCGAGCTTCATCGCCTGCCAGCCGATCTTGAAGAAGCTTGTCTGGGCGATCGGTGCGGCGGCGAAAGCGGCCAGGGCGACGGGCGGCGTGATGAACGAGATCATGCCCCAGTACATCACGAAGAGGTGAACGGCGAGCGGATCCATGCCCGCTTTCACCAGGGGCGGCGCCAGCACGATCGCAAGGAAGATGTAGCAGGCGGTGACCGTCATCCCCATGCCGAAAATGAAGCTGGTCAGGGCGCCCATCAGCAGAAGCACGATCGGCCGGCCGCCGGCGAGGTAGACGAGGTCGTTGGCGAGCGTGCCGGACAGCCCCGTCATGGAGAACGCACCGACGATGAACCCGACCCCCAACAGAATGGAAACCAGTTCCGCCAGCGCGCGGCCCGTCGCGGTCAGAAAGGCGATCAGGCGGCGGCGATCCATGCGGTGACGCGGCAGGATCTGGTTGATCGCCAGCAGCACCGCCGTCGCGTAGAACGGCGCCAGCGCCTCCTGCTTCTCGCTCAGCATGAAGAACACGAGCACGACGAAGACCAGGATGTAGACCCAGCCGTCCTTGAGCGCCGCGCCAATGCTCGGCAACTCCTCGCGCGCCATGCCGGC
Source organism: uncultured Rhodospirillaceae bacterium (assembly GCA_964393375.1). Lineage (GTDB taxonomy): Bacteria > Pseudomonadota > Alphaproteobacteria > JAEULC01 > JAEULC01 > JAEULC01. The sequence goes on from CAYMTM010000058.1 coordinate 2,223, forward strand.
AAGATTGCGCCGGGCGGAATAGGCGTCGATCTGCACCATCAGCCCGAAATAGAACAGCAGCGCCGGTATCGTCGCCGCCAGTGCGATCTCGCCATAGGGTTTGCCGAGGAACGAGGCCATCACGAAGGCGGTCGAGCCCATGACCGGCGGCATCAGCACTGCACCGGTCGACGCCACGGCCTCGACCCCGCCGGCATAGTCGGCCGCGAATCCCGTGCGTTTCATCGCCGGGATGGTGACGACGCCGCTGGAAATCACGTTGGAAATGACGCTGCCGCTGATCGACCCCTGGAGCGCGCTGGAAATCACGCCGACCTGCGCGGCGCCGCCGCGATACCTGCCGACCAGCGCGAAGGCAACGTCGTTGAAGAATTTTCCCCCGCCCGTGTAGTTCAGCGCCACGCCGAACACGATGAAGCCCACCACGATCTCGCCGAAGGCGCGCATCGGAATGCCGAAGGCGCTTTCCGAACTCAGGATGTGGTAGGCGATCGCGTCGGGCAGCGGCTGGCCAAGCCCGCGGATCGGCCCCGGCATCACATCTGCGACGACCGGGTAGAGGCCGACCAGCAGGACGATCGCCGCGATGATCGCGCCGCCGGTGCGCCGCAATGCCTCGACGACGAGGAGGCAGAAAGCCGCACTCAAGAGCACCGCCATGCGCGGCGCGGCCTGGTCCCATCCTTCGGTCAGCGAGCGGTAGGCGTTCCAGGCCAGCCACAGGCCGATGGCGAAGGTCGCCGCTGCAGCCAGCAGGTCGTACCAGGGCACGCTTGCGGCCCCGGTACCGCCGGCGGCAGGGTAGCAGAGGAACACCAGGGGTAGGATCAAGGCCGCCAAGACATAGAGATAGCGCGTGTCGATCATGACCGCGCCGACGAAGAATCCGAGATTGAGGAGCTGGTTGAGCACGATCAGCGAGGCCAGGACCGCCGCGCCGGCGGTCAGCAGGCCCACCCAGCCTCGGTCCCCCCGATAGGCAAGCTCCTCCGGCATCAGCGCCCCGGCGGACACAGCGGCGGCCGGCTGCTCACTCATGCACCGGTTCCGCGGCCAGCTTGCGCAGCTCGGTCTTGAGGACCTTCCCGTAATTGTTCTTGGGCAGTGCCGCCACGAACCGCCAGACCTTCGGGCGCTTGAATCGGGCGATGCTGGCAAGGCATGCCGCATCGAGATCCGCCGTGCGCAGCTCTCGCCCCGGCGCCGGCACGACGAAGGCCACTACCTCCTCGCCCCAATCGGGGTGGGGCCGACCCACAACGGCCACCTCCGCTACGCCGGGCTGCGCCAGCAGCACCTCCTCGATCTCGCGCGGGTAGATGTTGGAGCCTCCGCTGATGATCATGTCCTTGGATCGGTCCTTCAGCGTCAGGAACCCGTCCGCGTCGAGCGCCCCCATGTCGCCCGTATGCAGCCAGCCGCCGCGCAGCGCCTTCGCCGTCGCCGCGGGATCGTTCCAGTAGCCTTTCATCACCGTGTCGCCACGGACCAGGATTTCGCCCACCTCCCCGGTCGCGAGGTCGCGGTCGTCCTCGTCTGCGATCCGCAGTTCGATGCCGCTCTGCGCGACGCCGACCGACGCCAGCCTCTCCTCGTAGCGGGGATGCGCCGTGTCGGCGTGCAGCGCGCGCGGCAACACGGTGATCGTCATCGGCGACTCGCCCTGGCCGTAGATCTGCACCAGCCGGTTGCCGAACGCGGCCAGCGCCGCCCTGCAGTCCGCCACGTACATCGGGCCGCCGCCGTAGATAATGGTCCGCAAATTGCCGGGGTCCGCGCCGGTCGCGACGGCATGGTCGACCAGCCGCTTGACCATGGTCGGGGCCGCGAACAGCGCCACGTCGCGATGGCGGCGAAACAGGCGGAACATCTCGTCGGGATGGAAGCCGCCGCTCTCGGGGATCGCCTGCAGTTCGCCGCGCAGCACGTAGGGAAAGTTGTAGAGCCCCGAGCCGTGCGACATCGGCGCGGCATGCAGGATGGTGGCGCCGTCCGGCACGTCGTCGACATCGCTGAGGTAACCCTGGGTCATGGCGAAGACGTTGCGCTGGGTCAGCATCGCGCCCTTGGGCCGCCCCGTCGTCCCGCTCGTGTAGAACAGCCAGGCCGGGTCGTCCTCCGCGCGCGCCACCGGGGCAAGCGGGTCGGCCCGGGCGAGCCGTCGCCAGTCCGGACCATCCACCGTGATCGCCGTCGGCGCGCCCGCTGCTCCGGCCGCCTCGGCGAGATCGGGCGTTGCCAACACGATACGCGCGCCGCTGTGTTCGAGGATATAGGCGATCTCCCGGGGATGCAGCTTCGCATTGACCGGCACTGCGACCAGCCCGCCATGCCAGCAGCCATAGAGCGCCGCGACATAGGCCGGACAGTTGCGCATCAGTAGCACCACCCGCTCGCCCGGCTTGGCGCCGAGGCGATGAAGGCCGCCGGCCAGGCAGGCCGCCGTGCCGGCAAGCGCGCCATAGCTTGCGACCACGGTCTCGCCCAGCGCCAAGGCCGGACGCCCCGGCCGCAAGCGCGCCGCTCGCCACAACAATCGCGCGATGTTCATCCAGACGTTTCCCCTCAAGAAAGTCTGACAAGCCCGCCGCCGGCACGCAAGCGGTCGGCGTATCACGGCCTGGGGAGCGGCGGACGCCCCTGGCCAACTGCCGGTCGCTTGACAAGCATCGCATCCGGCCGTGAACTCATAGCCTGAGGGTGGATCAATGGGTCGCGAGACCCCAACCAACGGGGAGATTGCCGAGATGTCTGAGGAGAAGGAACACGCCCTTCTTCCCGAGCTGAAGCGTCAGCTCGCCGAGAAGAAGATGGACCGTCGCGAATTCGTCCGCTACGCCTGCCTGCTCGGCATGTCGGCCAGCGCCGCCTATGCCTTCGCGGGCTTGAGCATGCCGGCGCCCGCCCGGGCCCAGGCGCCCGCCAAGGGCGGCACCATCCGCCTCGGCATGCGCGTGCAGGAAATCAAGTCGCCGCACACCTGGAGTTGGATCGAGAGCGCGAACTCGGGCCGCCAGACGCTGGACTATCTGTCGGTCACCGGAACCGACAACATCACGCGCCCGGGGCTGGTCGAGAAGTGGGAGGCCAGCGAGGACCTGAAGACCTGGACTCTGCGCCTGCGCAAGGACGTCAAGTGGCACAACGGCCGCCAGTTCAACGCAGACGACGTGGTCTGGAACTTCAAGCGCGTGCTCGACCCAAAGGTCGGGTCCTCGACCGTCGGCCTGATGAAGGACTTCCTGCTGAAGGAGGTCGACACCGGCGAGAAGGACGCCAAGGGCAACCCGAAGAAGACGACGGAGCTGTGGGACGCCCAGGCGATCCAGAAGAAGGACGACTTCACCGTCGTGCTGAACGGCAAAGCGGCCCAGATCGCCATCCCCGAGCACCTGTTCCACTACCCATTCCCGATCATGGACCCCGCCGAGAACGGCGAGTTCAAGGTCGGCTCGAATGGCACCGGTGCCTTCACGCTCGTCGAGCACGAAGTCGGCCGCCGGTCGGTCTACAAGGCGCGGCCCGGCTATTGGGGCGGCGGGCCTAACATCGACACGCTGGAGATCATCGACCTGGGCGACGAGGTGGCGGCACAGATCGCGGCCATGGCGTCGAAGCAGGTCGACGCGCTGTATCTCGGCCAGATCACCATGCTGGAGGCCATGAAGGGCCTGCCGCACGTGCAGCTCTATGACACGGTCACGGCCTATACTGCCGTGGCGCGCATGCAGCCGGTCAAGCCGTTCGACGACAAGCGCGTGCGCCAGGCGATGCGCTATGCGATCGACGCCAAGCAGACGCTGCAGGTCAGCCACAAGGGCCTGGGCCTGCCGGGCGAGCACCACCACGTCTCGCCGGTGCATCCGGAATACGCCAAGCTGCCGCCCATGGACCGCGACGTGGCGAAGGCCAAGAAGCTGTTGGCCGACGCCGGGCATCCGAACGGCATCGACGTCGAGATCGCTTGCCGCCCGCAGCCGGACTGGGAGCTGATCGCCGTCCAGAACATGGTCGAGCAGTGGAAGGACGCCGGCATCCGCGTCAAGATCAACCAGATGCCTTCGACGCAGTACTGGGAGGTCTGGACCAAGGTGCCGTTCGGCTTTACCACCTGGGCGCACCGCCCGCTGGGCGTCATGAGCCTGGCCCTGGCCTATCGCACGGGCGTGCCGTGGAACGAGGCCAATTGGTCGAACAAGGAATTCGACCAGCTTCTGACCCAGGCCGAGGCGACCTTCGACGTCGAGAAGCGCCGCGCGATCATGGCCAAGCTGCAGGCGATCATGCAGGACGACGGCCCGATCGTGCAGCCGGTCTGGCGCGCGCTGTTCACCTGGATGGACAAGAAGGTGCAGGGCTTCAAGATGCACCCGACAGGCTACATGTTCGCCCACCAGTGGTGGATCAAGACCTGATCCGGGCGACGAGCCGGGAAGGAAGGGCCCCGCGAGGGGCCCTTTCTCTTTCGGCTAGGCCCGCCAGAACGGCTTGGAGGTTTCGCGTCGGGCCTGCCCGGGCGTGAGGCCGATGTCGCGTAACGCGCGATCGTCCAACGTGCCGAGAAAGTGCCGCTGCCGCCGGCGCTCGGCGCAGGCCCGGCACCACGCGGCGAAGCGCAGCAGGGCGGCCGCCGCCGTCCATCCAAAGCCGATTGCCGGCGCCGACCCGACCCGTTCCATCCGTGCCATGGTTTCGCTACTTCGCATCCGTGACGTGCCAGCACCATCGCATCGGACGGGGTCGAAATGGCTCGCGATCGCTTCGGCCCGGGGCGAAGCTTCGCACCATGACGGGGTGGGCCGCGATGGCTAGACTGTCCGCCATGACCGCCACCGGCTCCCCTTTCGCAATCGCCGAAATCGGCGCCCTCCTGGGCGATCCGGCGCGCGCCAACATGATGCTGGCGCTGGTCGGCGGCCGTGCGCTGACCGCCGGCGAGCTGGCGTGGTGCGCGCGGGTGACGGCGCAGAGCGCGAGCGGCCACCTGGCCAAGCTGACCGAAGCCGGGCTGCTCAAGGTCCAGAGCCAGGGCCGGCACCGCTACTACAGCCTGGCCTCGCCGCTGGTCGCGCAGATGTTCGAGGGCATCCGGGTCGTGGCCGCCGTGCAGGGCCCCCCGCACTATCGCCCCAAATCGCGCATCGACGAGAGGCTGCAGGCCGGTCGCACCTGCTACGACCACCTGGCCGGCAGGCTGGGCGTGGCGCTCGCCGACGCGCTGGTCGCACGCAACCTTGTCGTGCTGTCGCAAGACGGGGGCGCGGCGACCGACGCGGGCATGAGGTTCCTGCAGGGCTTCGGCGTCGGCGTTGAGCCGCGCAAGAGCGGGCGCTTCTTCTGCCGGCCGTGCCTCGACTGGAGCGAGCGCCGTCCGCACATCGCCGGAACCCTGGGCCGGGGGCTGGCGCAGCGCTGCTTCGACCTGGGCTGGATCGACCGGGTGCGCGACAGCCGGGCGGTCACGGTAACGCCCAAGGGGCTCCAGGGGCTGGAACAGGTGTTCGGCATCACCGCCGAAGCATTGGCACCCCCGGCCGATGCTCCCAAAGCGCTCGCCCGCGTGAGCTAGGCGCCATCCCTCCGGCATTGACACGAAGCGGCGGTCCGGCGTTCGCTGGCGCAAGGCGAGACGCGGAGGCGCCGGGCCATGGATTTCGAGCTGAGCGCCGAGCAGCAGCAAATCCGCGAGCAGATCACCAGGCTCTGCAGCCGGTTCGATGATGCCTATTGGCGCGCGCAGGACGAGGCCGCCGCTTTCCCCGAAGACTTCTACCGCGCGGTGGCGGAGTCGGGCTGGCTCGGCGTAGCGATGCCGGAGCCCTGCGGCGGCGCCGGCCTGGGCATCAGCGAGGCAGCAATCATGATGCGTGCCATTGCCGAATCCGGCGCGGGCATGGCCGGCGCCTCGTCCGTGCACATGAACATCTTCGGCCTGCAGCCGGTCGTGAAGTTCGGTACGCCGGAACAACGGGCGCGCATGCTGCCGCCGCTGATCCGCGGTGAGGACAAGGCCTGCTTCGCCGTGACCGAGCCCGAAACCGGCCTCGATACCACCCAGATCAAGACCAAGGCCGTCCGCGAGGGCGATCACTACCTGGTCAGCGGCCAGAAGACCTGGATCTCGACCGCCCAGGTGGCGAACCGGGTGATGCTGCTCGCGCGCACCACCCCGCTGGGCCAGGTGAAGCGCCGAACCGAAGGGCTCAGCCTGTTCTACACGCCGATCGACCGCGCCAAGGTGGAGATTCGCGCGATCAAGAAGCTGGGGCGCCATGCCGTCGATTCGAACATGATGTTTTTCGACGGGATGCGCGTGCCGGTGGAGGACCGGATCGGCGCGGAGGGCGATGGTTTCCGCTGCATCCTCCACGGCTTCAACCCGGAGCGCATCCTGATCGCCTCCGAGGCCGTGGGCATCGGCTTCGCCGCGTTGAAGCGCGCGGCGCAGTACGCCAAGACGCGCGTCGTCTTCGGGCGCCCGATCGGGATGAACCAGGGAATCCAGCATCCGTTGGCGCGGTGCTGGATGGAGCTCGAGAGCGCCAACCTGATGGTCATGAAAGCGGCCGGGCTCTACGACCGCGGCCGGGAATGCGGCGCCGAGGCGAATGCGGCCAAGTACCTGGCTGCCGAGGCCTGCTTCGCCGCCTGCGAGACCGCCGTCATGACCCATGGCGGCATGGGCTATTCCAGCGAGTATCATGTCGAGCGCTACCTGCGCGAAAGCCTTATCCCGCGCATCGCGCCGGTCAGCCCGCAGATGGTCCTCAACTTCATCGCCGAAAAGGCACTCGATCTGCCGAAATCCTATTGAGGAGTGGATGCACATGGCCTCGGAAGGCGCGCTGGCCGGACTGAAGGTGATCGACCTGACGCGGATCCTCAGCGGTCCCTATTGCACCCAGATCCTGGGCGACCACGGCGCCACGGTGATCAAGGTGGAACCGCCCGGCGGCGACGAGACCCGCAGCTGGGGCCCGCCCTTCGTGGACGGCACGGCGTCGTACTACATCGGCGTCAACCGCAACAAGCGCGGGATCGTGCTGGACCTCGGAGGCAAGCGGGGCCGGGAAGCGCTGCTGGGCCTGCTCGCGGGCGCCGACGTCCTTGTGGAGAACTACAAGCCGGGCACCTTGGAGAAATGGGGCATGGCGCGGCCCGAGCTGGAGCGGCGCTTTCCCAAGCTGATCCACTGCCGCATCTCGGGGTTCGGCGCGGACGGACCGCTGGGTGGCCTGCCCGGCTACGATGCCGCGGTGCAGGCCGTCACGGGCCTGATGAGCGTCAACGGCCAGGCCGACGGCGAGGCCACGCGCATGGGAATCCCGATCGTCGATATCGCCGCCGGCATGAACGCCGCCATCGGCATCCTGATGGCGCTCTACGAGCGGGCGCGCAGCGGTCGGGGCCAGTTCATCGACATCGCGCTCTACGACTGCGGCCTGTCGCTGCTGCACCCCTATGTCGCCAACTATTTCGTCTCGGGCAAGACCCCGGAGCGCGTGGGCAACGCCCATCCCAACATCACCCCCTACGACACCTTTGCGACGCGAACCACGCCGATCTTCCTGGCCGTGGGCAACGACGCGCAGTTCCGCAAGCTGTGCAGCCATCTGGGAAAGCCGGAGCTAGCCGACGATCCCAGGTTTCTACGGAACGGCGACCGCAACCGCAACCGCGCGGCGCTGAAGCCGCTCCTCGAAGCGCTGCTGCGCGATCACGACTGCACCCCCCTCGCCAACCAGCTCATCCGCCTGGGCGTGCCGTGCGGCGCGGTTCTGGACGTAGCCGAGGCGATCGCAAACCCCCATACCACGCACCGCGGGATGGTCGTGGGATCAGGCGCCTACAAGGGCATGGGCTGGCCGATCAAGTTCGACCGCACGCCGGCCGGCCTGCGCCACACGCCGCCGCGCTTGGGCGAGCATTCGGAGGAAATACTGGGCATGCCGGCAGAAAGCGCGTCGTAACGGTCTATGCCGGCAGCGGATCGCGTCCCAGGATGCCGGTCAGGCAGCCGATGGCGCCGGCGGCCTTGGCCAGCTCGTCGGCCGGCACGGCCGCGACCTTGATGCCCAGCCCCTCGTAGAAGCTTTGGGTCACCGGGTTGCCGCCGACCATCAGGATGCGGCGCGGACCGAGCGTCACGAAATTGAGCGCGCGGTTGGCCTGGGCTTCGTCCTGGTCGGGCAGGAACGCCACCTTGTAGCCGCGCTCGCGCAGCGCCATGACCGCGGCATGCGGCGTGCGGCGCGGCCAGCAGATCGCCAGATCGCGGTCGGCGATGCGCAGCATGCCCATCAGGTGCATCGTGCCGAACGGCAGGTCGACCGGGATCAGGCCCACGCCCTGGTCGGCCAGGCAGGCGCCGACCTGGCGGATGCCCTCGTCGTTGGTACGCAGGCCCCGGGCGATGACGACGGTGCGCGCGTCGAGCCACATCGCATCCGCGCCCTCGAAAGTCGCGGCGCCCTGCAACGTGCGTAGGATCGGCACGCCGAGCACTGCGAGCCTGGCCGCCACGCGACGCTCCTCCCCTGCCCGGACCGTGGAGGCCGGGCGCGCCAGGATTACGCCGCCCGGTGTCATGAACATCAGATCGGCGCAGAACATCTGGTTGGGCGGCACGTCGCCCTGTGGACCGATGTAGTGGACTTCGACCCCGGCGGCGCGATAGGCGGCCGCGATACCGTCGTGCTGCGCCTGGGCGCGCTTGAGGTCGAGCGGTGCCAGCATCTGCAGCTTGTCGTGATCCTCCGACGAGGCGGCGATCTCCTGCCCCGGCCGGTGCATCAGTACGGCGCGCAAGGCAGTCCATTCGCTGCCCACGCCATAGCCGGCCCAGATCGAGCCGATCTCGGCGACGTGCGGCAGCAGGCGCGGCGACCAGTTGTCGCCGCCGTAGGCGGCGGTGCCGAAGGTCGAGGGCTGGCCGCTACGGTTGGACATGGCTCGCGGCACGGCGGATCGGCGGCGCGCCGATGCGGTTCAGGTTCGCCAGCTCCTGCGCCGGGATGTGGCAGGCGATGCGGTGGCCGTGGGCGAGCTTCTGCTCGGGCGGCACCGTGGTTTCGCAAATTGGCCCCACCTTGCGCGGGCAGCGGCTGGAGAACGGACAGCCCGGCGGCAGGTCGGTGGCGCTGGGCAGCGCGCCCTCCAGGATGATGCGCTCGCCCTGGCGGTTGGGATCAGGGACCGGCGCCGCCGACAGCAGCGCCTCGGTGTAGGGATGGTAGGGCGGTTCGAACACCTCGGCGGCGCGGCCGAATTCCACCACCTTGCCCAGGTACATGACTGCCACGTGGTCGGCCATGTAGCGCACCACCGCCAGGTCATGCGAGATGAACAGCAGTGTGGCGCCGCGCTCGGTCTGCAGCTCGTTCAGCAAATTGATAATGGCGGCCTGAACCGACACGTCCAGCGCCGAAACCGGCTCGTCGGCGATGATCAGCTCGGGATCGCCGGCCAGCGCGCGCGCGATGGCGATGCGCTGCTTCTGCCCGCCCGAAAGCTGATGCGGCTTGCGTCCCGCGAAGTCGCCCGACAGCTTCACGACGTCGAGCAGGCGCTGGGTGGCAAGCTCGGCCTCCCGCTTGCCCATGCCTTTCAGTCGCCGCAGCGCCCGGCCGATCACATATCCCACGCTGTGGCTCGGGTTTAGCGTGCTGTCCGGGTTCTGGAACACCATCTGCAGCTTGCGCTTTATCGCTTGCGGTCGCTTGTCCACCTCGACATTGGCGAGCTGCTCCTTGCCCAGGCGCACCTCGCCGTCCGGCGTGGTCACCAGGCCGCTCAGGATCTTCGCCAGGGTCGACTTGCCGCAGCCGGACTCCCCGACCACCGCAAGCGTGCGGCCGGGCTCGGCAAACATGTCGATGTCGTTCAGCGCCTTGACCGTCTTGCCGGTGTCGCCGAACAGGCCGTGGGTCTGGCGGTAGGTCTTGCGCAGGTGGTTGATTGCCAGGATCGGCTCCGGCGGCGCGCCGGCCGCGGCCGCGCCAACCGTGCCCTCCTTGCGCTGCCACGGCGCCAGCTCCTTCGTGCGCACGCATTGCACCCGATGCCCGTCTTCGATCGGGACGGTCGGGATCGCGACCGTGGTGCACCGCCCCTCCTCAGCGAAGCTGCAGCGCTGCGCGAACGAACAGCCCGCCGGGCGCGACAGCGGCGAGCCGACCTGTCCGGGAATGGTCGCCAGCGGGCTGCCGTGCTTGTCGCGGCCCAAGGTCGGCAGGCAGTCGAGCAGGCCGCGCGTATAGGGATGGCGCGGGTTGGCGAACACCTGGCGGATGGTGCCCTCCTCCACCAGCTCGCCCGCATACATGACGCCGATGCGGTCGCATACCCGCACCACCGTGCCCAGGTTGTGGCTGATGAACAGGATCGCCGAGTTGTGGCGCTGGCGCAGCTCGCGCACCAAGTCCAGCACCGCCGCCTCGACCGTCACGTCCAGGCCCGTCGTCGGCTCATCCATGATCAGGAGCGAGGGTTGCGTGATCAGCGCCATGGCGATGACCACGCGCTGCTGCTGGCCGCCGGAGAGCTGATGCGGGTAGCGCTGCATGACCGCGGCGGCGTCCGGCAGCTTCACCTCGTCGAGCATTCTAAGGGCCATCGCACGCGCCTTGGCCGCGTCGGCGCCCTCGTGAATCATCGGCACTTCCATGAGCTGCGCGCCGATCGTCTTGACCGGGTTCAGGCTGCTCATCGGGTCCTGGTAGACCATGGCCATGCGCCGGCCGCGGATCGCGCGCAGCCCCTCTTCGGTCATGGCCGCGATATCCTGCCCCTCGAACAGAATCTGCCCGCTGGTGACACGGCCTGCGCGGCCGAGATAACGCATCGTGGCAAGCGCCACGGTCGACTTGCCGCACCCGGATTCACCGACCAAGCCCAGCGCCTCGCCGGGCCTGATAGAGAACGACAGGCCGGGGATGACGTTGGCCTCGCCCGCGCGGAGCAGGAACGAGATGCGCGCGTTGCGGAACTCGAGAAGCGGGACGCCCGATGCCTCTGTCACGCAGCGATATCTCGCGCAGGCCGATGGCCAGCATGTTGAAGCCGATGACCAACGACGAGACCGCGGCGCAGGGGAACAGCGACATGTGCGGCCACACCAGCATCATGCCGTAGGTGTCCTTTACCATCCCGCCCCAATCCGGGTCGGGCGGCGGCAAGCCGATGCCGAGGAAGCCGAGGACGCCGATGATGATCGTCGTGTAGCCGAGCCGGAGGCAGAAATCGACGATCAGCGGCCCGCGCGCGTTCGGCAGGATCTCGCAGAACATGATGTAGAGCGCCGACTCTCCGCGCATCTTGGCTGCCATCACGTAGTCGCGCTCGCGCAGCTCCAAGGTGATGCCGCGCACGATGCGCGCGATGATCGGCGCCTTAGTCAGCGCGACGACGACGATGATGTTCAGGCCCGAGGAGCCGAACTTGGCCAGGATGATCATGTAGAGAATGATCACGGGGAAGGACAGGATGATGTCGCCGACGCGGCTGATCAGCCCGTCGATCCAGCCTCGGTAGTAACCCGCCATGAGCCCGAGGAACGAGCCGATCACCGCCGCGCCCAGCACCGCGATCGGCGCGACCAGCAGCACGGTGCGAGCGCCCCAGATGATCCGCGAGAGGATGTCGCGGCCCAGGTGGTCCGTGCCCAGCCAATGCTTGGCGCTGGGATAGGGATAGGCGAGCGCCGCCATGTTGTTGGCGTTGGGCGGATAGGGTGCGATCAGCGGCGCGAAGATCGCCGCCAGCACCCAGAACACGACGATCGCCAGGCCGACCATTGCCGGCACGCTCTCGCTCAGGCGGCCGACCTGCTTCAGGACGCCCTTGAGTGCGCTCGGTTTCGCCGGCAGGGCAGGAGGGATTCGGTCGATCGTCGTTTGCAGCGTCATCGAAGCTCCCCTCAGGCCCGTATCCGCGGATCGAGCGCCATGTAGCCGAGATCGCCCAGGATCTGCGTGGACACGCACACGAACACGGCCACCAGCGCGCCCGCCTCGATCAGCGCGATATCCTTGAACAGCGCGGCCTCGAGCATCATCCGCCCGAAGCCGGGATAGGCGAACACCGTCTCGACCACCACCACGCCGGCGATCAGGTAGTTGATCTGCAGCATGATCACCGTGACCGGGTTGATCATGGCGTTGCGCACGGCGTGGCGCAGGATCACGCGCGGGAAGCTCATGCCTTTGAGCACGGCCGTGCGGATATAGGGGCGCTGCATCACCTCGACCATCGAGGCGCGGATCATGCTGACGACATAACCCATATCGTAGAGCACGATCACCGCGACGGGCAGCACGAGCTGCGCGCCGACCGACCAGCCTGCCGCGTCGGGCAGGAGAGTCGCGGTGCCCGGCAGCACCTTCAGCCACACGACGAAGACCGAGGCCAGGAACACGCCCATCGCGAATTCCGGCACCGAAGCCGCCATGGTCGCGAAAATCGTGATGCCGCGGTCGACCAGCGACCCCTCGCGCATGCCCGCGACGATGCCGAGCAGCATCGACAGCGGGACAATGAGCGCGAAGCTGATCGCGGCCAGGAAGATGGTGTTCTGCAGGCGATTGAAGATGATGTCGCTGACCGGAACCTTGTAGCGTTGGGAATAGCCAAGGTCGCCCGACATCAGCTTGCCGATGTACTCGACGTAGCGGACCAGCACCGGCCGGTCGAGGCCGAGGCGCTTGTTCAGGAGCTCGACCTGCTCCTGCGTGGCGTAGGCCCCCAACTCCTTGCGGGCGACGTCGCCGGGCGAGAACTCGTTCATGGCGAACACGATGAACGACACGGCGGCAAGCGTGACCACCATGAACAGCGCGTGCTTGCCGAAGAACCTCAGCATGTCCCGTTCGTCCCCCACCCGCCCTGGGCCGGCCGGTCTGTCCTTGGTTTGCCGTCCCGCGCCGGACGCGCCCCGCCTGCGGTTTCCCGTTGTCCGGGAAAGCGTCTGATTTTTCAAAGCGATGCTATCGCCCAGTTGCGGCCGATGTCAATTAAACTTCCCCTTGCGGCGGCGCGCACGCGATGGCGGCGGCAAATCGTGTTCCTTCAGCGACGCTTCCGTATCGCGGTGCGGTTGCGGCATGGCCGCCGGCAGGATAATGCTCGCGGCCGAGGCATTTCGGGGAAAGGACCGCCCATGGCCGAGGCATTCATCTGCGACGCCGTCCGCACGCCGATCGGGCGGTTCGCGGGCGCGCTTTCCGCCGTGCGCACCGACGATCTGGCCGCCGTGCCGATCCGTGCGCTGATCCAGCGCAATCCCGGGGTCGATTGGGCGGCGCTGGACGATGTGATCTATGGCTGCGCCAACCAGGCCGGCGAGGACAGCCGCAACGTAGCGCGCATCGCCGCCCTGCTGGCGGGATTGCCGGACTCGACTCCGGGCGCGACCGTCAACCGCCTCTGCGGATCGGGACTCGATGCGGTCGGCACGCTGGCGCGCCAGATCAAGACCGGCGAGGCCGCGTTCGGCATCGCCGGCGGGGTCGAGAGCATGAGCCGCGCCCCCTTCGTGATGCCCAAGGCCGAGACCGCGTTCTCGCGCAATGCCGAGATCTACGACACCACGATTGGCTGGCGCTTCCTCAATAAGGTTTTCAAGGAAAAGTTCGGCGCCGACTCGATGCCGGAAACCGCGGAGAACGTGGCGGAGGACTTCCAGATCGGCCGCGCCGACCAGGACGGTTTCGCGCTGCGCAGCCAACAACGCGCGCTGAAGGCGATCGCCTCCGGCAGACTGAAGGAGGAGATCGTGCCGGTCGAGGTGGCCGGACCCAAGGGCGCCAAGACGGTCGTCGAGCGCGACGAACATCCGCGCGAAACCTCGATGGAGGCGCTGGCGAAGCTGCCCACGCCCTTCCGCAAGGGCGGCACCGTGACGGCCGGCAATGCCTCTGGCGTCAACGACGGCGCGGCGGCGATGATCGTGGCCTCGGAAGCCGCGGCCAAGCGCTACGGCCTGACGCCGCGGGCCCGCGTGGTAGCGGTCGCGACGGCCGGGGTGCCGCCGCGCATCATGGGGATCGGCCCCGCGCCGGCGACGCAGAAGCTGCTGGGGCGGACGGGGCTGAAGATCGACCAGATCGACGTGATCGAGCTGAACGAGGCCTTCGCCGCCCAGGCGCTCGCCGTCACGCGCCAGCTCGGCCTGCCCGACGATTCGCCCAAGGTGAACCCGAACGGCGGCGCCATCGCGCTGGGGCACCCGCTGGGGATGAGCGGCGCGCGGCTCGCCACTACCGCCACGGCGGAACTTCACAAGACCGGCGGGCGCTACGCGGTCTGCACGATGTGCATCGGCATCGGCCAGGGCATCGCGGCGCTGTTGGAGCGTGTCTGATCCGCAGCACGAAGCTCGGGAATCAGAAGAGATCTGATGCCCGATGCCTTTCCTTCGTCATCCCTCCACCACCGCCACGCCGTATTCCTGCCCGGCGTCCTCGAGGAAGCGCCATAGGTAGTCGGCGAAGGAGCGCAGCACATGCAGTTCGAAGCGCGCATGTTCGCCCGCCGCGCCGGAATCGGTACGGTGGATGATGACGCCGACCTTGGCGACGATGCTCTGCGCGCAGGTGCCGGTCGCGAAGCCGCGCGGATGCAGGTCGAGCGGGCAGCCCTTGGCCAGCGCGTCGCGTGCGCGCGGACCGGTCACCACGATCGTCGTGCGCGATTCGGACACGTCCGTCACGGTCCCGCCATGCGGCGCAACGGCCGCGGCCAGACGCGCTTCCAACTCGATTTCGGCGCCGTCCGGCGCCACGACCATCCACTCGTCCGGCCCCAGCCACAACAGGTCGAAGCGATCCGTCCGCACGGCCGTATTGGGAATGACCCCGGGATGGAAGCCGTCGAGCACCTGTGCTGCCGCGTTCATGAACGCCTGGTCGTTGGGATCGCCACGCAGGTTGAGCTTCGCCAGGAACCGCCGCTCGGCCAGCAGCACGCCGGCCGCGCCTGTATCGCCAAGGGCGCGCGCCGCCAGGCCGAGATGATCGAGGGCGCCGAGGCGGGGAATTGCGTCAACCATGCAGGCGCTTTCCTTCGGGATCGAAGAAGCAGGGCGGCACGATCCGCGCCCGCACCACGCGATCGGGCAGCGGCGCGTATACTTCTTCATCCATCCGCGCACGGCCATTCTTGATCATGGCGAGCGCGATCGGCGCGCCGACCGTAGGGCTGTAGTAGCTCGAAGTCACGTGGCCGAGCATCGGCACGGGCGGCGGCAGGCTGGGGTCCGCCACCAGATGGGCGCCCTCCGGCAGCGGCTTGCGCTCGCCGTCCGAGAGTCGCAGCCCCACCAGTTGCTTGCGTTCCGCACGCACCAACTCGGCGCGCTTCAGGCCCCGCTTGCCGATGAAGTCGGGCTTCGCCTCGGCCACCATCGCACCCATGCCCAGGTCGTAGGGCGTCACGGTGCCGTCGGTCTCCTGCCCGACGATGATATAGCCCTTCTCCGCGCGCAACACATGCATCGCCTCTAGCCCGTAGGGCGTGACGCCGTATTTCTCGCCGGCCGCCATGCAGGCGTTCCACAACGCCAAGCCGCGGCTCGCCTTGACCTGGATCTCGAACGACAGATCGCCGGTAAAGCTGACCCGGAACACGCGCGCCGGAATGCCGGCCACCGTGCCCGCGCGCACGGTCATGAACGGAAAGGCCTGCGGCGACAGGTCGATGTCGCGCGTCACTTCCGCCAGCAGGCGGCGCGCCATCGGGCCGGACAGGGTAACGACCGCGAACTGCTCGGTGACGGAGGTCAACCGGACCTTCAGGTCCGGCCATTCCATCTGCAGCAGGTCTTCGAGGAAGGTCAGCACCGGCGCGGCGTTGCCGGTGGTCGTGGAGATCTGGAAATGCTCGGGGCCCAGCCGCGTCGTCACGCCGTCGTCGTAGACATAGCCGTCGTCGCGCAGCATCAGCCCGTAGCGGCACCGGCCGATGGCCAGCTTGCTCCAGGAATTCGTGTAGATCAGGTCGAGGAATTTTGCGGCGTCCGGCCCCTTGACGTCGATCTTCCCCAGGGTCGAGGCGTCAAAAATGCCCACCAGATTGCGCGCGGCGCGCACCTCGCGCTCCACGGCGGCGCGCATGTCTTCGCCCACCATCGGGTAGTAGCGGGCGCGCTGCCACTGGCCGGTGTTCTCGAACACCGCCCCGGCGCGCACGTGCCAGCGGTGGATCGGCGTCCAGCGCGCAGGGTCGAGCAGCTTGCCCACGGTGCGGCCCGTCAGCGCGCCCATCGCCACCGGCGTGTATGGCGGGCGGAAGGTCGTCGTGCCGACCTGCGGGATCGTGCTGTTGGTCGCCTCGGCCAGGATCGCCAACGCGGCAAGGTTGGAAGTCTTGCCCTGATCCGTCCCCATGCCGGTCGTGGTGTAGCGCTTCAGATGCTCGACCGAGCGATAGCCCTCGCGCGCCGCCAAGCGGATGTCGGCCGCCGTCACGTCGTTCTGGAAGTCGACGAAATGCTTGCCCTTGCGTCCCACGGGCGCGTCCGTAGGTACGATCCACAAATGGCGCATCGGCGCCTCCTGCGGCTCGGGATCGAGCTGAGGCAGGGCGTGGGGCTGCGCCTGGAAACCGCAATCGCCGGCCGCGGCGGCGCCGGCGGCGAAGCCTTGCGCCAGGCAATCGACCAGCCTCGTCGCGCCGTTGCACGCCCCGGCCGAACGCAGCGCCTGCACGGCGCGATCGGGCACGAACGCGGCCGAGGCCGCGTCGAAGCGCAGCTTGCCGCCGGACTGCGAGAACAAATGCATGGTCGGATTCCAGCCGCCGGACATCAACACGGTGTCGCAGGCGATCTGCTCGCGGTCGAGGACCGCGGTGGAGGCGTCGTCCTGCAGGCGCGCCACCTCGACGCCGGTCACGGACCGGCCGCCGCGCACCGCCACGACAGCGCGGCCCTCCAGCACGCGCATCCCCTGCGCCCGCGCTGCCTCGGCGCGCGGCGACTTCGCTTCTGGTCGCAGGTCCACGACCGCTGCGATGTCGACGCCGCCGACCCGCAGGGCCAGCGCCGCCTCGTAGGCCGTATCGTTGTTGGTGAAAACCAGCGCACGCCGGCCGCAGGCCACGCCATAGCGCCGCAGATAGGTGCGCGCCGCGCCGGCCAGCATCACGCCCGGGCGGTCGTTGTCGCGGAACACGAGCGGCCGCTCGATCGCGCCGGTCGCCAGCACTACCTGGCGCGCGCGGACGTGCCACAGGCGCTGGCGCGGTACGCCGTCGGGCGGCTTGGCGAGGTGATCGGCCACACGCTCGCACAGCGCCACGGCGTTGTGGTCGTAATAGCCGAAGGCCGTGGTCCGCGGCAGCAACCGCATCTCCGGCATGGCACGCAGTGCGTCGAGGCTGCGCGACGCCCATTCCATCGCCTGAGCACCGTCGATCAGCGCGTCGCTGGCGAGCAGATCGCCGCCCATTTCCTGCTGCTCGTCGCACAGGATGACCCGCGCGCCGGTCCGTCCCGCCGCCAGCGCGGCGGCGATGCCGGCGGGACCGGCCCCCACCACAAGCACGTCGCAATGTTCGTAGCGGTGGTCGTAGCGGTCCGGGTCCGGCGCAGTGGCGGCGCGGCCCATCCCGGCGGCGCGGCGGATGAAAAGCTCGTAGAAGTGCCAGAACCCCGGCGGCCACATGAAGGTCTTGTAGTAGAAGCCCGAGGGCAGCAGCCGGGAGGCCAGGTTGTTGATCGCGCCGATGTCGAACTCGAGGCTCGGCCAGCGGTTCTGGCTCGACGCCACCAGGCCGTCGTAAAGCTCGATTTGCGTGGCGCGCAGGTTAGGTTCGCGCCGCGCGTCGTTGCCGAGTTCGACCAGCGCGTTCGGCTCCTCGGCGCCGGCGGACACGATGCCGCGCGGACGGTGGTACTTGAAGCTGCGACCCACGAGCCGCACGCCGTTGGCCAGCAGCGCCGAGGCGAGCGTGTCGCCGGCATAGCCGCTGTAACCCGCGCCGTCGAAGATGAAGCGCAGGGGCATGGACCGGTCGATCCGTCCGCCGGCGGGCAATCGCAGGTCGCCCAGCGTCATGACCGCGGCAACGCCGGCTTGGGCTCGCCGGGCTTGTAGGTGGCGTGAATCTCGTGCGTCACCGTGTGACGCACGGCATTGAACCAGCGCCGGCAACCATGGACGTGGTTCCAACGCTCGTAGTGCCAGCCCTTGGGATTGTCGCGCATGTAGAGATACTGCGCGAATTCCTCGTCCGACACGCCCATCGCATCGGTCAGGCGCGTCAGATGCGCCTGGCCGCCGCAACGGAACTCCAGCTCCGCGCGTGGACCGCACCAGGGACAGCGGATCAGCAGCATCGCCCAGCCCTCAGTGCGCCACGGCGGCCGCGCCGTGTTCGTCGATCAGCGCGCCGCTACTGAAACGCTCGAGCGCGAAGGGCGCGTTCAGCGGATGCGGCCGATCCTGCGCGATGGTGTGGGCGAAAACCCAGCCCGAGCCGGGCGTGGCCTTGAAGCCGCCCGTGCCCCAGCCGCAGTTGAAATAGAGGCCCTCGACCGGGGTCTTGGAGATGATCGGGCTGGCGTCCGGGCAGACGTCGACGATGCCGCCCCAGCTCCGCATCATGCGGAGCCGGCCGAAGATCGGGAACAGCTCGCACACCGCCCCCACCGTCTGCTCGACGATCGAAAGGCTGCCGCGCTGCGCATAGGAGTTCCAGGTGTCGATGCCCGCCCCCATCACCAGCTCGCCCTTGTCGGACTGGCTGATATAGGCGTGGACGGCCGCCGACATCACCACCGTGTGCAGCACCGGCTTGATCGGCTCGCTGACCAGGGCCTGCAGCGGGTGGCTTTCGATCGGCAGGCGGATGCCGGCCATTGCCGCCAGCACCGAGGCATGCCCGGCCACGACGCAACCCACCTTGCCGGCGCGGATCGTGCCGCGCGTGGTCTCGACGCCCGCCACGCGCCCGCCATCGCGCAGGATAGCCGTCACCTTGCAGTTCTGGATGATGTCGACCCCCCGCGCGTCGGCTGCCCGGGCAAAGCCCCAGGCGACGGCGTCGTGGCGCGCGATGCCGCCCCGCCGCTGGATCGAGGCGCCCAGAACGGGGAAGCGCGCGGTAGGCGAGCCGTCGAGGATCGGGGCCTCGTACGCCGGGAATACCGACGGCGCCGCT
>CAYMTM010000059.1:0-8994 GCA_964393375.1 uncultured Rhodospirillaceae bacterium
CACCCTGCTCGACCGGGCGCTCGACCGGCTCGCGGAATCGGGCGTCGAGGATGCCGTGGTCAACGTGCACTACCTGGGCGCGGCGATCGAGCGGCACCTCAGGCGCAGAACCAAGCCGGCGATCCGGATTTCGCGCGAGGAGGAACTGCTCGAGACCGGCGGCGGCGTGCGCCACGCCCTCGGCCATTTGGGCCAGGCGCCGTTCTTCGTGGTGAACAGCGACGTCGCCTGGCTCGACGGTCCGCGCAGCGCATTGCGGCGCCTGGCCGACGCCTGGGACGACGCGCGCATGGATGCGCTGCTGCTGGTGAACCCGGTCGCCCGGACCAGCGACTATGACGGCAGCGGGGATTTCTTCCTGTCGCCCGCCGGCAAGCTGCGCCGGCGCAAGCGCGGCGAAATCGCGCCGTTCCTGTTCACCGGCGTCCAAATCCTGCACCCCCGCCTGTTCGCGGGCACCGAGCCAAAGCGGTTCTCGCTCAATCTCCTTTACGACCGCGCCGAGGAAGGCGGACGGCTGCACGGGCTGGTGCACGACGGGCTGTGGTACCACATCGGGTCGCCGTCGGGCCTCGCCATCGCCAATCGCGAGCTGCCGAGGGCGCCCAGGCGGGCCAGGGCCGGGTAGGGCATGGTGGGACAAGCTCGGCGAGAGGCCCTCGTCCTGAGCCCGTCGAAGGACGGCCGGCGCCGGTGAGCGGCGTCTACGCGGTGCCGCAGGGTGCGGCGTTCGCCGACGCGCTAGCGATGGGCGTGGCCGGTGCCTGCGGCGACGACCCTCTGGCGTTTGCCAGCGTTACGATCCTGCTGCCCAACCGTCGCGCGATACGGGCGGTGGCCGATGCGTTCCTGCGCCGGCGCGACGGCAGGCCCATGCTGCTGCCGACGATGCGACCGGTCGGCGATATCGACGAGGACGATCCCGAGCTTCTTGCCGACGACGGCGCCGGCATGGCTGCGGAGGCTGAGCTTCCCCCGCCGATCGCCGCGCCGCGCCGCCTGGCGCTGCTGGCACGGATGATCTTGAAGCTGCCCGAGGCGCATGCCTCGACCGACCAGGCGCTTGCGCTGGCCGGCGAGCTCGCGCGGCTGCTCGACCAGGCGCATACCGAACGCTGCGAATTCGCGCGACTGGCGGCTCTGGCGCCGGCGGAATACGCGCGGCACTGGCAAGTGACGCTCGAGTTCCTCCGCATCGTCACCGAGAGCTGGCCGAAGGTGCTGGAGGAAGAGGGGGCGATCGATCCGGCGAAACGCCGCGACCTTCTGCTGCAGCGCCTGGCGGCGCGCTGGCGCGCCGATCCTCCGCAGGGCCGCGTGCTGATCGCCGGTTCGACCGGCAGCGTCAAAGCGACCGCCGATCTGATGCAGGTCGTGGCCCACCTTCCCGCGGGCGCGGTGATCCTGCCGGGCTTCGACCGGGCGGCGATCGCCGCCGACGGCGACGCAATCCGCGCCGACCCTGCGCACCCTCAGCACGCGATGGCGCTGCTTCTGCGCAAGCTCGACATGGCGCCCGAGGACGTGCGCGACTGGCCCGAAGGCATCGCGCCGCCGCGACCGGCCCGCGCGGCGCTGCTGTCCGCCGCCATGCGCCCGGCCGAGGCGAGCGACGCCTGGCGCGGATTGCCGCCGGCTACGGATGCGGCGATCGACGGCGTCTGGCGGGTCGACTGTCCAAGCCCGCGGGAAGAGGCCGCCGCCATCGCCCTGATGCTGCGCGAGACGCTCGAGACGCCCGGTCGCACGGCCGCACTGGTCACGCCCGACCGCGCGTTGGCGCGCCGCGTCGCGGTGGAGCTCAAGCGCTGGGGCGTGGAGATCGACGATTCTGCCGGTATTGATCTGCTCGAGACGCCGCCCGGCGTATTCCTGCGCCTGGTCGCCCATATGATGGCCGAGCGCGCCGCGCCGGTGCCGCTGCTCGCCTGCTTCAAGCACCCGCTGGCCCAGGGCGGCCTGACCCGCGACGAGTTCCGCGGCCTGACCCGGCGGCTGGAGCTCAAGACGTTGCGCGGCCCGAGACCGTCGCCGGATCTTGGCGGCATTCTGCGCGCGCTCAGCGATACCGGCGACGATACGCTGGCCGCCTGGGTCAAGGACATCGATCGTCGGGCGCAGCCGCTTGCCGTGCTGCTCGACGCCGACCGCGCTTCGTTGGCGGCGTTGATCCGGGCGCATTGGAACTTCGCGGCTTGGCTCGCCACGGGCCCGGACGGTGTGAGCGCCTTGCGATTGGGCGGCGCGGGCGAAGCGTTGGCGCGTGCCCTCGACGAGCTGGTGTCGGCTGTGGCCGACTTTCCGCCCATCCGCGGCGGCGAGTACCCCGCGGTCTTTGCGCATCTGCTCGCGGGCAGGGTGGTGCGGCCGCAGCGCGGCCAGCATCCGCGGCTTGCAATCTGGGGGCCGCTCGAGGCCCGCTTGCAGCAGGCCGACCGGGTTGTGCTGGGAGGCCTCAACGAAGGGACCTGGCCGGCGGAACCGGCCGACGATCCGTGGATGAGCCGGCCGATGCGCCGCGATCTGGGGCTGCCGGCCCTGGAGCGCCGCATCGGCCTGGCCGCGCACGATTTCGCGGAGGGGTTCCTGGCGCCCGAAGTGATCCTGACTCGCGCCACTCGCGTCGAGGGCACGCCGACCGTGCCGTCGCGCTGGCTGCTGCGGCTGGAGACGGTGCTGCGCGCCGGCGACAAGGAGCGCGCGTTGCCGTCGGGTCCATGGCTGGGCTGGCAGCAGGCGCTCGACCATCCCGAACGGGTCACGCCTGCTGCGCGTCCCGCACCATGCCCGCCGGTCGCCGTCCGTCCGCGCAGATTGTCGGTCACGCGGATCGAGACCTGGATGCGCGATCCCTACGCGATCTACGCGGAGTTCGTCCTTGGGCTCAAGGCGCTGCCCGAACTCGACGCCGACCCGGGCGCCGCCGAACGCGGCCAGATCATTCACGAAGTGCTGGAGGAGTTTGTCCGCGCGTTTCCGCGTGCCTTGCCCGAGGATGCCCTTGCGCGATTGCTCGCGATCGGGCGGCGTGCGTTCGCCAGCGTGTCGAGCCTCGGCCCCGGCATCGAGGCGTTCTGGTGGCCGCGCTTCGAGCGCGTCGCGCACTGGTTCGTCGAACGGGAACGCGAACGGCGGCCCGTGATCGCGGAGAGCCAGGTCGAACGCCGCGGCCGGCTGCAAATCGACGCACCCGCCGGTCCGTTCCTGCTGACGGCCAAGGCTGACCGGATCGACCGGGAAAAGTCCGGCGGCCTGATCGTGATCGACTACAAGACCGGCCAACCGCCCGGCAAGACCGATATCGAGTTGGGCTTCGCGCCGCAGCTTCCGCTCGAAGCGGCGATCGCAGCCGCCGGCGGATTCGACGGTATCGGCGCCGCGCCCGTGGCCAGGCTGGAGGTGTGGCGGCTGACCGGAGGCGCGGTCGCCGGCCAGATCAAGGCAATCGACGGCGACCCGACTCTGCTCGCCCGCAACGCGCTCAAGGGCCTGCAGCGACTGGTTCGGCGCTATGACGATCCGCGCACGCCCTACGAATCGGTTCCGCGCGCCGCCTTCGCGCCGCGCTTTTCCGACTATGCGCACCTGGCACGCGTGCAGGAATGGACGGTCGCGGAGGACGAGCCGTGAGCGAGCGGCTGACCAAGGCGCAGCGCCGCGCCGCGGATCCCGGCGCCTCGGTATGGGTCGAGGCTTCCGCCGGCACCGGCAAGACGCAGGTGCTCACGGCCCGCGTTCTGCGCCTGCTGCTCGGCGGTACCGCGCCGACGCGGATTCTGTGCCTGACCTTCACCAAGGCGGCCGCCGCCGAGATGCGCACGCGCATCGCCGACCGCCTGGGGCTGTGGGCGATCGCAGAGGAAGGCAGGCTCAGCGTCGATATCGCCGAACTGGAAGGCAAGCCGCCTGACGCGGCGTTGCTGGCGCACGCCCGCCGCCTGTTCGCGCGCGTGCTCGACGCGCCGGGCGGGATGCGCATCATGACCATCCACGCGTTCTGCCAGTCGGTGCTGCAGCGCTTCCCGCTCGAGGCCGGGGTGGCGCCGCACTTCACGGTGCTGGACGAAGCCGCCGCGGAAGATCTGATGCGCGACGCACGCGACACGCTGCTGCGCGCCGAGGCGGCGTCCCCGGCCCTCGGCGATCCGTTGCGCCTGGTCGCCGAACTGGTGAGCGAGGAGGACTTCGCCAAGCTGATGAAGGCGCTGGCCGACGAGCGCGGTCGCCTGGCGCGCGCCATCGAGAATCATGGCGGCATCGAAGGCTTGGTGCGCGCGCTGCGGGTCCGGCACGGCGTCGAAGGCGTGGCGGGCGAGGAAGCGCTGGTCGATGCCGCGGCGGCCGAGGGGGCCTTCGACCGACCGGCCTTGACCGCCGCCTGCCGCGCGCTGCTGCAGGGTTCCAAGACCGACGCGGAGCGTGGTCAAGCCATCGCAGACTGGCTGGCCGCAGGCGCGGAGCAGCGCGCGGCGATCATAGGCGACTATGCGTCGGCCTATCTGACGGACAAAGGAAAGATCCGCGACCGATTGGCAACAAAAGAGGTGGAGCAAAAGCATCCCGGCATCGTCGCGGTGCTGCAAGCCGAGGCGGAACGCCTGTTGGCCGTGGAGGAACGGCGGCGCGCCTTCGCGATAGCGCGGGTCTCCGAGGCGATCGCGCGCCTGGGCGCTGCGATGCTGCAACGCTACCAACAGGCCAAGCGCGACGCCGCGGCGCTCGACTACGACGACCTGATCGAGGCCACCTGCCGGCTGCTCGAACAGCCGGACATCGCGCCGTGGGTGCTGTTCAAGCTCGACGGCGGGCTGGACCACATCCTGATCGACGAGGCCCAGGACACCAATCCCGATCAGTGGCGCGTGGTGCGCGCGCTGGCCGAGGAGTTCTTCGCCGGCGCCGGCGCGCGCGATGCGGTGCGCACGGTGTTCGCGGTCGGCGATCCGAAGCAGTCGATTTTCAGCTTTCAGCGCGCCGACCCCCGCGCCTTCGCCGAGATGCGGCGGTATTTCGCCGAGCGCGTCGCGGCGGCGGGGCTGGACTGGCGCGACGAGGCGCTCGAAATCTCGTTCCGCTCGGCGCCGCCCATCCTGGCGCTGGTGGATGCGGTGTTCGCGATCGAACCGGCGCGCAACGGCGTCGTGGCGCCCGGCCGCACGCTCAAGCACGACGCGCACCGCGCCCGCGATGCGGGACAGATCGAGCTTTGGCCGGCCGCCGTGCAGATCGACCAGGACCAGCCGGAAGCCTGGGCGCCGCCGACCGAGCGCAGCGCCGTCGACTTGCCCCGGGCGCGCCTGGCCGAGCACATCGCCGAACGGATCGCCGACTGGGTCGCATATCCCCGCGTACTGCCGTCGCGGGGCCGACCGATCCGCCCGGGCGACGTGATGATCCTGGTGCGCCGGCGCGACGCGCTGGTCGAGGAGCTGGTGCGCGCGCTGAAAGACCGCCATGTGCGGGTCGCCGGCGTGGACCGTATGGTGCTGACCGAGCAGCTTGCCGTCATGGACCTGATGGCCCTGGGCAAAGCGCTGCTCCTGCCCGAGGACGATCTCACGCTCGCGACGGTGCTGAAGTCGCCGCTGTTCGGCTTCAGCGAGGACCAGCTGCTCGCGCTGGCGCACGGTCGCACCGGCAGCCTATGGGCGCAGCTCAACGCCCGCGCGGCAGCCGATGCCGCGGCCCCCGAGGCCGCGGCGCTGGCGGAGTTCGACTGGATGCTGAGGCGCGCCGATTTCCTCGCGCCGCATGCGCTCTTCGCCGAGATTTTGAGCGCCCGGAACGGGCGGGCGAAACTGCTGCGGCGCCTCGGACCCGACGCGGCCGATCCGCTCGACGAGTTCCTGACCGCGGCGCTGCAATTCGAGCGGATTCATCCGCCATCCCTGCAGGGTTTCCTGCGCTGGCTCGACGCCGGCGCGGCGGAGATCAAGCGCGATCTGGACCAGGCGGGCCGCGACGAGGTCCGCATCATGACGGTGCACGGCGCCAAGGGTCTGCAGGCGCCGATCGTCATTCTGCCGGACACCGAGCAGGTCCCGAACAGGCTGTCGCCCATGCTGTGGTCGGCGGACGGTCTGCCGATCTGGGTGCCGCGGGCCGAGATGGCGGATTCGGTCGCCACGACGGCGCGCAATGCGGCGAAATGCGCGCAGGAGGAGGAATATCGCCGGCTGCTCTATGTAGCGCTGACTCGTGCCGAGGACCGCCTCTACGTGACCGGCTGGCGCGGGCAGCGCTCGCCGCCGGCGGATTGCTGGTACAACCTCGTGCAGCAGGGCGCCGCGCGCCTGGAGGGCGCGGTGCCGCTGCTGCCCTCCGACCGGCTGCAGGATGGCTGGGAGGGTCGGGCCTTGCGGCTGGCCAGCGAACAGCTCGAGGTTCCCGAGCGGCAGCCGGAAGCGCCGGAGGCGGCAAGCGGTCCCGGGCTGCCCGACTGGGCGCGGCGGCCGCCGCCCGCCGAGCCCCACCCGCCGCGGCCGCTGGCGCCCTCGCAGCCCGAGCCGGAGGAGGGCGAACCCCCCGTGCTCGCTCCGATCGGCGCCGAGGAGCAGCGCCGCTTCCGGCGCGGCCGGCTGATCCACCGCCTGTTGCAGGTCCTGCCCGAGCTGCCCCCGGCCCGGCGACGTGCCGCCGCGGCGCGCCTTGCGGATCGCCTGGGGCGCAACCTTCCCGAGGCGGCGCGAGCGGAAACCGCCGAAGCGGCGCTGCGGGTGATCGAACGCCCCGAGCTGGCAGAGCTGTTTGCGCCCGCCAGCCGCGCCGAGGCGCCGATCGTGGGACGGGTCGGCGGACGCATCCTTTCCGGCCAGATCGACCGTATCGTCGTGCAGGAGGACCGGGTCCTGCTCGTCGACTACAAGACGAATCGCCCGCCGCCCCGGCAGGTCGAGGAGGTGCCGACGACCTATCTGCGCCAGATGGCCGCCTACCGCGCGGCGATCGCGGCGATCTACCCTGAAAGGCCGATCCGGGCCGTGCTTCTGTGGACCGACGGACCTTCCGCGATGGTGCTGCCGGATGCGCTGCTGGACCGGTTCGACCCTTCACGGGAACGCGACCCCGCGCCGCCTTGACGCTGACAGGGTCGGCTCCCTAGATATGTGCCAATAACGTTCACTGCGATCGGGAAACTCACCATGGCCCCTCGGAAAGTCACGGAATCCTCGTTCGACGCCGACGTCCTGAAATCGGCCGAGCCGGTGCTGGTCGATTTCTGGGCGGAGTGGTGCGGGCCGTGCCGCGCGATCGCCCCGTCGCTGGAGGACATGTCCAAGGACATGGCCGGCAAGCTGACAGTGGCCAAGGTGAATATCGACGAGAATCCTGCGATCGCCAGCAAGTACCAGATCCGCAGCATCCCCACCTTGATGCTGTTCAAGGGAGGCAAGCCGGTCGCCACCCGCATGGGCTCGCTGCCCAAGCAGGCGCTCTACCAGTGGGTCGAGCAGTCGATCGCCTGATCCGCGCGCCGTGGCCTTCGTCTACGAGGGCTACTGGATCTTCTCCAGCAACCCGGCCCGGTGGGCGATCGACAAATTCCTGCTGACCGGCCCGCGCGACGATAGCTGGGGCGTGCCGCCGCACCAGGCGCGCCATTTCGCCGGCGGCCAGCGCGGCTTCGTCCGCGTCGGCGTCGATTCCCGAAGCAAGGCGCAGCTCGAAGGCCGGCCGCGCATGCGCCCGGGCATCTACGCGCACTGCGAGGTGCGCTCGGCCGCGCGGCCGGATACCGACAAGCCGGATCCCTATTGGTACGCGGCGCCGTCCGGCCGTGTTCGGCCCAGCGTCAAGCTGCGCTACCTTCGCTCCTATATCGACAAACCGCTCTTGATCGACACGCTGCGTCTCATCGCGCCCGACATCGATCCGCTGGTGCTGCGCGGGTTCCGCCAGGCCAGCTTTCCGATCAGCAAGGCCACATATCGGCGCCTGCTGGAGCTGCTGAGCTAATCGTTCTCGCTGAGGACCACGCCCGCGAGATAGAGCGAGCCGCAGATCAGCACCCGGGCCGGGCCCTTGGCGGCGGTGACGATCGCTTTGACCGCCGCGGGCAGGTCAGGAACGGGCTCGGCCGCGATACCGCAGGCCCGCGCATTTGCGGCGGACTGCTCGGCCGGCAGCGAGGCCTGTGCGCCGGGAATCGCGACCGCCTTCAAGTCGGCCACCAGCGGCGCCAGGGGCTGCAGGAACCCCTTCGGCTCCTTGGTGTTCAGCATGCCGTAGACCAGGTGCAGCGGCCGATCGCGCCAACCTCTGGCGACTTCGGCCAGCACCTCGCCGCAGCCCGCGTTGTGCCCGCCGTCCAGCCACAATTCCCAGTCCCTGGGCAGCAGATCGACCAGCGGCCCGCGCTTGAGGCGCTGCAGCCGTGCCGGCCACTCCACCGTCGTCATGGCGCGCCGGATATGCGCCTCGGTCACGGGCAGCGCATCCAGCATTTCGAGGCACGCGACAGCCGTGCCCGCGTTGACGATCTGGTGCGCGCCGTAAAGCGCGGGACGCGGCAGGTCGAAGCGCCAACGCCGCCCCTCGAAGCGCATGCCCTCCGGTGTCGGGCGGATCGTCCATTCGCGGCCGGCGCGATGCAGGGTCGCGGCCAGCTCGCGGGCGCGCCGTTCCAGCACCGCCTCGGCTTCTTCGGGCTGCGGGGCCAGCACCGCGGGCGCGCCCGGCTTGAAGATGCCGGCCTTCTCGCCCGCGATCTTCGCCAGCGTGTCGCCCAAATGGTCGGTGTGGTCCATCGAGATCGGCGTGATCGCGGTCACGGCCGGACGGTCGACGACGTTGGTCGTGTCCAGCCGGCCGCCCATGCCGGTTTCCAGCAGCACCATGTCGGCCGGCACGCGCGCGAAGCTCAGGAACGCGGCGCAAGTCGTGATCTCGAAGAAGGTAATCGCCTCGCCGGCATTTACCCGCTCGCACTCCTCCAGCACGTCGACCAACGCCTCCTCGCCGATCAACCTGCCCGCCAGCCGGATACGCTCGTGA
>CAYMTM010000059.1:9004-21107 GCA_964393375.1 uncultured Rhodospirillaceae bacterium
TCGTGAAAGCGCACCAGATGGGGCGAGGTGTAGACATGACAGCGCCGGCCGGCAGCCTCGATCGCCGCGCGCAGGTAGGCGACGGTCGATCCCTTGCCGTTGGTGCCCGCGACGTGGATGACGGGCGGCAGCTTCTTCTGCGGATCGCCCAGCTTCGCCAGCAGCCGTTGCACGCGGTGCAGCGACAGGTCGATCAGCTTGGGATGCAGGGTCAACAGCCGCGCCAGCACCTCGTCGCTGCGCGCGGGCTTCAAGGCGGGGGCGACGCTCATCAGCCGCCCTGGGCTGGGGTTCCCGGTGCGGACGGTGCGGATGCCGAGGATGGCGCTTCGGCGGCGGCCTCCGCGAACGGCAGCACCTCGGCGCTGGGCTCGCGCTGCAGAAGCAGGCCCAGCACGCGCGCGATCGTCGCGCGCAGGTCCTTGCGCCGCACCACCATGTCGACCATGCCGTGGTCGAGCAGGTATTCGGCGCGCTGGAATCCCTCGGGCAGGGTCTCGCGGATCGTCTCCTCGATCACCCGCGCCCCGGCAAAGCCGACCACTGCGCCCGGTTCGGCGATGGTGATGTCGGCGACCATGGCGAAGGAGGCCGACACGCCGCCCGTCGTCGGATCGGTCAGGATCGCGATGTAGGGCAGGCCAGCCTCGCGCATCATGCCGGCGGCGATCACCGAACGCGGCATTTGCATGAGCGACAGGATGCCTTCCTGCATGCGCGCGCCACCCGAGGCCGGGACCACGATCATCGGCGCCTGCTGCAATTCGGCGAGGTGCGCGGCGGCGATCAGCGCCTCGCCGACCGCAGTTCCCATCGAGCCGCCCATGAAGCCGAACTCGAACGCAGCCACCACGGCGGGAAAGCCGCCGATCGTGCCGTGCGCCACCACCACGGCGTCGCTTTCGCCGGTACGCGCCTGCGCCTCTTTCAGACGATCGCCGTAGCGCTTCTGGTCGCGGAAGCGCAGCGGATCGGCAGGCGTCCTGGGCAGTTCGATGCGCTGGTACTTGCCGTCGTCGAACAGCATCGCGAGCCGCCGCTTGGCGTCGATGCGCAGGTGATGCCCGCAGCTCGTGCACACGAACAGCGCGGCGTCGAGATCGCGATGGAACAGCATCTGACCGCAGCCCGGGCACTTGTGCCAAAGATTGTCCGCGGTCTCGGTCTTGCTGACCAGCGCGCGGATCTTCGGACGGACGAAATTGGTAAGCCAGTTCATCGCACGGAAATCCTATCGCCGCGCGCCGCGCACGCCCTTGGCGAGAAGCGACACCTGCTTCAGCACTGCCGCCGCCACGCCGGCCTTGGGCCTGCCCTTCTTGTCGAGGTTGGCGGCGACGATGTTCACCAGCGCCGAGCCCACGACGGCAGCATCCGCAACGCGCGCCACCTCGGCCACCTGCCTGGTCGTCTTGATGCCGAAGCCGACCGCGATCGGCAGGTCCGTATGCCGCTTCAGTCGCGCGACCGCCCGCCCGATCGATTCCGTCGCCGCCGAGCGCGTGCCGGTGATGCCGAGGATCGCCACGTAGTAGACGAAGCCCGAGGTGTTCGCGAGGACTGCCGGCAGGCGCCTGTCATCCGTCGTCGGCGTCGCCAGGCGGATGAAGTTGAGCCCCGCCTTCATGGCCGGCAAGCAGACCTCGTCGTCGTGTTCCGGCGGCAGGTCGACCACGATCAGCCCGTCGACTCCGGCCGCCTTGGCGTCGTCCAGGAACTTCGCCACGCCGTAGTTGTAGATGGGATTGTAGTAACCCATCAGCACGATCGGCGTCGCCTGGTCCCGGCGGCGGAACGCGCGGACCATCGCGAGCGTCTTCTTCATCGTCTGCCCGGCCTTGAGCGCGCGCAGCGAGGAGGCCTGGACCGCCGGCCCGTCCGCCATCGGATCGGAGAACGGCATGCCGAGCTCGATCACGTCGGCGCCGGCCGCCGGCAGCCCGGCGAGAATCTTCGCCGCGACCGCCGGATCGGGATCGCCGGCGGTCAGGAACGTCACCAGCCCCGCGCGCCCCTCCGCCTTCAGCGCGGCAAAGCGCTGCTGCAATCGTCCGTTCGCGGCGCTCACATCTTCACTCCCAGCGCGTCGGCCACGGTGAAGATGTCCTTGTCGCCGCGCCCGCAGAGATTGACCACCAGGAGATTGTCCTTGGGCAAGCTCGGCGCCAGCTTCATCACGTGAGCAAGCGCATGTGCGGGTTCCAGCGCCGGGATGATCCCCTCGAGTTTCGAGCAGAGCTGGAACGCCGCCAGCGATTCCTTGTCGGTCGCCGCCACGTACTCGACGCGGCCCACGTCGTGCAGCCAGGAATGCTCCGGCCCGATGCCCGGGTAGTCGAGGCCGGCGGAGATGGAATGCGCCTCCTTGATCTGTCCGTCCGCGGTCTGCAGCAGATAGGTGCGGTTGCCGTGCAGCACGCCCGGCCGGCCGCCGGCGATGGAGGCGGCGTGCTTGCCGGTCTTGATGCCGTGGCCGGCGGCCTCGACGCCGATCATGCGCACCGAACGGTCGTCGAGGAAGGGGTGGAACAGCCCGATCGCGTTGGACCCGCCGCCGATGCAGGCGACCAGCGTGTCCGGCAGCCGTCCCTCGGCCTCCAGCATCTGGCCGCGCACTTCCTCGCCGATGATCGACTGGAAATCGCGCACCATGGCCGGGTAGGGGTGGGGGCCCGCGGCCGTGCCGATGATGTAGAACGTGTCCTCGACATTCGCGACCCAGTCGCGCAGCGCCTCGTTCATCGCGTCTTTCAGGGTGCCGGTGCCCGAGGTGACCGGCCGCACCTCGGCGCCCAAGAGCTTCATGCGGAACACGTTGGGCTGCTGGCGGGCGATGTCGGTGGTGCCCATGTAGACCACGCAGGGCAGATTGAACAGCGCGCAGACCGTGGCGGTGGCGACGCCGTGCTGGCCGGCGCCGGTCTCGGCGATGATGCGGGTCTTGCCCATCCGCCGCGCCAGCAGGATCTGGCCGACCGTGTTGTTGATCTTGTGCGCGCCGGTGTGGTTCAGCTCCTCGCGCTTGAAGTAAATCTTGGCGCCGCCCAGGTGCTCGGTCATGCGCCTGGCGTAGTAGAGCGGGCTTGGCCGGCCTATGTAGTGCTTGCGCTGATACGCCATCTCCGCGTGGAAGGCGGGATCGTTCTTGGCCTCGTTGTAGGCGCGCTCGACCGCCAGGATCAGCGGCATCAGGGTTTCGGCGACGAAGCGCCCGCCATGGATGCCGAACTGCCCGCGCTCGTCCGGCCCGGCGCGAAAAGTGTTGAGGGTCATCGAACGCCCAGGTCCCTGTTAAACCTCTGTGGTAACTGGATTTATTCGCCCGCCCACGGCTCCGGCCGGACTCCCCTCGGTCCCGCTCGCCACGCCGTCGTTGTCTTAGAGGAGCGCGGGTCAGAGCACAAGCCGCCGGATGCCCTCGCGCAAGACCGGGACATTGAAGTTCATGAGCAAGCCGATCCGGAGGCCGCTCAGGCGGAGGTTAGGTGAGCATCTGGGCGTCGTGGACGGGCTGCAGGCGTTCCACCGTCTTAAGCTCAATGACGACGGCGTTGGAGACCACGTTGTCCATGCGATAACCGCAATCGAGCCGGACATCCTTGTATACGACAGGCAGGGGAACCTGTCGGCGAAAATCCAGATTGGCCTGTTTGAGTTCATGGCACAGGCATTCCTCATAGGCCGGCTCCAGCAGTCCCGGGTCCAGCACGCGATGCACCTCGGTCGCAGGGCCAATTATTGTGCCGGTGAGGGAGTCGACGTCCGCCTTCATCGAGTAACTCCGTGTGCGTGCAGCTGAGTCGGAAAAAAGGCAACCACGGAGGCACAGAGACACGGAGAAAGAAAGGGAGGATTGGCAATTTGAAGCGCGGCCGCAGGCCGCGCGTGGTCGTCGTGTCTCCTTCTCTTTCTCTCTGTGCCTCTGTGTCTCTGTGGTCAGTCCTTGACGCCTTTCGCCGCGCGGATGAATGCCCGAATCTTCGCTGGGTCCTTCTCGCCCCGCCGCTTCTCGACGCCCGAGGAGACGTCGACGCAGGCCGCGCCGGCGACGCGGATCGCCTCGGCGACGTTGTTTGGGTCGAGGCCGCCGGAAAGCATCCAGGGTTTCGCGAAATGCCGGCCGTTGAGGAGCGTCCAGTCGAAGCGCGCGGCATTGCCGCCGGGCAGGACGCCCGGCCTGTCCTTCGGCGGCGCACCGTCGAAGAGCAGCCACTCGGCTACCGCCGCAAAGGCAGCGGCGGCATCCAGGTCCGCCGCGGCCGCGACCTTGATCGCCTTCATCACCGGCAGGCCGAACCGGGCGCGTATCGCAGCTATGCGTTGCGCCGTCTCGCGCCCCTGGACCTGCAGCATGTCGAGGTTCGCTTCGGCCAGGGTGCGTTCCAGCACCGCGTCGTCCGGATCGACGAACAGCCCGACCTTGATCAACGCCTTGGGGGCGCGCGCGATCAGCACGCTTGCCTGGGCGGGCGTCACGAAGCGCGGCGAAGGCGGGTAGAAGTTGAAGCCGACGAAGTCGGCGCCGCCGGTCGCCGCCGCGTCCAACGCTTCCGGCGTCTTGATGCCGCAGATCTTGACTTGGACCAAGGCGGTTCCGTTCGCTATCGTGGCCGAAAGGGCCGCGACGCTAGCATAGCGGCGTGCAGCCTCCAACCGACAAGCCCGATGGCCGATCTCAAACCCTCCCACGCCACGAAGTCCTATGTGATTCCCTGCACCGCCGCGTTCCGCGACCAAGTGCGGGCGCTGGCGGTGCGCCGCCACGCCAGCGTCGCCGACCTCGCGCGCGCCGTACTGCTGCTGGTGGGGCCAGCCGGGCTCGCGCACCATGCAGATCCGGGCGAGCCCAAAGCGGCGGAGCGCGACCGCGTGGTCGTGAAGTCGGGCGTCTTGGAAGGGCGCCAATTGCTGCGCAAGCCGCGCTTGCAAGCCCGCCTGCCCGGCGGCCTGTCGGCGGCAACGATCCGCAAGGCGCTGGCGATCGCGCTCGACCTCGATCAAGGCAGGCTGGAGCTGCGCGTGGCGCAGGCCGGCGCCGCCGCCGCTGTCGAGCGCCGGTTGGAAGCGGCGGCGGAAGAAAGCCGGCGCCTGGCGCAGATGATCGGCGCGTTGGCCTTCGAGCCGCTGGCGCACGGCGTGCGCAACCGCGCCGAGGCGCTGCATGTCCTGGGGTTCCCGCCCGGCAGCCATCCCGACGCGCGCGCACTGCGCGAGCGCTTCCGCCAGCTTGCACGCGTGCACCATCCCGACGGCGCTTTCGGCGACCACCGCCGCATGACCCAGCTCAACGAGGCGGTGGGTCTGCTGATGCGCAGCGGTCGTTAGCGCGCGACGACCAGCTCGCCGTGGCGAGTACAGGACGGATCGACGAGGTCGAGCACCAGGTCGGTCAGGGACATGGGATCGGGCAGGATGCCCGGATCCTCGCCGGGAAACGCCTGCGCGCGCAGGCGCGAGCGGAACGGGCCGGGATCGACCAGGTTCACCCGGACCTTGGAATGCGCCAATTCGGCGGCATAGATGCGCGCCAGCGTCTCCAGTCCCGCCTTGGCGACGGCATAGGCGCCCCAATAGGCGGTCGCATCCCGCCCCTGCGCCGCCGTCACGAACACCGCGCGCCCGGCGTCGCTCCGGCGCAGCAGCGGGTCGAGCGCGCGGATCAGCCGCCAGTTGGCGGTCAGGTTGGTCTGGATCGCCTTGTCCCAGACAGGCGGGTCGATATGGCCGAGCGGGCTCAAGGTACCCAGCATCGCCGCCGCGCCCACCAGCAAGTCGAGCCGCCCGAAGCGCTCGAACACGGCATGGCCGAGCTTCTCGATATTGTCGGGCTCCGACAGGTCGATCGGCGCCAGCACGGCGCGCTCGCCGCCGGCGGCAAGAATCGCGTCGTCGACCTTCTCCAAGGCGCCCTGCGTTCGCGCCACCAGCACGACCCGCGCGCCTTCCGCGCCCAGGCGCTGCGCCACCGCCGCGCCCAGGCCGCGCGAGGCGCCGGTGACGACCGCGATCCGACCGGAAAAACGTCGGGGGGAGGGAGGGGGCGCGTCCGCCGTCACGCCGACTCGGCCAGGAGCGAGAGCTGCGGCTGCATCTCGCCGCCGGCGTGGTCGATCAGCGCGATGGGGTAGTCGCCGGTGAAGCAGGCGTCGCAGAACTGCGGCCGGCGCGGATCGCGCCCGGGCGTGCCCATGGCGCGATAGAGCCCTTCGATCGAGATGAAGGCCAGGCTGTCGACGCCGATCAGCCGCGCCATCTCCTCGACGCTGTGCCGTGCGGCCAGCAGCTTCTCGCGCTCGGGCGTGTCGATGCCGTAGAAGCAGGAGTGCGTGGTCGGGGGCGAGGAGATGCGCATGTGCACCTGCGTGGCTCCGGCGTTGCGCACCATCTCGACGATCTTGGTCGAGGTGGTGCCGCGCACGATCGAATCGTCCACCAGGACGACGCGCTTGCCGGCGATGCGCGCGCGGTTGACGTTGTGCTTCAGCTTGACGCCCAGGTGGCGGATGTGGTCGGTCGGCTCGATGAAGGTGCGGCCGACATAGTGGTTGCGGATGATGCCGAGCTCGAACGGCGTGGCCGACTCGGCGGCGTAGCCGATCGCGGCCGGCACGCCGGAATCGGGCACCGGGATCACCACGTCGGCCGGCACATGGCTCTCGCGCGCGAGTTCCCGGCCGATGCGGGTGCGGGCGTCGTAGACCGACATGCCCTCGACCATGCTGTCGGGCCGTGCGAAATAGATATGCTCGAAGATGCAGAAGCGGCGCTGCGCCGGCGGGAAGGGGCGCATGCTCTTAGGGCCTCCCGGCCCCAGCACCACCAGTTCCCCCGGCTCGATATCGCGCACGAACTCGGCGCCGATGATGTCGAGCGCGCAGGTCTCCGAGGTCAGGATCCAGGCATCGCCCAACCTGCCCATGACCAGCGGGCGGACGCCCAGCGGATCGCGCAGGCCGATCACGCCCTTGTCGGTCAGCGCCACCAGCGAATAGGCGCCCTCGACCTGGCGCACGGCGTCGATCAGCTTGTCGACCACGCCGGGCTGACGGCTTGCGGCCATCAGGCCGATGATAACCTCGGTATCGGTGGTGGACTGGAACAGGCAGCCCTGGCGCACCAGCTGCTTGCGCAGCGCGCGGCCGTTGGTCAGGTTGCCGTTGTGGCCGACGGCGAAGCCGCCGCAGTCCAGCTCGGCGAACAGCGGCTGGATGTTGCGCTTGATCGTCTCGCCGGTGGTCGAATAGCGCACATGGCCGACGGCCGAGGAACCCTTCAGACGCTTGATCACCTCGGGGTCGCCGAAAATGTCGCCCACAAGGCCCAGCTCGCGCTCGTTGTGGAAGCGCTCGCCGTCGTAGCTGACGATGCCCGCCGCCTCCTGGCCGCGATGTTGCAGCGCGTGCAGGCCGAGCGCGCTGTGGGCGGCGGCGTCGACGCTGTTGTGGATGCCGAACAGACCGCATTCCTCGTGCGGCTTGTCGTCGTCCAGGCCGATGGCGAAGCTCGCGGCGGCCGGCGAAGGTCGGGTTCGCTTCGGTTTCATCATTGCTGGCTGCCCTTGGTGCCTTGGATCAGGCGTTCCATGTCCTGCCGTTCCTTCGCGCCGTACCCCGGCATCTCGCGCGGGGCCTGCGCCCGGGGTTGCGGCGCGATCAGCGTCTCCATCGCCCGTTGGGCGGCGCGCTGCGCCTCGGTCTCGGCGCTGCGGCGGATCTCGTCGGCCTTGCGTATCGTGCTGCCGCGCACGCGTTCCGGCATCAGTTGGAGCAGCGCCGCCACGCCGGCCTGCACCAGCGGCAGGCAGCGCGCCTCCTGCACGACGCGCGGATGCTGCTGCTGGTCGGGTACCGCCCATACCAGCGCCAGGTAGGCCAGGCAGACCAGGGCGCCGCCGCGCAACAGCCCGAAGACAAAGCCCAGCGACCGGTCGAGCGCGCTCAACTGGCTGTCCTTTACTTGGCGGGCGATGCTGAAGCTTGCAAGCGACAGCACGATCAGCGTGACGACGAAAATCAGCGTCCCGGTGACGACATTGAGGACGAACTTGTCGGTACCGAGAATCGGCACGAAATAGGGAGAGACATACTCGACGCTGAAGACCGTGATGATCGCGGCGCCGACCCAGCCGATGATCGACAGCACCTCGCGCACCAGCCCGCGCGCGAAAGCCAGCAGGCCGGAGATCACCACGATCGCGGCGACGATCAGGTCGACGGCGTTGACCGGAAGGCTGTCCATACCCGCGCGGGGTCCTCTAGCCGCGCCCCGGGGCCGCGTTGCGGCGCGCAGGGGCCCATTGGGCGGCCGGCGCCTGGTCGCGGAAGGCAGCCACCAGGTCGCCGACATGCTCCAGTTCGCGGACCGCCAGGGCCGGCTCGGTGGGCGCCGGTCTTGCGGACTGGCCGGCGGCACGGCGTCGCGGGACCCAGGCTTCGGCGAATCCCAACTTCGCGGCCTCCTTCAATCGGGTTTCGACGTGTCCGACCGGGCGAATCTCGCCGGAAAGGCCGATCTCGCCGAACACCACCGTCGCGCGCGGCATTGCGCGTTCGGTCAGGGAGGAGACGAGCGCCGCGGCCACCGCGAGATCCGCCGCAGGCTCGGCGATTCGCAAGCCCCCGGCGACGTTCAGGTATACCTCATTGCCGGCGAAAGCAAGGCCGCCACGCGCTTCCAGCACGGCAAGGACCTGGGCCAGGCGCGCGGAATCCCAGCCGACCACGGCGCGCCGCGGCGTGCCAAGGGGGGAAGGCGCCACCAGGGCCTGAATCTCCACCAGAAGCGGCCGCGTGCCCTCGATCCCCGCGAACACCGCGGCGCCCGCCACCTCGGCATGACGGTCGGCCAGGAACAATTGCGACGGGTTGGCGACCTCCGCCAGACCCCGGTCGCCCATCTCGAACACCCCGATTTCGTCGGTCGGCCCGAATCGGTTCTTGACGGCGCGCAGAATGCGGAACTGGTGCCCGCGCTCGCCTTCGAAATAGAGCACCGTGTCGACCATGTGCTCCAGGACGCGGGGGCCAGCGATCAGCCCCTCCTTGGTCACGTGGCCCACCAGCACCACGCACAGGCCCTTGCGCTTGGCCAGGCGGATCAGTTCCTGCGCGCTGGCGCGCACCTGGGCCACGGTGCCGGGCGCCGAATCGAGCGTGTCGACATACATCGTCTGAATCGAATCGATCACCACGACGGCCGGCGCGCCGATCGATTCCAGACTGGCGGCGATGTCGCGGATCGAGGTCGCTGCCGCCAGGTCGACCTTGGCCCCGCCGACGCCCAGCCGCGCGGCGCGCATGCGTACCTGGTCGATCGCCTCCTCGCCCGAGATGTAGACGCAGCGGCCGATGGCGGCGATGCGGGCGGCGACCTGCAACAGCAGGGTCGACTTGCCGATGCCCGGGTCGCCGCCGAGCAGCAGGGCCGAGCCGGGCACCAGCCCGCCGCCGCACACGCGGTCGAACTCGGCCATGCCCGTCACCAGGCGCGGCGGCCCCAGCTCTGAGCCGGCCAGTGCCACGAAGTCGATCTTGCGGCCCTTGCCGCCCCCCAGCCCCCGCGGGGTTGCGTCGCGCGGCGCCTCTTCGACGATCGTGTTCCACTGGCCGCAGGCCTCGCAGCGCCCGCTCCATCTCGCAAAGGCGGCGCCGCAGGACTGGCAGACGTAGCGGGCGGCGGCGCGTGCCATGGCCCGCTACGGCGCGCGTGCGGCGGTGCCGCTCACAGCGCACGCACCTGCATCTGGATCGGCCCCTCGGCGCGGCCGTTGATGAACTGGTCCACGTAGTCGCTGCCCGAGTGGTCGATCTGGTCGGCAGGCCCCGCCCAGATGATCTTGCCCTGGTAGAGCATGGCGATCCGATTGGCGATCTTGCGCGCGCTCGCCATGTCGTGGGTGATCGACAGGGCGCTGCAGCCGACCACGCGCACGCAGTCGACGATCAGGTCATTGATCACGTCGCTCATGATCGGGTCGAGGCCCGTGGTCGGCTCGTCGAAGAAGATGATCTCCGGGTCGGCGGCGATGGCGCGCGCCAGGCCGACGCGCTTCTGCATGCCGCTCGAGAGCTCGGCGGGCAGCCGCTCGGCCACGTCCGGGCCCAGCCCGACCTGGGCCATCTTCTCGATCGCCTTGGCGCGCGCCTCCTTGCGGCCCATGCCGCGGCCCTGGATCAGGGTGAAGGCCACGTTCTCCCAGACCTTCAGGCTGTCGAACAGCGCCGCGCCCTGGAACAGCATGCCGAACTTGCGGTTGATGCGGTCGCGGTCGCGGCCGGACATGGTCGTCACTTCCTCGCCGTCGACCTTGATCGAGCCTCTGTCGGGCTGCAGCAGGCCGAGGATGCACTTCAGCGTCACCGATTTGCCGGTGCCCGACCCGCCGATGATCACCACCGATTCCTGCTTGCCGACGTCCAGGTCGACCCCGTTCAGCACCTTCTTCGGCCCGAACGCCTTGTGGACGTCGCGGAGCTGGATCACCGGTTGTTCTCCGCCGCTCATTTCGAGAAGAACAACTCGGTGATGATGTAGTTGAAGATCAGGATCAGGATCGAGGACGACACCACGGCGTTGGTGGTGGCCGAGCCGACGCCCTGCGCGCCGCGCTTGGAGTTGTAGCCCTGGTAGCAGCCCATCAGCGTCACCAGGAAGCCGAACACCGAGGCCTTCACCAGCCCCGAGAAAACGTCCATGAACTCCAGAAATTCCCAGGTGCGCTTCAGGTAGTTGGGCGCGTTGAATTCAAGCTTGTAAACGGAGACCACGTAGCCGCCGAAAACGCCGATGATGTCGGCGACCAGCACCAGGAGCGGCATCATCGTCAGGCCCGCGAACAGGCGCGGTGCCACCAGGTACTTGAAAGGATTCGTCGACAGCGTGGTCAGCGCGTCGATCTGCTCGGTCACGCGCATCGTGCCGATCTCGGCCGCCATCGACGCGCCGATGCGGCCCGCCACCATCAGGCCCGCGAGCACCGGCCCGAGCTCGCGGGTCATCGACAGAACGACGACGGTGGCTACCGCGCCCTCGGCCGAGAAGCGGGCGAAGCCGGTGTAGCTCTGCAGCGCCAGCACCATGCCCGAGAACAGCGCGGT
This sequence comes from uncultured Rhodospirillaceae bacterium, assembly GCA_964393375.1. Classification (GTDB taxonomy): domain Bacteria; phylum Pseudomonadota; class Alphaproteobacteria; order JAEULC01; family JAEULC01; genus JAEULC01. Next base: position 20,101 of record CAYMTM010000059.1, read on the forward strand.
CATGCCGACGACCGGCAGCGAGTAGTAGCCGATATCGACCATCTGGTGGCCGACCAGCCGCAGGTAGAATCGAGGGCGCACGAAATGCGACACGCCCTCCACCGCGAACAGCACCAGCCGGCCCGCGGTGGCAAGGAAGCCCAGGAAGGCGCGGCCTACCATGGCCACGAAGTTGATGGGATGCACGGCGGCCCTGTCCCTCAGCCGATACCGCCCAGGTAGCGCCGCTCGTAGCGCGACCCCAGCGCGGTCAGGATTTCATAGGCGATCGTGCCGGCGTCGGCGGCGACGTCCTCCAGGCTGCGGCCCTCGCCCGCGCCGTTGCGGCCGATCATGTCCACCATGGCGCCGGGACGCGCCAAATCGTCCGGCGCGTCGCTTACGTCCAAGGTGATTAGGTCCATGGAAACCCGTCCCATGATCGGCGCCGCCACGCCCCCCAGCACGGCGCTGCCGCGGTCGCTCGACGAGCGCAGGAAGCCGTCGGCGTACCCGACGCCCACCGTTGCGATTCGGCGAGGCCGGGTGAAGCGGTGCGCGGCACCATAGCCAACGGTCTCCCCCCTGTCAACGCGACGGACCTGCAGGATTTTCCCTTGCAGGCGAACGGCTTGCGTCATCGGATTGGGTGCCGACGGGGTCGGATTGGCGCCGTAGAGCGCGACCCCGGGGCGCGCCAGATCGAAGTGATAGTCGCGACCCAGGAAGATGCCCGAGGACGCGGCGAGACTCGTGCGTGCGTGCGGCAAGCGTGCCAGCGCCGCGCGGTAGCGGTCGAGCTGGCGGCGGTTCATCGGATGCCCGGGGTCGTCCGCACAGGCAAGGTGGCTCATGACGAGGCGAAGCTCGATCCCCGCCAGCCGGTCGGGCTCGGCGGCGAGCGTGTCGAGCTCCGTCGGCGGCAGGCCAAGCCGGTTCATGCCGGTGTCGACATGCAGCGCCGCCGGCAGCACGCGTCCCTGCCGGCGCGCGAACTGGCTCCAGCGCTCGACCTGGCCCAGGGCGTT
>CAYMTM010000060.1:0-21097 GCA_964393375.1 uncultured Rhodospirillaceae bacterium
CAACGTGGCGCCGCAGGGATGGGCCGGCGCCGCGGGGGCCGCCACCGGCGCGGGCCTCCATGCCAGGGCCCTGCTCGGCGGCGCCCAGGCCTGTGCACGCCCCATCGGCGCGCTTGGGCAGGGAAGGCGGGCCGATCTGGTGGTGCTCGACGCCGAGCATCCGCTGCTGGTCGGGCGCGCGGGCGACCGGCTGGTCGATTCCTACATTTTTGCCGGCAACGATTCGCCGGTGCAGCATGTCATGGTCGGCGGCGAATGGGTGGTGCGGGACGGAAAGCACCGCGATCGCGAGCGGATCGCCGCGGCGTTCCGCGCGACGATGAAGCGCCTCGCGAGCTGAACCGTTCTACTCCGCCGCCTGGCGGGCCGGCGCCGGCCGGTCGAGTACCTGGTCGAGCACCCAGTTGGCGAGTTTGTGGACGTGGTGTTCCTTCCACGATAGCCGGCCGGCGGGCCGGCCGAGCGCGCGCATGCCCTTTTGCTGGACCTCGCCGATCGCGTTGTCCTCGCCGATCGAGGTCTCCCAGCGCAGATAGTAGCGCTGCACCATCGCCCGGAAATCAGGCCGCGCGACGGTGGTGCGCGGGAAGCAGAATCCGACCGAAACCCTGGTGCGCTCCGCGCGGTCCGGCTGGAAGTCGAGCCACCACATGCAGTCCTGGGTACAGGCAAACTGCAGCGAGGGGTAGATCATCGTGAAATACGTACCGCGCCGATGTTTCTCGGGCAGGCCTTCGATGAAGGGAAACGTCGACCGCTCGCCGGTCATCAGCGCGATCGTGGTGTCCTGCTTGATATAGAGCGCATCCCACTCGCCCCGCGTCGCGACCGTCTCGCCCTGCTGCTGACCGAGGCTGATCTTGTGCACCGTGCCGGTATGGTATTCCTCCATCGCGTTCTCGGTGACGAGCTTCCAGTTGCAGGCCACGTCGAACTCGATGCGCCGGACGCAGACCATCTCCTCGAAGCGATAGGGCCCGAGCACCTCGGGCAGGTCGCCCCAGGCCTGGAGCAGCGGCGGCGCGTCGGGGTTCGGGTTGACGAACACGAACCCGCCCCAACTCTCCAGCCGCGCCGGGATCAGCCCGTTCTTCGCGCGGTCGAAGCCTTGCGTCTTTTCCATCGCCGGCGCGCCGAGCAGGCGGCCGTCCAGGTCGTACTTCCAGGCGTGGTAGGGGCAGACGATGGCCGAAGCGCATTGCCCCTGCCCGTCCAGCAACTGCGCGCCGCGATGCCGGCAGGAATTGAGGAACGCCCGCAGCACGCCGTCGCGGCCGCGCACGACCAGAACCGGCCCGGCGAAGGTCTCGACCGTGCGATAGGCGCCGGGCGGTTCGATCTCGTCCGCACGGCCGACGAAGCGCCAGCGCGGACGGAAGATGCGCTCGATCTCGCGCCGGTGGAATTCCGGCGACACATAGCATTCGGCCGGCAGCGTCTCGGCTTCCGCCAGCGGCCGGCGCACGGCGGCGTAGGTTTGCGGATCGAACAGGCGGCTGGCGTCGGTCATGTCGTTGCAGCTTCCACCGCATCCCCAGGCAGTTTCAGGATCCGGCGCGGTTTCGGCATTGTCCTATTGGCGAGTCTGTCAAAGCATGACGACAAGCGCAATCAAGGCGCCATCGCCGCGGCACGGATCGATTCCTCGCGGATCTCCTCGGTCAGCCGGGCCTTGTAGGCGGCGAATGCGGGCGTGGTCTTCATCGTGTAATGCCGGGGGTGCGGCAGGTCGATCCGCAGATCGGTCTTGATGCGGCCGGGCCGGGCGGTCATCACCGCCACGCGGTTGGCCATGAAGATCGCCTCCTCGATGTCGTGGGTGACGAACAGCACGGTCTTGCGGTCGGCCTCCCAGATGCCGAGCAGCAGTTCCTGCATCAGCGCGCGCGTCTGGTTGTCGAGCGCCCCGAACGGCTCGTCGAGCAAGAGGATCGAGGGGTCGTTGGCGAGCGCGCGGGCCAGCGCCGTGCGCTGCTGCATGCCGCCCGACAGCATCCTGGGGTAGTGGTGCTCGAAGCCTTTGAGCCCTACGCGCTCGACATAGCGTGCGACCAGCGCATCCTGCTCCGCCTTGGGCACGCCACGTTCGCGCGGGCCGAAGGCGATGTTCTCAGCCACCGTGAGCCAGGGGAACAGCGTGTAGGACTGGAACACCCTGCCACGCTCCCGCCCCGGCCCCGTGACCGGGGCGCCGTCGAGCAGCACGCGGCCGGCGCTCGGCCGGTCGAGGCCGGCGACGATGCGCAGCAGGGTGGACTTGCCGCAGCCCGACGGCCCCAGAATCGCGATGAAGTCGTTGTCCGCGACCTCGAGGTCGGTCGGCTGCAGCGCCACCGTCGGCGGTCCTTTGCGCAAGCCCGGGAAGGTCCGGGAGACTTCCTCCACCCGCAGCCGGCTCATCGGGCGAAGTTCCAGGGAAACAGGCGCTCGTTCAGTGTCTTGAACAGGAAGTCCGACACCAGGCCGATGATGCCGATGACGAAAATGCCGAAGATCATCTGCCCGGTGTCGAGCAGGCGCTGGGAGTCCATGATCATGTGGCCGATGCCGCTGGAGGCGCCGATCAGCTCGGCGACGATGACGTAGGTCCAGGCCCAGCCCAGCACCAGCCGCAGCGTCTCGGCGATCGCCGGCGCCGCGCCCGGCAGGATCACGCGCCGCACGATGCCCCTTCGGTCGGCGCCCAGCGTGTAGGCGGCCTCCACAAGGTCCATGCGCGTGGCGCCCACGGTCACCGCCACCATCAGCACGATCTGGAAGAAACTGCCGATGAAGATCAGCGCCAGCTTCTGCGCCTCGCCGATTCCGGCCCACAGGATCAGCAGCGGAATGAAGGCCGAGGCGGGCAGGTAGCGCGCAAAGGAGATGAAGGGCTCGAAGAACGCCTCGACCGGCTTGAACGCGCCCATGGCGATGCCGAGCGGCACGGCGACCGCCGCCGCAATGAGGAAGCCGCCGACGACCCGCCAGATCGTGACGGCGATGTCGGCGAGGAAACCGAACTCGACGAACAGCGTAACGCCCGCGCGCAGGGTCTTCAGCGGATCGGCCAGGAACAGCGGCTTCACCAGGCCACCGAACGTGGCCGCCGCCCAGGCCGCGATGAACAGGACGAAGAACAGCACCCCCAGGGCGGTGCGCAGCCCCGGGGGTATCGGCTTCAGCGGCTCGAACACGGGCGAAGGCTCGAGCAGGGAATATCCGTCAGTTGATGAACGCCGGATCCGCCATCGCCGCCAGGTCCGGCACCTTCTTGATCACGCCGGCCTCGAGCAGGATGTCGGACGCCTCCTTCATGAAGCCCGGCAGGGTGTATGTGAAGTAGTTGGCGTTCATCACCTTGGTGTACCAGGTGACCAGCGCGGCCGATCTGGCGAACTCCTCGGCCGTCTGCTTCACGTCCGCGCCCATGATCCTGTTCGAATCCGCCGGGTCCTTGGCGATCAGGTCGAGGGCCTCGAACCACGACCGGATGAAGGCCTGCACCGCCTGCGGGTTCTTCTTGATGAACTCGGGCTGCATCGCCAGCGTGTCGATGATGACGCCCGGCGTGTCATTGGACGAGACCAGGATGCGCGCGCCCTGGGTCTGCTTCAGCGCACCGCCCATGTAGGGCTCGTACGTCACCGCCGCATCCACCTGCCCGGCGGCGAACGCGTTTGCCGCCGGCTGCGGGCCCAGATTGGTGATCTTCATGTCGGACGTCTTCAGCCCATTCTTCTTGAGCAGGTAGCTGAACCAGAAGAACGAGACGGCGCCCGGGTTGTCGACCCCGACCGTCTTGCCCTTCAGATCAGCGAAAGTCTTGATCGTGTCCTTGACGATGACCCCGTCGCCGCCGGTCGAGCTGTCGATCACCAGCACCTGCGTCACCGGCACGTTGGCGGCGGCGTAGGTGATGTGGGTGTCGACGGTGGTGGCGATCGCCTGCACCTCGCCCGCCGCCATGGCGACGTGGCGCGCCTGCGCCGGCATCTTCTTGATTTCCACATCGATGCCGTTCTTCTTGAAAATCCCTTTCTCCCTGGCAAGCGTGATCGGCGCGAAGCCGGTCCAGCCGCTCATGCCGACGACGATCTTGGGCGCGGTCTGCGCCATCGCCAGGCCCGCCGAGGCGGCGACTAGCACTGCGCCCGCGACCGTAGCCATCAGTATCCTTGAACTCTTCGACATCGACCCGACCCTCCTTTGCAGGTTTGTGCGGCATCGGCCGCCATTGGGGCGAACCCTAGCCAGTCGCCCCGCGCATAGCAACAAACGCGCCGGCGCGGTTGCGCCCGATCCGGGCGTTGGGCAAAGTCGCGGGCCGTCCCGCCGCTCCGGCCGGCCGGCGGACAACAGCGCGGGGGAGAACCACACAGATGGCCAATGCCGCACGCAATCCCGTCGCCCTGGTGACGGGGGCCAGGCGGGGCATCGGCGCCGCGATCGCCCAGGCCTTGGCCGGGCGCGGCTTCGACGTCGCGGTGGTAGACCTGGAGCGCGACGACGCCGCGGACCATACGCTCGCCGCCGTCAAGGCGCTCGGGCGGCGGGCGGAGTTCGTGGCCGGGGACATCGCCGACATCGGATCGCATGCCGCGATCCTGGACAGGGTCTGGTCCGATTTCGGCACGCTCGATTGCCTGGTGAATAACGCGGGCGTGCAGGTGAAGCTGCGCGGCGATCTGCTCGACACCACACCCGCGAGCTTCGACCATATTCTGGGGGTCAACCTGCGGGGCACCTTCTTCCTGACCCAGGCGGCCGCCCGACGCATGGTCAAGGAGCCGCGGGCCGCGGAGGACCCGCACCGCTCGATCGTGACGATCTCTTCCGTGAATGCGGTCAAGGCGTCGATCAATCGGGGCGAGTACTGCATCTCGAAGGCCGGGCTCATCATGGTGAACAGGCTGTTCGCGCTGCGCCTCGCCGAGCACGGGATCCATTGCTACGAGGTGCGCCCCGGCGTCATCCAGACCGACATGACGGCGCCCGCGAGGGAGCGCTACGATCAGATGATGACGCAAGGCGTGTTTCCGATCGCGCGCTGGGGCCAGCCGGGGGACATCGCCGGCGCGGTCGCCACGCTGGCCAGCGGCGCCATTCCCTTCTCCACCGGCGCCGCCTTCCCGATCGACGGCGGACTGCACGTGGAAAAGCTGTAGACTCCTGCGATGGCGACCCGGATCACCCTTCGGCCCGGCCGGCTGAGCCTTGCGCTGCTGCGCGAGGCCTACGAGCAGCCGGTCCGCGTGGCCGTCGATCCAAGGGTATGGCCGCTGGTCGCGGCCTCGGCCGCCACGGTCGCCCGCCTTGCCGCGGGCGACGATGCGGTCTACGGCGTCAACACCGGGTTCGGCATCCTGGCGCGCAAGCGCATCTCGCGCGCCGATCTCTCCGAGCTGCAGCGACGGCTGGTGCTGTCGCATGCGATCGGCACCGGCCCGCTGCTGCCCGACCGCGTGGTGCGGCTGGTCATGGTGCTGAAGATCGCGAGCCTCGCGCGCGGCCATTCCGGCGTCCGGCGCGCGGTGATCGACGCCCTGGCCAAGCTGCTGAACGCCGGCGTCTATCCCTGCATCCCCGCCAAGGGTTCGGTCGGCGCGTCGGGCGACCTGGCACCGCTGGCGCATCTGTCGGCCGCGCTGCTGGGCGTGGGCGAAGCGCGCATCGCCGGGCGCACGATGCCGGCCGCCGCGGCGCTGCGCCGGGCGGGCCTGAGGCCGCTGACGCTGGCCGCCAAGGAAGGCTTGGCGTTGCTCAACGGCACCCAGGTCTCGACGGCCCTGGCCTTGGCCGGCCTGTTCGCGGCCGAGGACGTGTTCGCCGCCGCAATCACGGCAGGCGCCCTGTCCGGCGACGCCATGCTGGCGAGCGATGTGCCGTTCGACCCGCGCATCCATGCGGTGCGCGCCCAGCCGGGCCAGGGCGAAGTCGCGCGGATGCTGAAGATGCTGGTGCGCGGCAGCGCCATCCGCCGCTCGCATCTCGATTGCGACCGGGTGCAGGATCCGTACAGCCTGCGCTGCCAGCCGCAGGTGATGGGCGCCTGCCTGGACGTGATGGGATTCGCCGCCGGGGTGTTCCTGCGCGAGGCGAATGCCGTGTCGGACAATCCGCTGGTCTTCCCACGCCAGGGCGAGATCCTGTCGGGCGGCAATTTCCATGCCCAGCCGGTGGCGATGGCGGCCGACGCGCTCGCTACCGCCATTGCCGAGATCGGCGCGATCTGCGAGCGCCGCATCGCGCTGCTGGTCGACGCCAACCTGAGCGCCTTGCCCGCCTTCCTGGTGGCGGCGCCGGGACTCAACTCGGGCTTCATGATCGCGCAGGTGACCGCCGCCGCGCTCGCTTCCGAGAACAAGACGCTGGCGCACCCCGCCTCGGTCGACAGCCTGCCCACCTCGGCCAACCAGGAGGACCATGTCAGCATGGCGACCTTCGCCGCGCGCCGCCTCGGCGAGATGGCGGACAACACGGCGGGCGTGGTGGCGGTCGAGCTGATGGGCGCGGCCCAGGGCGCGGATTTCCGCAAGCCGCTCAAGACCAGCGCCAGGTTGCAGCAGGCGACGGCCGAGCTCCGTCGGCACGTGAAGTTTCTCGACCGCGACCGCTACCTGGCCCCCGACCTGGCGGCCGCGAAGGGACTGGTTCAGTCCGGCTGGTTCCGCCGCTTCCTCGGTTTCGCCGTCAGGCCCTGGCCCGGACCGCGGGGCTAGCCGGCCGGCCATGGCGGGGCGCGGCGACGCCCGGCTCGCTGCGGAAATCCTGCCGGCCAAGCACGTCCAGATACGACTGCTTGGTCTGGTTGATGTGGGCGCGCAGCAGCTTCGTCAGCCCCGCCAGGTCGCGCGCCTTCACCAGACGCAACATCTCGCGATGGTCGGCAACCGACAATTTGTTGAGTTGCGCTTCGTTCGACAGGCGCGAGCGCAGGGCCTGGATGCAGAAGCTGATCTGGCGGTAGGCGCCGTGGATATAGGGATTGCCCGATAGCTCGATGATCGCCTCGTGGTATTCGCCGTCGAGCCTGCGGTAGGCCACGCGGTCGTCGGCTTCGTAGGCCCGGCGCATCTCGGCGTAGAGCCGGCCCATGCGCTCGGCCAGTTTTTCGGCATTGCGCGCCAACGCCGCCTTGATCGCCGCCGCCTCCAGCACGTCGCGCAATTCGCTGATCATCGCGACCTGCTCCGCCTCCAGGCGGAAGACATACGTGCCCCGCTGGGGCTGTACCTGGACCAGGCCCTCCTGCCTCAATTGCATCAGCGCCTCGCGGACGGGCGTCTTCGAGATGCCGAGCTCGGCCGCCAGGCCGTTCTCCGAAAGCGCCGCCCCCAGGCCGATACGGCCGTCGATGATCCGCGCCCGCACTTCGTCCGCCACCATCTCGGTCAGCGACTTCGGCCGAACAAGCTTCATGGGCCAACGCGATCCTTGCAGCTGATATGCGATATCTGATATACCAGCGGCCAAGCTGGAGGGCAAGAACGCGCCACCAGCAATGCGGGAGGATCAGCCGATGACGTTCGAGTTACGTGCAATCGCCGCGCGCGGCCTGGCGGTGAGTGCGGCGCTTGGCCTGCTGGCGGCCCTTGCGCCGCTAGCGCAGGCGCAACAGACCTATCAATTGAAGTTCAACCACGTGCTGGGCCCGAAGGAGCCCTATCACGACGGCTTCCTGGCCTGGGCGAAGGCGGTCGATGCCCGCACCGGCGGACGGCTCAAGATCGAGGTGTTCCACTCCGCCCAGCTCGGCAAGGAGGAGGACATCCTCGAACAGATCCGCCAGGGCGCCAATATCGGCCAGAACACCGATTCCGCGCGCATGGGCAACTACGTGCCGGGCATCGCGGTCATGAACGGCCCCTACTTCGCCGAGACGCTCGAGGAGGTCGCCAAGCTGCGCAAGGCGCCGACCGTCGTGAACTGGCAGGAAGAGCTGGCCGCCAAGTTCGGCTTCAAGGTGCTGTCGTTCAACTGGGTGCAGGGCTATCGGCATTTCTTCACCAACAAGCCGATCAAGACGCCCGAAGACCTGAAGGGCCTGCGCATCCGCACCCCGCCCGCGCCGATCTGGCAGGAATCGATCCGCGCATTGGGCGCCACACCGGTCGCGATGGCGTTCGGCGAGATGTATCCGGGCCTGCAGCAGCGGGCGATCGACGGGGTGGAACTGGTCTACAACAACATCCCAGGCGGGCGCTTCTACGAGGTTCTGAAGTTTGCCAACGAGACGAAGCACATCATGCTGATCAACTTTCAGGTCATCAGTTCGAAGTGGTTCGACGCGCTGCCCAAGGACCTGCAGACCGCGCTGGTCGAGGAATGCGACAAGGCCGGCGAGGAAACCTCGAAACAGATCTTCAAGCTGGAGGCCGAGGTCGAGCAGCAGCTCAAGGGCCGCGGCATGACGATCGTCAAGGACGTGGACTTGGCCGCCTTCCGCAAGGCCGGCGAGAAGGCCTATGAGGCGCTGAAGATCCAGGATGCCAAGGCGACCGTGCACAAGGAGATCGGCAAGAACTAGGGCGCGCGAATCGCAACGACATGCGGTGGCTGAAAGCCGTCTACGAACGGGTATGCGCGGCGGAGGCGTTCGTTGCCGCCGCGCTGCTCGTTCTGATGGTCCTGTTGATCTTCCTCGGCGGCGTGATGCGGACTTTCGGCCATCCCATCAATTGGTCCAATGACGCCGCCACCGCATTCTTTGCCTGGGCGTGTTTCCTTTGCGCGGATATCGCTTGGCGTCGCAACAGCCTGATGTCGATCGACCTCGTGACGAATCTGCTTCCCGAACGCCTGCAGTCCTGGTGCCGGCACGCCAACTACGCGATCATCGCGCTGTTCCTGGTCTATGTGATCGGGGCGGGGGCCTGGCTTTCCTGGATCAGCCGCGCGCGGAGCTTCCAGGGTATTCCCGAGGTCAGCTATTCCTGGGTGACGATGAGCCTGCCCGTCGGCGGGGCGTTGTTGCTGATAACCACGATCCTGAAGGTCAAAGACGAAATCGGCCGCACGCGCCGGCCAGGCGCCGACTGACCCCGCGAGCCAGGCGTCCGCGGCATGCTGATCGTCACCTGCGCCTTCCTGGTCTTCCTGCTGATGGGGATGCCGGTCGCCTTCGCGATCGGCATTTCCGGCGTGCTGTTCTTCCTGCAGCACCCCGAGCTTCCGTTCACCATCCCGATCCAGCTGCCGGTCACGCAGACGCAGAACTTCGCCCTGCTGGCGGTGCCGCTGTTCGTCATGGCCGGCAACTTCATGAACAAGTCGGGCATCACGGAGCGACTGCTGAACCTCGCAACGGTGATCGCCGGACGGCTCCGCGGCGGCCTGGCGCAGGTTTCGGTCGCGCTCGCCGCGCTAATGGGCGGCGTCTCGGGTTCGTGCATCGCCGACGCCGCGATGCAGACGCGCGTGCTCGGCGACGAGATGCTGCGGCGCGGCTTCTCCAAGGGCTATGCGGCGGGCGTCCTGTCCTTCGGCTCGTTGCTGACGCCCATCATCCCGCCCGGGATCGGCTTCATCCTCTACGGGACCGTCGGGCAGGTGTCGATCGGGCGTCTGTTCGCCGCCGGTTTCGTTCCGGCGCTGCTGCTGTGGGTGGCGCTCGCGCTGACCATCTCCTACACCGCCCGGCGGCGCGGATACCGGGCCGAATGCCAAGCGCGCCCCACGGCCGCCGAGGCGTTCGCGGCGCTGCGCGGAGGGTTCTGGGCGATCCTGTTCCCGGTGCTGCTGCTGCTGGGTCTGAGGATGGGGGTCTTCACCCCGTCGGAGATCGGCGCGTTTGCCGTGGTCTACGCCGTGTTCATCGGCGCATTCGTCTACCGGCAGCTTCGGCGCGCTTCCTTCGCGGAGGCCATCGAGGGCAGCCTGATCGACGTCGGCGCCGTGATGTTCCTCATCGCCCTTTCCGGAATTTTCGGCTACGGCATCGTGTTCGAACGTATACCGGAGGTGGTCTCCGGCGCGATCCTGGGCCTGACCGACAGCGCCGAAGGGGTCATGGCGCTGATCGTGGCGCTCCTGCTGGTGGCGGGCTGCTTCGTGGACGGCTCCGTGCTGATCATCATGCTGACGCCGATCTTCCTGCCGCTGGTCCGCGAACTCAATGTCGATCCCGTGCATTTCGGGCTGGTATTCATCGTCACCGTCACGATCGGCAATTTCACGCCGCCGGTGGGTGCGGCCATGTATGCCGTCTGCTCGATCCTGCGCTGCCCGATCGGCGACTATACGCGGGAATCCGTGCCGTTCCTGATCGCGGTTTCCGTCGTCGCCCTGTTCCTGATCTTCGCGCCCGGCGCGGTGCTGTGGCTGCCGAACCTGATCTTCGGCGCCGACTGAGCCTGCGCTACTTCACCTGCCGCTCGAGCGCCCGGCACAGGAGCGTGTAGAGCCGGCCGATATCGGCGCCGAGGAACGCCTGGGCGATCAGGTTGTCGTAGTCCCACTTGCGCGTCTGCTCGATCAGCGCCTCGAACTCGTTGACGTAGCGCGACACGTAGCTGCGGAAATCGGTGTCGGTCTCGAACTTCTCGCGGATGCGCTGCAGGTCGCGGATCGCCGGCGTGCCGAGCAACCGCTTGGTGAACGCGGTCTTGTCGCCGTCGTAGAACGCCTTCCACACGCTGCGCGGAATGTCCGACTCCAGCACGCGATTGAGGTCGATGGCAAGCTGGTTGAGCTTGTCCACCACGTAGGTGGCCGAGCGCAGGAACGTGTCGCGCCGCGCCTCGGCCTTCTTGTCCTCGATCGCGTTGATCTGGCTGAGCGCCAGCTCGCTCGAGCGCTTCAGCGTCTCGGCCTGGTTGCGGAAGGCCTCGGTCGCGCGGCCGGCGTGCTCGACCGCCTGCTCGGCGGCCTTGATCATCGTGGTCGCCTGGTCGCGCACCGCGCGGTCGATCTGGCCGACGCGCTCGGCGGTGCGTTCGGTCGACTCGGCCAGCGCGACCGCCTGGCCCGCAAAGCTGTCGGAGAGCTGGCGCAGCCGCGCGGCGGCCTGGCCATAGGCGTCGGCCAGCTCGCGACCGCGCGTGCGCAGCGCGTCGCCCGCGTCGGACATCTGGGTCGAGGCCGCGTCGGCCGCCGCGGTGATGCCCTGCGCCTCCGCGTTCAGCGCCCGGCCCAGCTCGCGCACCCGCTCCAGCGCCGCCTCGGTGCGCTGCTCCAGATCGACGCCGCGGCGATCCAGCTCCTCGATCGCCGTGCGCACGCGGGCGGTCGCCACGTCGGTCGCCGCGATCAGCGTCTCCGACTGCTTGCCGAGCGATGCGCCCGCCCCCTCGATGCGGTCGAGCAGCTGCTCCGAGCGTTCGAACAGCGTGTGCGTGTGCGCGCGATAGGATTCGGCGATCTCGCGTCCCTTGGCGGCGACGCGGTCGGTGGTCGCCAGGATGTCCTCGCCCAGCCGCTGCAATTCGCCGCGCAAATCCGCCGTGCGTCCATGCGCGCGCTCGCTGATGCCGAGGATCGACTCGGATTCCAGCCGCAGGCTGTCGCGCACCTCGGCGGCGCGCAGCGCAGCCGTGTCGGCGGCGCCGGTCAGTGCGGCGGCTTGGCGCTCCAGCGCGTCGGCGATGGCGCGCGCCTGCGCGGTGGCGCGCGTCGCGGTGTCGTCCAGCTTGACGCGGCTGTCGACGAAGCTTTCCTTGAGCTCCTGCACGCTCGCCTGGGCGCGGTCGGTGACCGTGGTCAGGTCGCGGGCGTATTCGCGCACCGATTCGCCGATTAGCACCGAGCGCTGCGCGGCCTGCTCGGCCGCGTCGACCAGAATGCTGGATTGCGCGCGCAGGTTCTCGCCGGCGCTGGCGACCTTGGCGGTGGCGCGGTCGGACGCCGCCGACAGAACGGCGATGTGCCGGCCGAGCGCGGTGCCGAGATCGCCGATCTCGGCCGCCGCCTTGCCCGACACGCCAACCAGCGCATCGGCCTCGGCGCGCAGGCGCTGGGCCTGTTCGGCGAAGCCGGCCGCGATGCGTCCCGCCGCCGCCACCGACTCGTCGGCCAGCGCCTGGGTGTTCTCCGACATCGTGGCGCCGACCCGGCTGAACTCGCCGGTCAGGCGCTGGGCGACAGCGGTGATGGCGGCCGCCATTTCGTCGGCGCCGCGCCGCATCTCGTCGTTGGTCTGCTGGAAATTGGCGGCGATCAGCGCGGCGGCCCCGGCCGCGTCGGTGACGATGCGCTCGGCCGCTCCGGATATCCGGCTGGCGAGAAGCTCGGCGGTTGAGCGGATCTCCTCCGCGCTCGACGCCATCGCCTGGCGCCACTGCCCCGCCGCCCGTTCGCCGTCGGCCACGGTCAGCTCGTTCTGGCGACGGATGTCGGCGCTGCCGGCGGCGAAGGACTCGCCGATGCGCTGCACCGCGGCGGCGGCCTCCTGGGCCAGCGCCTCGGTCCGCCGCCGCATCTCCTCGGCGCTGGTCGTGATCGTGTCGGTCATGCGCGCGACGGTGGCCTCGGCGCCGGCCGCCGCCGAATCGCCGTGGCGGCGGATGTCCTCGCTTCCCTTGGCGAAGGCGGTGATCACCCGGTTGGCGGCCGTCGAGGCCTGTTCCAGCATGGCGTTGGCGGCGTTGCGAATCTCGCCGCTGGTCTCGACGAACCGCGTCGCGACGCGGGTCGCCGCATCGTCGACGCGCTGCTCCAGCGCCTGGGTGTGACCGTCGATCGCGCCGGTGGTATCGACGAATTTCTGGACCAGGGCGCCGGCCGACTCGGCCACGCGCTGCTCCAGCGCCACGGTCCGGTCCACGATCGCCTCGGCGCTGTCGGCGATGCGGGCGATCGACTGCCGCGCCGCCAGGTCGAAGCGCGCCTCGACCGCCTCGGCCTGGCCCATGATGGCGCCGGCGGCCTCGCCGACCTTGGCGGCCGCACGCTGGGCGGCGTCGCTCACGCGGGTTTCGGCCTCGCGCGCCTGGCCGGTGACCGCATCCGTTGCGGCAGCGAACCGGCCGACCGCGCGCTGCGCCGCCTCGTCGACGCGCGTCTCCATCTCGCGCGCCTTGCCGACTACGGCGCTGGCGGCCTCGGCGAAGCGCCCGGTCACGCTGTCGGCCGCGGCGGCGCTGGCGATCACGATCTCCCCGGTCCGCCGGCGGATGTCCTCGGCCCCGGTCTCGAGCGCAACGTTCAGGCGGCTGGCCGCGTCCGTCGTGATCACGACCATGTCCTCGGCGCGGCGACGGAATGCCTCGCCGCCGTCCTCCAGCGCGGCATTGACCCGCTTCACCAGGTCGCCCGTCGCGCTGGCCATGTCCTCGGCGTGCTGTTGCAGGGCCTCGCCGCTGCTGGTGAAAGTGGCGGCCACCCGCATGGCGGCGGCGTTGGCCGCACCCACCATCGATTCCGCCTCCAGGCGGATGGCCTGGCCGTTGGCGGCAAAAGCCGCCAGCATGCGCTCGCCGGCCTCGCTCGCGGTCGAGACGACGTTCTCGGCGTGCAGGCGCATGCCGTCCTCGGCCGCGGCGAAGGTCTGGGCGATGCGCTGGGCGGCCGCCTCGGCCTCGCCCGCCAGCGCGGCTGCGCGCTGCTGCACCTGGTCGCCCGCGCCGGCCAGGCTCCTGGCCATGCGCTGGCCGGCCGTTTCGGTGATCTGGACGATCTCCTCGGCGCGACGGCGAAACTCGTCGCCCGCCGAGGCCAGGTTGCGCACCATGCGGTCGCGGGTTTCGAGCGACAGCGCCACCGAATCCTCGGCGTGGCGGCGCACCAGGTCGACAGCGCCGGCAAAGCTGTCGGCGACGCGGCGCGCCGCCGCCTGACCCTGCTGTTCCAGCGCGCCGGATTGGCGCTGCAACTCGGCGCCGGCGGCGGCGAAGCCCGACGACCAGCGGTCGGCCGAGCGGTCGAGCGCCACGGTCAGGTCGTCGGCGCGCTGGCGCAGATCCTCGTCGGCCTTGGCGAAGCTGGCCGCCATCATGGACGCGGCCGTGGCCGCGTCGTCGGTCATCTGCTCGCCGGCGCGCTTGAGCTGGGCGGCAACCTCGGCCGCCTTGGCGGCGATCAGCTGCTCGGCGGCGGCGATCGCACCGGCATGGGCCTGGACCCGCTGGCGCATGTCGTCGTCCGCGCGGGCGAAGCTGGCGGCGATGCGCGCCGCGGCCGCGGCCGCATCGGCGACCATGCTCTCGCCGGTCTGCTTGGCTTCGGCGGCGAACTCCGCCGACTTCCGCGCCAACGCTGCCTGGGCCTCGGAAATGGCACCGGCCTGCGCTTCGACGCGCTGGCGCAGCTCCTGATCGGCGCGCGCGAAGCTTGCGGACACCGCCGCCGCCGCCTCGGTTGCGACGCCCGCCATCGCCTCGCCGGCGCGGCGGACCTCGCCGACGGCCTCCGTCGCCCGCTCCGCGATGCGCGACTGCGCCTCGGCGGCGGCCGCGATCTGGGCCTGGACGCGCTCGCCGACCGCCTCCTCGGCCCGGGCGAAGCTGGCGGCGATCGCCGACGCCGCCTCGTCGGCGCTGCCAGTCATCGCCGCGGTCGCGCGCCCGACCTCCGCCGCGATCGCGGCCGCGCGCTCGGCGATGCGCTGCTCGGTCTCGGCGATCGCGCCGGCCTGGGCCTGGATGCGCTGCCGCGCCGATTCGTCCGCGCGCTCGAAGCTGGCGGCGATGACCGCCGCCGCCGCCTCGGCGCTTGCGGCGATCGCCTCGGTCGATCGCTTGACTTCGGCCGCCGCCTCGGCCGCTTTGCCGGCGATCCGTCCTTCGGCGACCTCCAGCGCGCTGGCATGCGCCAGGGCGCGCTCGCCCAGGCCTTCGACCGCCTCCTGGAAGCGCACGGTGATGCGCTGGCTGGCATCGGCGCTGAGGCCCAGCACCTGGTCGATCTGCAGCTTGATCGCCGCGCCGGCGGCGCCGAACTGCTCGCCGATCCGCTCGGCCGAGCCGGTGGCGATCTCGACCACGTCGCCCACGCGCGTGCGGACGTCCTCGTGCACCGTGTCGAAGGCGGCGTAGATGCGGTTGGCGGCGGCCGACGCCTCGCCGACCATGGCGGCGGCGCGCTGGCGCATCGCCGTATCGGCGTCGGCGAAGGCCGCGCCCACGCGCTCGGCCGTATCGCGCCCGGCCGCTTCCATGTCCTCGAACTGCCGGTGCAGCAGCTCGCTCTCGTCCTTCAGCCGCGAGGCGGCCTTCGCCGCCGCGCGCGCCGCGCCCTCGATCTTGTCGGCCAGTTCGGTGGCGGCGTCGCCGACGCCGGCGGTGGCGTCGTCGGCGGACTGGCGCAGGTCCTCGGCGCGCCGGCGCAAGGTGGCGCCCGCGGCCTCGATCTGGTCGAGCATGCGTTCGGTCGCCTGGCTGAGCGCCAGGGCGCTGGCCTGGAACCCGTCGCCCGCCTTGCGCACCGCGCCCAGCGCCTGGTCGCCCGCACCGACGATCTGGTCAAGGCGCTGGCGCATCGCGCTTTGCATCTCGCTGACGAGCGCGCCCACCCGGTCGGCCGCCGCGCCCAGGTCCTGCTGCTGGTCGCGCAGGATACTGCCCAGGTCGCTGGCCTGATGCCGCAGGTTGGCCGCCAAGCCCTCGGCGCGCTGCTGGAGCTGCTCGTTCAGGTCCTCGGTGCGCTGGCGCAGCAGCGCCGAGACGTCGTCGTTCTGCTTGGCGATGGTTGCCGAGATCGCCTGGGCCTGCGCCGCCACGCGCTCGGCCAGCGCGTCGAGGTCCTGCGAATAGCTCTGGAACGTCAGCTTGACCGTTTCCGCCTGCCGCCCCGCGCGCTCGGTCGCCCCCGACAGTTCCTGGGTCTGCTCGCGCATGCTGGCGCCAAGCTCGCGGGTGCGCTCGGCCGCGCGCTCCGAGGCGGCCGACAGGTCCGCCGATTGCTGGCGCAGCGCCGCCTCGAGCTCCGCGCTCTGGGTCTTGATCCGCTCGTAGAGCTCGGCCATGCGGTCGACCTGCTGCTGCAGGGTCTCGCGCACGAACCGCGCCTGCTTGGCGGCGTGGTCGCTGACCTGCGCCAGCCCGCTGGTGTGCTGCTGGAACAGGCCGCCGATCGACCCCACGCGCTCGGCCGCCGCCTCCGACGCCGCCACCAGCTCCTCGGCCTGCTGGCGCAGCGATTCGGTGATGGTCCCGATCCGGCGCTCGGCGTCCGGGTTGGCGTAGGTCAGCAGTTCCAGCTGCTGGCGCAACCCCTCGGTCACGCGCGCCACTTCGCGCATCCGCCGGCGATACGACCCCGCGAGCCACAGCAGCGCCAGCGGCATCGCCGAGCCAGCCAGGAAGCCGCCGATCTCGTGCGGCAGCAGCGACATGACGTGGCCCCAGCCGAGATAGCCGAAGAAATAGGCGGCGCAGACGCCGACCCAGATGGCGGCCAGCACCGGGCCGGAAAGCAACACACCCACGGTCCGCTCGCCGAGCGCTTCGAGGAGCCCTGGCTCGACCGGCGTGCGGGCTGCGGCCGCGCCCGCCTCCGCCAGGGTATCGGGCGGCCGCTGACCGGGCGCCCGCAAGGGCGGCGGCAGAGTGGCGACAAGCTGGGGATCCGGCCGGCGGCGGCCGGGTAGATCGGTAATGTTCACGCGGTCGGCCATTGCTGCGGTTCCAGTCGCTTGGGCTTTCGGCCTGCCCCCCGGCATGCCGGAAGCAGCGGCCCCGGCACCTCCCCCTTCAGGCCGCGTTGCTCGGCGGAATCGGAAGGAATTATAGCGGGTTCGGCGGCCGGGGCACGAGGGTTCTCCGCGGCGGCGGTCCGACCGCTTGCCTGCGGGTCCGGACGCGCGCTAGCGTCCGCCCCGCTTCGCCCACGAACCGCCCCGCCCAGGCCATGCAAGACCTGTCCCGCATCCGCGTCATCGCCCATCGCGGCGCTTCGCTCTATGCGCCGGAGAACACGCTGGCCGCCTTCGCCCTGGCCGCCGACCAGCACGCGCAGGCGATCGAGTGCGACGCCAAGCTGACGCGCGACGGCAAGGTCGTGCTGATCCACGACGACCGGTTGGACCGCACCACCTCGGGCAAGGGGGCCGTGAAACGCTTCGACCTGAAGGCGATTCGCGCGCTCGATGCCGGAGCGTGGTTCGCGCCGCGCTTTGCCGGCGAGCGCGTTCCCACCTTGGAGGAGGGGCTGGCGCTGTGGGCCGAGCGCGGCCTGTTCCCGCAGATCGAGATCAAGCCCTGCCTGGGACGCGCCGCCAAGACGGGGGCTGCGGTGGCGGCGCTGACGGCCAGGCTGTGGCCGCGCGGCCTGCCGCCGCCCGTGCTGTCGAGCTTCTCCCCGCGGGCCCTGGACATGGCGCGCGCCGCCGCGCCCGATTTGCCGCGCGCCTACCTCGCCGAACGCGTGCCGGTCGACTGGCGCCGGCGTCTGAAACGCCTGGGCTGCACCGCGCTGCACTGCAACCACAAGTACCTGACGCCGGCCAAGCTGGCCAAGCTCAAGAAGGCGGGCTACGCGGTACGCTGCTACACGGTTAACGATCCGGCGCGGGCCAAGGAACTCATCGACTGGGGCGTGGATGCCGTTTTCACGGACTGCCCCGATCGCGTTCTCGCAATCGTGTGACGCCCTCGTCCGTCCGTGGAAAGCGAATTCCACTGGCCGTCTCGCAACAAAACCGTCATCATTCCTACACAGACCTGCGGCCGACCGCTGGAATAAGCAGGTCGCAACGCCGTCAGGCAATCGGGAGGGAGAAGGACTCCGATGAAAGCGATGTTCCGTATCGCCGGCGCCGGGGCGCTGGCCGCCGGCGGGTGGGCCGCGCTCGCCCTGCCCGCCAACGCGCAGATCGAGATCCAATGGTGGCACGCCATGACCGGCGCCAACAACGCCGTGATCGAGAAGCTGGCCGCCGACTTCAACGCGGCGCAAAAGGACTACAAGGTCGTCCCGACCTTCAAGGGAAGCTATGCCGACACGATGAACGCCGGCATCGCCGCCTTCCGCGCCGGCAACGCCCCCCATATCATGCAGGTGTTCGAGGTCGGCACCGCGACCATGATGGCCGCCAAGGGCGCGATCAAGCCGGTGCAGGAGTTGATGAAGGAGGCCGGCGAGAAGTTCGACCCGAACGCCTACCTGCCCGCCATCACCGGCTACTACTCGACCGCCAAGGGCGAGATGCTGTCCTTCCCGTTCAACAGTTCGTCGGCGGTGATGTGGTACAACAAGGACGCCTTCCAGAAGGCGGGCCTGGATCCCAACAAGCCGCCCAAGACCTGGCCCGAAGTGTTCGAGCACGCCAAGAAGCTCAAGGCCGCCGGCTATGCGACCTGCGGCGTGTCGAACGCCTGGGTGACCTGGCTGCTGATCGAGCAGTTCAGCGCCTGGCACAACGTGCCGATCGGCACCAAGGCCAACGGATTGGACGGGTTCGACACCGAGCTCAAGATCAACTCGCCGCTGCATGTCCGGCTGCTGACCGATCTGGCCGGGCTGCAGAAGGACAAGACCTACGACTACGCGGGGCGGATGAACGGCGGCGAGGGGCGCTTCACCGCGGGCGAGTGCCCGATCTTCCTGACCTCCTCGGCCTTCTACGGCAACGTGAAGGCGAACGCGAAGTTCGCGTTCGGCTCGGCGCCGATGCCCTACTACCCGGACGTCCCGGGCGCGCCGCAGAACTCGATCATCGGCGGCGCCAGCCTGTGGGTGATGGGCGGCAAGAAGCCCGACGAGTACAGGGGCGTGGCCAAGTTCTTCACCTTCCTCAGCGACACCGACCGCCAGGTCTGGCTGCACGTGGAATCGGGCTACCTGCCGATCACCAAGGCGGCCTACGAGAAGGTCAAGGCCTCGGGCTTCTACAAGGAGAACCCGGACCGCGAGACGCCGCTGCTCGAACTCAACAACAAGCCGCCGACCGAGAATTCGCGCGGCCTGCGCTTCGGCAACATGGTGCAGATGCGCGACGTATGGGCGGAGGAGATCGAGGCCGCGCTTGCCGGGACGAAGGCGCCCAAGGCGGCGCTGGACGCGGCGGTCGACCGCGGCAACGCGATGCTGCGCCAGTTCGAACGCACGGTGCGCTGACGCGAAGCGATGCCGGCCGCCCGCGGGTGAGGCGAACCGCGGGCGGCCGCCCCGCCCGATGCGCAAGGTCGTCTTCGAAGGCAAGCTGCTGCCGCTGTTGTTGATCGCGCCGCAGATCGCGATCACGGCGGTCTTCTTCTACTGGCCCGCCTGGCAGACCGTCTGGCAGTCCTTCCTGATCCAGGACGCGTTCGGCACGACGACCGAGTTCGTGTGGTTCGAGAACTACGAGGTCCTGTTCAAGGACAAGTCCTACTACAACGCCATCGGCGTGACGGCCGTGTTCAGCATCGCGGTCGCCGCGATTTCCCTCGGGCTGGCGCTGCTGCTGGCCGTCATGGCGGACAAGCAGATCAAGGGCGCCGGCGCTTACAAGACGCTGCTGATGTGGCCCTATGCCGTGGCGCCGGCGGTCGCGGGCGTGCTGTGGCTCTTCATGTTCCAGCCCTCGCTCGGCATTCTCGCCCAGGTGCTGCGCGGCTGGGGCCTGGACTGGAACCCGGTGCTCAACGGCACGCACGCGCTCGTACTCGTGATCATGGCCGCGGCGTGGAAGCAGATCAGCTACAATTTCCTGTTCTTCCTCGCGGGGCTGCAGTCGATCCCGAAATCCCTGATCGAGGCCGCGGCGATCGACGGCGCGGGCCCGCGCCGGCGGTTCTGGACCGTGGTCTTCCCGCTGCTGTCGCCGACCGCGTTTTTTCTGCTGGTGGTCAACGTCGTCTACGTGTTCTTCGACACCTTCGGCATCATCGACGCGGTCACCCACGGCGGTCCGGCCAAGGCGACCGAGACCATGGTCTACAAGGTGTTCCAGGACGGCAGGCTGGGCGGCGATCTGGGCGGATCGGCGGCGCAGTCGGCGATCCTGATGGCGCTGGTGATCGCGCTGACCGCGATCCAGTTCAAGTATATCGAGCGCAAGGTGCACTACTGATGCGCGGGGCGGCGTGATGGTCGAGCAGCGCCCCTTCGCGACGTTCCTCGCCCACGCGATCCTTTGGCTGGGGATCGCGGTCGTGGCGTTTCCGGTCTATCTGACCCTGATCGCCTCGACCCACGAGCCGGCCGAGATCGTCAACGGCACGATGGGCTTGCTGCCCGGCACCATGGGCTTCACCCACTATGCCGACGCGCTGTTCACCGGCACCAAGCAGATCAAGTCGACGCCGGTCCTGCAGATGATGGGCAACAGCCTGGTGATGGCGCTGGTGATCGCGATCGGCAAGATCGCCATCTCGATCGTCTCGGCCTATGCCGTCGTCTTCTTCCGCTTCCCGCTGCGGATGTTCTTCTTCTGGACGATCTTCGTCACGCTGATGCTGCCGGTGGAGGTGCGCATCTACCCCACCTACAAGGTGGTGGCCGACCTCGGCATGCTCAACACCTATGCGGGCCTGACCATCCCGCTGATCGCCTCGGCGACCGCCACGCTGCTGTTCCGCCAGTTCTTCATGACCATTCCCGACGAGCTCGTGGAGGCCGCGAAGATCGACGGCGCCGGGCCGATGAAGTTCTTCCGCGACATCGTGCTGCCGCTGTCGCTGACCAATATCGCCGCCCTGTTCGTGATCCTGTTCATCTACGGCTGGAACCAGTATCTGTGGCCGCTGCTGATCACGACCGATTCGTCCATGGACACGATCGTCTACGGCATCCGGCGGATGATCGTCACGTCGGACGCCAACACCGACTGGCATATCGTCATGGCGACCACCATGCTGGCGATGCTGCCGCCGGTTTTCGTCGTGTTCGTCATGCAGAAGCTTTTCGTCAAGGGCCTGGTGGAGACCGAGAAATGACCCGGTCGACCGCCGGCGGGGGATGCCGATGGCCGAAGTCGAGCTGAAGGGCGTGCGCAAGAGCTTCGGCGCCACCAAGGTCATCCACGGCGTGGACCTGAAGATCGCCGACGGCGAGCTGGTGGTGATCGTCGGCCCCTCCGGCTGCGGCAAGTCGACGCTGCTGCGGATGGTCGCGGGCCTCGAGACGGTGAGCGAGGGCACGATCGCCATCGACGGCGCGCGGGTCAACGAGCGCGAGCCCAAGGACCGCGATATCGCCATGGTATTCCAGAACTACGCGCTCTACCCGCACATGTCGGTCTACGACAACATGGCCTACG
>CAYMTM010000061.1:0-20570 GCA_964393375.1 uncultured Rhodospirillaceae bacterium
GCGGCAGCTTGTCGAGATGCGCCATCATCGGCATGCCGGCCGCATCGGCCGCGTCGAGGGCGATATAGAGCGGGGTGGCGCCGGCCGGGCCGCTGGCCGTGCCGCCTACCCGCACCTTGATCCCCACGACGAGGTCGTCGTTCTCGCGCGCGACGCGCACGCATTCGTTTGGATCCAGCAGGCGTACATCGGTCGATTCGCCCACCATCACCGGCTTCGAGAAGGCGAAGATGCCGGGATAGGAGATGTTCAGGTAAGCCAGGATGCGGATCGGGCTCGGCTCGATGATGTGCTTGCGGAAGCCGTGGAAGTTGCCGGCGCCCGCCGACCCCGCGTCGATCACCGTCGTCACGGCGCTGCGCTTGGCCAGCGCCACCGGGTCGATGCCCAGCGACGTACCGCCCCAATAGACATGCGTGTGGATATCGATCAGCCCGGGTGTGACGATGCGGCCCTTCACGTACCGCACCGCCTTGGCGCCGGCAAGTCCGCCGCCGATCTGTGCGACCTTGCCGTCGGCGAAGGCTACGTCCGTCACGCTATCGAGATTTTGGCTCGGGTCGACCACCCGGCCGCCTTTCAGGATCAGGTCGAAGGTCACGCTATTCCCCTCTGGAATGAAGGTGCCACTATCGTCCAGAACGCCTGCCAGGCGCAACGAGGCTGGCGGTGTGCGGGCCATCCGGGCTAAATGCCGTCATGCGAAGGCGCTTCGTGATCCTCGCCCTGTGTTCCGTGCTGGCATCTACGGCCCGAGCCGCCGAGCCGAGCCTGCTGCGCGTGATACCGCAAGGCCCGCTGCTGAGCCTCGATCCGGTCGTTTCACCCAGCTACGCCACGCTTGACCACGCCTACATGGTCTACGACACGCTGTTTGCGCTCGACGCTGCATTGCGGCCGCAACCGCAGATGGCCGAGCGGCACGCGATCAGTGCGGACGGGCTGGCGCATCGCATTGCGCTACGCGACGATCTGCGCTGGCATGACGGCACTCCCGTCACCGCGGCAGACTGCATCGCCTCGATCCGGCGCTGGGCCGCGCGTGACCGGCTGGGCCAGGATCTTCTGGCGCGACTGCGGTCGATGGAGGCCGAGGACGATCGGACGATTGTCGTTGGGCTGAGCGCGCGCTTCCCTCTTGCGGAGGCGCTCGCCAAGCCGATGGGCGCTGTACCCTTCATGATGCCGGCGCGGCTGGCAAGCCAGCCGCCGGATCGCGCCATCGAGGATGCGATCGGCTCGGGCCCTTTCCGTTTCGCCCCCGACAAGGTCGGAGGCCATTTCCTTAGGATCTACGAGCGCAATGCCGCCTATCGGCCGCGACCCGAACCGCTCAGCTTGTTCGCCGGCGGCAAGCAGGCGCTGGTCGACCGCGTAGAGTGGATGTACATCCCAGGCGTTGCCATTGCCACCTTCGAGCTTTATGCCGGGGTCGTTCAGTACTGGCGCACGCCAACGGCCGAGGCGCTGCCCAGGCTCGACGACAACCCCGACGTGACGATCCAGCCGGTCGACGCGTTTGGCGAGGTCGGGTTGCTGCGCCTGAACCACCGCACCGCGCCATTCGACGACCAGCGCCTGCGCCAGGCAGCGGCGCTGGCGATCGACCATCAGGCGATGGTTGCCGCGCTGGGTCCGCCGGTCAGCGATTCACGGGTCTGCGCCACACTGTTCCCTTGCGGCCTGCCGGGTGGACCGCCGACGCGCGCAGACCCACGCCCGATCGAGGAGCGCCGCGCCGCCGCGCGCCGCCTGTTGCGCGATGCCGGCTATGACGGCAAGCCGGTCATATTCCTGACCGCGCACGACCAGCCGATCGTCGACGCGCTGGCCCGCGCTGCCGCCGAGCAGATGCGGCGCGTCGGCTTCACAGTAGCGGTGAACGACATGCTGTGGCCAGACTTGGTGCGCCGGCGCCAATCGCAGGCACCGGCCGAGAGCGGCGGCTGGAGCGCCTTCGTAACTCGGTGGCCCGTCCTCGATCTCGCGTCGCCGGCCTGGAACGAGGCGCTGCGGGCGGATGGCGAGAAGGCCTGGATCGGGTGGCCCAAGGACGACGCGCTGGAGCGGCTGCGGCAGGAATGGTTGGAAGCACCCTCGGCCGAGGGGACGGCGAAGATCGAGGCGCGCGCGGCCGAGATCGCGGCCTATGTTCCGCTCGCGCAATTCCGTCTGCCTATCGCCTACCGCCACACGGCCATCACCGATCCGCCCCCTTTGCCTGTGATGGCGCTCTGGGGCATCGCCAAGAAATAGGGCAGTGTCGTGACCGAACCCCGCCACTTTCATAATCCGCAAGCCAATGCCGCACGTCCCTATGGCAAGGACGAAGCCGCCGTCCTCGACCGCGCGGGCATGGAGGCGGCGCGGCGCGACCTCATGGCATGGCCGGGCTACAAGGCTACGCCGCTGCTCGACCTTTCGCAGGCGGCAAGCCGACTCGGCGTTGCGCGAATCTGGTACAAGGACGAAGCGCACCGTTTCGGGCTCTTGAGTTTCAAGGCGATGGGCGCGCCCTACGCCGTGCTTCGCTTCCTGCGCGGCATTATCGCCAAGCGCACCGGCGCGACGGACGCGACCGTCGCCGATATTGCCGCCGGCAAGTTCCGCGAAGCGACGCGCGACATCGTCGTCACCAGCGCCACGGACGGCAATCATGGCCGGGCGGTCGCCTGGGGCGCCCAAGTCCTGGGTTGCCGAGCCGTCATCTACATCCACGAGCATGTCAGCAAGGGGCGCGAGCAGGCGATCGCGCGCTATGGCGCCGAGGTGCGTCGCGTCCCCGGCAACTACGACGACTCGGTGCGGCGCTGCGCCGCCGATGCGGCGGCAAACGGCTGGCAGGTGATCTCGGACACGTCCTACGACGGTTACATGGCGATTCCGCGCGACGTAATGCACGGCTACATGGTATTGGCCGACGAAGCGGCATCGCAGTTGCCAGCGCAAAGCGTGCCGACGCATGCCATCGTGCAAGCGGGCGTCGGCGGACTTGCCGCCGCCTTCTGCGCCGCCTTCTGGCTGCGCTGGGGCGACAGGCGACCGCGCTTCGTAGTGGCCGAACCGGACAAGGCGGATTGCTGCTATCGTTCCGCCGTGGCCGGCAGGCCGACAACCACGCCGGGCGATCTCGACACGGTCATGGCCGGGCTGGCGGCGGGCGAGATATCGCCGCTGGCCTGGACCGTGCTCAAGGCGGGGGCGGACGATTTCATCACGCTCGACGACGCCTATGCCCCACGCGCCATGCGCATGCTGGCGGAGACCCGGCCGCCGGTAGTCGCGGGCGAATCCGGGGCCGCGGGAATCGCCTGCCTGATCGCCGCGCAGGAGTTTCCCGCTCTCGCCCGTGCACTCGGCCTGGACAAGGACAGCCGCGTGCTGCTCATCGGCAGCGAAGGCGCCACCGACCCGGATCTCTACCTCAAGCTGGTGGGCAAGCGCCCGGAAAGCGTGGCGCGTTAGGCCGCCTGTCCCTTCGCATGCCGCTCGCGCATGGCGGCATGGATTTCGCACAGGGTCGACCGGATATCCGTGCGCGGCTGCCAGCCCGGATAGTGCGCCCGGAACTTGCGCAGGTCCGATACATACCAGATGTGGTCGCCCACGCGGTTCGTCGGCTCGTAGCGCCACTGCATCGGGCGTCCTGCAATCTCCTCGCACAGGCGAATTGCTTCGATCATCGAGCAGTTCGCATAGGTGCCGCCGCCCATGTTGTATACCTCGCCTGCGCGGGGCTTCTCGAAGAACGCCTGGAAAGCTGCGAGCAGATCGCGGCTGTGGATGTTGTCGCGGACTTGCTTGCCCTTGTAGCCGAGCACGGTATAGGGCTGGCCGGTCACCGCGCACTTCATCAGATAGGCCAGAAAGCCGTGCAGTGCCGCGCCGGAATGGTTCGGCCCGGTCAGGCAGCCGCCGCGAAAGACGCCGGTCTTAAGGCCGAAATAGCGCCCGTATTCCTGCACCATCACGTCGGCAGCCACCTTCGACGCGCCGAACACGCTGTGCGTGCTCCGGTCGATCGACATGGTCTCGTCGATGCCGGCTGCAAAGGGATGGGCGGGATCGACCGACCAGCGCGTTTCCTCTTCGATTAGGGGCAAACCATTGGGCAGGTCGCCATAGACCTTGTTGGTCGAGCAGAAGATGAACACGGCCTGGCCCGCATGGCGGCGCGCCGCCTCGAGCAGGTTCATCGTCCCGCCGGCATTGATCGCGAAGTCGGTCGCCGGATCCTGTGCTGCCCAATCGTGCGAGGGCTGCGCGGCGGCATGGACGATCACGGCGATGGCACCCGCATGGCGGGCGAACAGCGCGTCGATCGCGGCGGCGCTGCGGATATCGAGATCGGCATGCCGGTAGCGGCGCCCCAGATCGGCCTCGAGCCGCCGGCGCTGCCACTGTGTGGAGGCCTCGGGGCCGAAGAAATGGCGGCGCATGTCGTTGTCGACGCCGACCACGTCCATGCCCTGCGCCGCGAAATGCCGTGCGGCTTCGGACCCGACCAGCCCGCCCGAACCGGTGATGATGGCCACCGCCATTCGTCTGGAATCTCCGCCGGTTGGCTCAACCCCGGCGGGAGCTTGCCCGGTCAGAGTTAACGAACAATTAGCCGGCCGCGGGCAGACTGCCCCGGCGATGCCGTTTCCGAGGGAACTCGGTGGGGAAACGGCCGCGGAGAGGGAACAGACCTTGTCCGAGCCAGCGCCGGAAACGATTTTTCTGGCCCAGCGCCGCCCGTTGCTGCGCCTGGCGCAAGCCTGGTTGCGCGGCGCCAACGACCAGACTCTTGGCTTGGTGCGCGAGTATCGGCGCTTCTTCGCCGAGCTGCTGCTGGCCCTGCCCCAGGACGCTTTGCTGGCAGCGATGGCTGCACCCGCCGGCGACATCCTGCGGAGCTGGATCGAGGCAGAACTGCCCGAGCTGCCGTCCGACTTGCGCGATGAGCCGGTGCTGGCCTCGATCAAAGGGCAACTCGACGCCGATGCCGGCGACCTGCGCGCGAACCTCGCCGCCGCCGGCTATCGCCATGCCTTCGCGCTCGACCCCATGCCCGCCCCTGACGCCGCGCCGCCGGTCGCACTGCCCATGCTGATGCGCTATTGGCTGCGAGCGCCGCGCCTTTTCCGTGCGGGCGGGGACGCGAAGCGGTGTCACGCCTACCTGCTGGCGATGCTCGATCGCATCAAGGCCCTCGTCGCCGCTGCGCCCGGCCCGGTCCAGGCGCATGCGATCCTGGAATCGGCGCTTGGCCCGCTCGACATCCAGATGGCGTTCCACGACGACGCCAACCTGCGGCCGCTTCTCGAAAAGCGCGGCCGGCTGCTCGAATCCGCGCTCGACCTCGTCGGCCATGTGCGCGGCCTGAACCGCCCGGCCCGACCTGCCGCCGGCCGTCCGCTCCGCGTGGGCTTCCTTGTCCGCAACATGGATCCGCGCACCGAGAGCTTCATCGTGCTTGCCCATGCCGAGGGGCTGGACAAGCGCCGCTTCGAGACCGTGCTGTACACCCAGCGTCCGGCGGAGGGCGCTTTCTCCGCCGCGGTGGGGCAACGCTTCGGTCGCGTCGCCGTGCTCGACCCCGATCCGGCCCGCGCCGTCGACCAGTTGCGCGGCGAGAACCTGGCCGTCGCGGTCCTCGGCAACATCGTTTGCTTCGATAACCGCGGGCTTGGCAGGGTCGCCGCCTGCCGCGTGGCACCGGTGCAGATCGCGCTTGCCGCAATCCAGCCCTCTACCACCGGCTTTGCCAGCGTGGACGCCTTCGTATCGGCGCGGTCAACCGAGCCATCAGACGCCGCCGACCATTACACCGAACGCCTGGAGATGATCGACGCAACTTTCAACGTGTTCAGCTATGCCGGTGCCAGCCGCACGCCGCAACCCGGTGGCAGCCGCAAGGCGCTCGGCCTGCCGCTACGAGGCACGTTGCTGCTGGGCGGCGCGAGCATGCCGAAATTGCAGCCGGCCCTGACGCGCACCTGGATGCGGATCCTGGCCCAGGTGCCCGACGCGACCCTCGCGCTCTACCCCTTCAACCCCAATTGGTGGCCGTCCTACCCCCATTACGCGCTGCGCCAGCGCCTTGCCGCCGAAGCCGCGGACGCCGGGATCGACCCGGCGCGTGTGCGCCTGCTCGCCTCCATGACCATGGGCGAGTTGATCCAGCTTGCGGGCGAGGCCGATCTCTTCCTCGACAGCTTTCCGTACTCCGGCAACGCATCGCTGATGGAGCCCCTGGCGGCCGGCTGCCCGATCGTGGCCCTCGCCGGAACCTCGCAGCGCGCCCTGCAAGGCCCTTCCACGCTGGGTGCGATCGGCCTCGACGAGCTGGTCGCGCCCGACGTCGACCACTACGTGGCGCTTGCCGTCGCACTCGCGCGCGATGCGGAACAGCGCAAAGACCTGTCCAAGCGCATCCGCGCGGCGATGCAAAAAGCACCGTTCTTCGACACGTGCAGCTTCGGCGCGGCGTTCGGCGCGCTGCTGGAACGGCTGTGCACGCAAACGTCCGTTCCGGCGAAGGCGATCGCATGATCTCGCTGATCCTCTACGGCCGCAACGACAACTACGGCTACAATCTGCACAAGCGCGCAGCCATCAGCCTGAACTGCATGGCCGAGCTGCTGGACGATCCGGACGACGAGATCCTGTTCGTCGACTACAACACGCCCGACGACATGCCGACCTTCGTCGAGGCGATCCTCGATACCTTGACCGACCGTGCGCGGCGGCTGATCCGCGTCTTGCGCGTCCGCCCGTCCGTCCACGCGCGCTGGCGCGGCAAGACCCACCTGAACGCGCTCGAACCGCAGGCTCGCAACATCGCCGTGCGCCGCAGCAGCCCGACGAACCGCTGGATCCTGTCAACCAATACCGACATGGTGTTCGTGATGCGCGACGGGTCGCAATCGCTCTCGGCCGCCGTCAAGAGCCTGCCGCGCGGCTACTACGGCATTCCCCGCTACGAGATGCCCGAGTCCCTGTGGGAATCGCTCGACCGCAAGGACCCGCAAGGCATCATCGGGGCCTTCGCGCGCTGGGGCCGTGCATTGCATCTCGACGAGGTTGTGCATTCGCACAAGTCTATTCTCTACGACGCTCCGGGCGATTTCCAGCTCGTGCCGCGCGCGGATCTGATCGGGATTCACGGCTTCAACGAATCCATGCTGCTTGGCTGGCACGTCGACAGCAATCTGGCAAAGCGGTTCCTGCTGCTCTATGGCGAGACGAAATCGCTGTTTCACAAGGTGGCCGGCTATCACTGCGACCACACCAAGGTGGTCACGCCGATGCACGGCCACGACCGGCAGCAGAACGACATGGTCGAGCACATCTCCGATGTACGCCGGCCGGAAATGCCGCAGCAGGCGGAAAGCTGGGGGGCGCCGGACGCCGCGATCGAGGAGCTGCGGTTTCCTCCGGGACGCGACAACGGTTTTGCCGCCGCGCTAGGGCCGGTCCTCGGGCCGATGGCCAAGCCATTCTACGAATCGCTCTACACGGAGAAAAGCTGGAACCAGATCACCTACAGCGCCCGCCACGTGATCCCCTACCTTGCCGACCAGATCGCGACCTTTCCGCGCGACATCGACCTGGCCTATGCCGGCATGAACGACACGCTGCGCGCGCTGCTGGCGGAGACCTGGCGTGCGATGGGCTTCACCGGACGCCTGCTGATCCACCGCGAAACCGCCGGCACCAAGCCTGGCTGCGAGCCACCGCCGGAGAGCGACGCTCCCTACGTGGTCGCCGATCTCGACCACATGGTCGAGCACGCGGCCCTGTTCATCCTCGATTTCGGGGTAGAGGACGGGCCAAGCTGGCCGGTCAAGATCTTCCACCTGAAGGCAAACCCCAAGGCCGCGGCACTGTTGCCCCACATGAAGGGGATCCAATCCGCAGGGATGGAGATCGTCGCGGCCGAGCGACGCCGCATGGCCGACCGCCTGCCGCCGCGCCGCATTGTCTTCGTCAACACGATCAATGCGGAATTCGGCGGCCAGGCCGAAGCGGCGGTCGGCCAGACGATCACGCCCTTTTGCACCCACGTCAGGCATGGCCTGGTAAAGCCCGACGCAGTCGACGTCTTGGACCAGCGACGCGCCGACGCTGACCGGACGGCGGGATGGGCGGCGCGCGCTGTCATTGCATCAACGGAAAAGCCATTGCCGTTCGAACTGCTCGATCAGGCCGCGCCGTACCGATTGCTGAACGACGAACAGCGCGCCGAGATTGCCGCCGCCACCGCGACGCGCGACTTCGGCATAGTCTGGCGCAAGGCGGCAATGCTGTCGCTCGCCCTGCCGATGGGCAATTTCGACCAGTGCCTGGCGGCGTATCTCGCGCCTTCGAAGGACGACCCGCGCGGTTTCCTCGAACGGCTGACCCTGCTGCGGGTCGTAGCCTCGGAGGCAATGGCGCGTCCGTGGCCCGCCGAGTCGGCGGCGGTAATCGAAAAGGCTTGCGCGGCCTTCTTGGACGGCACGCCGGAAATCGCGTTCGAGCAGCGCGCGCAGACGATCAGCGTGATGCTGGCGCTTTGCAGCGGCGCCTCGGGCCGCAGCCTGGACGGCCTGGCCGAGGCCGTGATCGACCATCTCGCCGGCCGGTTGCGCGCGTCGCGCGACCCGCTTGATGCTTGGCTAGCGCTGGGAGCGGTCGAATCGCTCCAGTCCCGCCCGAAATGGGCCGGCGATGCCGACCGACGGACCGAATGGCGGCAGAAGATCGTCGCACCATCGCTGCGTCTTTTAGGTACACGTGCTGCGATCGCAAGAAGCGGCGACCGCACGCGTCGCCTTGCGGTCATCGCAACAGCGCCGTTCGCGCATGCGGTCGACCCAGCCGCAGGGCACCTTGCCGACGCTCTGGAACTCGCCGCGTCGACGACGACGCAGATGGAATTGCGCATCTTCCCGCTCCAGGCGCCCGACACGGTTTTTCTGGCCCAGGCCCAGCAGAAGCGAATCGAAGTCGCGGCCACACCTGATCTCAAGGGCAAGTCCGCCGGTCAGGTGTCAGTCTCCATCAACGCTTTGGCCCTGGCGATTCGCGCCTGGGCGCCGGAAGCCGTGCTCGCGGTGGGCGACAGCGCGCTGGTGCTGGGCTTGCTGGCCCTGGGACTCGCGACGAACCAGGCGATCTACTGCAATCGCTTCGCGGACGACGGCATGCCCGGAACCGGCCACCTGATCGCCGACCGATCCGCACTCACCGGCTGGCTCGGCGCCGAATCCGCGCCGTCAGCGCCCAAGGGTGGCGCCGTCGGCGTTGCCGCGCGCTAACGGTCAGGTCTCGGAGCGCCTTCGCTCCCCGGCGACGGCAAAGAACCGGTTTTTCAGCGAGCGCTGGTTCTCGTAGATCGAGCCCTGGAAGGGCGCCGGCGGGTACGGCATGCGGATCGGCACCGGTACCACGCGCGGCTCGATCGTCGGCTCGCCGCACACCATTCGGCTGTTGAACTCGTCGAAGTCCTGGATGCCCCTGAGCGGCCAGGCGTCGGCTGCGGCGAATTCGTAGAGAAGCAGGCGCCGTGGCCTGTTCGAGGTGTTAAGCGCCGAGCCGTGCACGGTGCGGGCGTGGTGGATCGTCATCGAGCCCGCGGGGCCGTAAAGCGGCTCGGCCTCGCCATAAGGCAGCGGCGAGCGTTTCGGGTCCATAGCGCCGGCGAAATACCCGTCGATATGGTGGTCGTAGGTGGGCCCGGTGTGGCTACCGGGCAGGCACAGCAGGGGTCCGTTGGAAAGGTCGCAGTCGTCGAGATAGATGCCGACCGCCAGCACGTCGTCATTGGTGTGCGGATAGAAGGCCCAGTCTTGGTGCCATTCGACCGCCGACCCGCCGCCGGCGGACTTCATGTTCAACTTGTTGCCGTGCATGCGGATGTTGGGCCCCAGCAACGGCACGATACGCCCGATCACGTCGGGGTGGCGCGCCAGCTCGTTGAAGAAAGGGTGGTGCTGGAACGGCACCTTGAGGCGCCGGACGCGCGGGATCTGCGGCGTGTGGTCGTCCTCGAGGTCGTAAAGATCGTTGGCTGTGCTGACCTTGGAAGCGCCCGCAACCAGCGCGGCCGTGACGGCGCGCAGGCGCTCCAGCAGTTCGGGCCGGAGCGCGCGCGCAACGACCGTGTAGCCCTTGGCTTTGTACTCGGCGACCTGCGCGACGTCTAAGGTGGGTCTGTCCGCCATTGCCGTCACTCCGCTGCGCGCCGGCCAGCCGACCCATTCTCGTCGAAGAAGCGGTGCTTCAGTTCCTTCTGGTTCTCGTAGATCGAGCCCTGGTTTTTCGCGACTGGAAACGGAACACGGATCGGCGCCGGCACAACGCGCGGCTCCAGCGTCGATTTCCCGCGCACCATCATTGCCTCGTAGGCCGCAAAATCCGGCACCCCCAGCAGTGGCCAGGCGTCTGCGGCGGTGTAGCCCATCAGGTAGAGGCGCCGGGCCCGGTTCGACCGATTGGGTGCCGAACCGTGCACGGTGCGAGCATGGTGCACGGTGATCGAGCCTGCCGGACCATAGAGCGGTTCGGCCTTGTCATAGTCAAGCTTCGCGACCGTCGGGTCCATTGCGCCGCAAAACGCGCCGTCCGCATGATGGTCGTGAGTCGGGCCCTTGTGCGATCCGGGCAGGCATAGCAGCGGGCCGTTGTCGAGCCCGCAATCGTCGAGATAGATGCCGACGGCGAGCACATCGTCATTGGTATGCGGATAGAATGCCCAGTCCTGGTGCCACTCCACCGCCGCGCCGCCGCCCGCCGTCTTGTTGTTCAGCTTGCTGTGATGGAACCGGATGTCCGGCCCCAGCAGCTTCTCCAGCACATCCAGGATGCGCGCATGGCGCATCAGCCGCGCAAAGACTTCATGGTGCTGGTTCGGATTCTTGATCCGTCGCACCAGCGGCGTGCGGCGCGTGTGGGCGTCGTCCAGGTCCAGCACGTCGTCGCTCTTGTCCAGGTCCTTCGCCCGCGCCATCACTGCCTCGGCGGCCGCCGTGATTTCCGCGATTTCGGCCGGCTTCACCAGGCTTGGCACCACGATGAAGCCCTTGTCGTGATAGTCCCGGGCCTGGGCGTCGGTGATCATGACGACCTCCTTCGGCCGCAGCTTGCGGCTATTTGAACAGCCTGGGCACGAACATCACCATGTCGGCCCAGTAAGTGATCAGCAGCAGGCAAAGGAAAAGCGGCAGGTACAACGGCAGGACGGCGCGCACGATACGCGCGAAACTTACCTGCGCGATGTCCATGACGATGAACAGGATCACGCCGAAAGGCGGCGTCAACGTACCGATCAGCAGGTTGACGATCATGATCAACCCGAAATGCACCGGGTCGATGCCGAGCTTCAAGACGATCGGCAGCAGCGTCGGCGTTGCGATCAAGAGGATTGCCGTGGTCTCCATGAAGCACCCGGCGATCAGCAGCATCGCGTTGATCAGCGCCAGAATGACATACTTGTCCTGGCTGAGCGCGAACATGGCGTCGGCTAGCTTCTGCGGCGCCTCGGTCACCGCCACCACCCAGCCGAACGGCACCGCCGCGGCGATGATGTAGACGAGCACGCCATAGGTGACGAGCGTCTCGGCCGTCGCGTGCCACACGTCGCGCCAGGTCAGCTCTTTCTCCCAGAAGCCGAGCGCGATGGCATAGACCACGACCAGCGCGCCGAGCTCGGTCGGCGTCGCGACGCCTGCCAGGATGCCGCCCACCAGGAAGATCGGCGCGAACAGCGCGGGCAGCGCGGCCGTGGTGGCGCTCCACAGCTGGCCCAGGGTCGCCCGCTGGCGAACCGGCGCATAGATCCGGCCGGTGATCGCCATGTAGTAGACCTGCGCCATCAGGGCCAAGCCCATGATGACGCCGGGAATGACGCCGCTCAGAAACAGGTCCGCGACCGAGACCTGGGCGTTGACGGCATAGACGACCATGATGACCGATGGCGGGATGATCGGCCCGATGATCGCGGAGGCCGCCGACGCCGCCGCGGCGAAGGCGGCATCGAAGCCCTCGCGGCGCATCGCCTTGATTTCGATCGTGCCGAGGCCCGCCGCGTCGGCCTGGGCGACGCCCGACATGCCCGCGAACACCATGCTGCCGACGATGTTCACATGCGCCATGCTGCCCTTGATATGGCCGACGAGCGCGAGCGCGAAGTTGAAGATGCGCTCGGCGATGCCCGCACGGTTCATCAGGTTGCCGGCCAGGATGAACAGCGGGATCGCCAGCAGCGGAAAGCTCTCGATGCCCGACGCCATGCGCTGCACCACGACCGTGACCGGAATCGGCATCTCGAGCGCGATCACAACCATGGCGCTCAGCGCCAGCGCGAAGCCCACGGGCAACTCGATCGCCACCATGCCGGCGAACAGCGCGAACAGCAGCAGGATCGTCACGAGTGCTCATCCCGAAGCGCCGCTCCGGCGGCCGGAAGAGGCAATGCGCCCACCGCCCGCGAAAACTCCAGGAAGACCAGATAGGCGGCCGTCAGCGCCATTGACGTCGCACTGGCGAACAGGGCCTTGGAATAGAACCAGTCGCGCGGTATCTCCACCGGCAGGGCGATCGAGCGGCTGCGCCCCTCGACGCCCATGATGATGACCGCCTTGTTCATCAGCCACAGCATCAGCCATAGAATCAGCAGATAGGCCAAGCAGCGCATCACGGCCTGCGCGCGAGGCCCGAGAAACCCGACGAAGGTCGCGATCCGAATGTGCCGGTCCGACTTGAGTCCCAGGCTGGCGCCGATGAAGGCGCCCCAGATGAAGGCGTAGCTGGCTGCCTCCTCCACCCAAACGATGGGCTGGTTCAATGCATAGCGGGTGAACACCTGGACCGTGATGGCGACGGTGATGAAGGCGATCAGCCCGACGCCCAACACGCGCTCGACGGCGCCGATGGCGTTCAAGACGGATTTGTAGACGGCTAGAAAGGCGCGCACGGTCAGGCCTGCTCCCCGCGTCGGCAAAAGGCGGTCCTGACGTGCGCCCCGCGCCCGCCCTTACATCCCCTGGATCTTCTCCCACAGGCCCTTCGACCACAGGCCGTCGCCTTCCATCTTGGCCACGGCGTCGCGCGCCCGGTCGTTGATCGGCTTGGTGTCGATCTTCGACACGGTCGCTCCTTCGGCGGTCATCTTCTTGACCGTCTCGTCGGTGTCCACGGCCGCCTGCTTGCTGGTCTCCGCAACCGCTTCCTTCGCCGCATCGGCGAGTATCTTCTGCAGGTCGGGGGAAAGGCCGCTGTAGAACTTGTCGTTGATGGTGATATGCGCGGTAGAAAGGATGTGGTCGGTGCGGGTCACGAACTTCGCCGCCTCGTGCATCTTGGCGGCATAGGCAGAGGAGATCGGTCCCTCCGCCGCCTCGACCACGCCGGTGCGCAGCGCCAACGGCACCTCGGCCCAGGCGACGCGCGCGGGCTTGGTGCCCAGCGTCTCCCACAGCGCGAGGTAGGTCTTGATCTCGGGCACGCGCATCTTGATGTCCTTGAGGTCCGCCAGGCTCTGCACCGGCTTGCGCGAGAACAGCACGCGCGGCTGGGTGGCGTCGGAGGCCAGGATGCGGATGCCTTGGTTCTTGCGTAGCGTCTCCACCATCTCCTGGTAGACGGGGCTGGCGATGAACTTGCGCACATGCGCCACGTCGCGGAACGTGAAGCCCCAGCCGAATACCGCGAAGTCCTTCACGAAATTCGCATACCAGTCCAGCACGTCGCCGTACATCTGGACCGAGTTCTGCATCATTTGCTCGATGACCTGCATGTCGGGGCCGAGCTGCTCTCCGGCGATGAAATTGATCCGCAACTTCCCCCCGGCGCGCTCGTTCACCAGCTTGGTGAAATGCTTGTTCTGCACGTCGAAGGTGCCGCCGATGGCGTCCGAGCCGCCGAAGGTGACGACCGTCTGCGCCGAGCCGGGCGCCGCGAAGGCGATGCCCGCAATCATGCCGATGCCGACGAGCACGGAACGGGCGGACTTCTTGGACATGGCGATTCCTCCGTTTGCCTGTTTGCTGCTGGGCGCCAGCGCGTCGTTCGGTCGGCCGGCGACGCCAACCGGCCAGTGGTGCGCTTGTTCGATCGCGGGAGCGAATAGGCATGCCGCCCGGTGCGTACAAACCAGGGGACCGGCGGTTCGGGTCCGACCGGCCAAGCGGAGCAATGCGACGCCAACAGCAGTCGGCATCGGCGAATCCTACCCTTCCCGCGCCTCTTACCGGGCGCCACTTGGGCAACTATGGTATCGATAACATCCGGAAGTCAAGGAACTGTGTTATCGCTACCATTCAAATTCACGGCATCATGGCAGGATGATGGGCCAAGCGATCGCCAGAACCGCGCGGTGGGCGACCATGCAGGACGTCGCCCGGATGGCCGGCGTGTCCGCAATCACCGTGTCGCGCGCCCTGCGCGCGCCGCACCGCGTCAGGCCTGCGACACGGGAACGGGTCGAGCGGGCGATCCGGGCGCTGGGCTACGTCCCGGACGAGATCGCCGGCAGCCTGTCGTCGCGCGAGACGCGGCAGGTCGCGGCCGTCGTCTCGACGCTCGGCGGCTCCATTTTCGCTTCGACCGTCGATGGCCTCGCGCAGAGTCTGCGCGAGCACGGACACCAGCTTCTCCTCGGCACCACCGAGTATTCCAGCGCCAGCGAGGAAAAGCTGATCGCGACGGCGCTCAGCCGACGGCCGGACGGTCTCGTGCTCACCAGCGCAGACCATACGGCGGCGGCGCGCCGCATGCTGGCGCGCGCCGGCGTCCCGGTCGTCGAGGTCTGGGACATACCTGATGCGCCGTTCGACATGGCGGTCGGCTTCTCCAATATCGGCGCAGGGCATGCCATGACCCGGTTCCTCCATCAGATCGGACGCCGTCGGATCGGCTTCATCGGCGGACTGCACGAAGGCGACCACCGCGGTCGCTTGCGCCGGCAGGGCTACGCCGCCGCGCTCAGGGAGCTGGAACTGGGGCCGCCGCGCACGATCGTCGATACGGGCGGCACGGCAATGGTCGAGCGCGGCGCCCGGCACCTGGCCCTGCTGCTGGAGCGCTGGCCGGATACGGATGCTGTCTTTTGCGCCAGCGATTCCGTCGCCCTTGGCGCGTTGAGCGAGGCGCGACGCCGGGGCTTCGCCGTGCCTGAGAAGCTTGCCATCGCCGGCTTCGGCGATTTCGACTTCGCGGGCGAGTTCGGCTTGGGGCTTACCACCGTGCGCATCCCTGGCTATGCCATCGGCGCCACGGCGGGCCAGATGATCATCCGGCGCAAGCAGGGTGATCGCGACACGCCGAAGGTCGTCGACCTGGGATTCGAGATCGTCAGGCGCGCCAGCGCCTGAGCGCGAGCGGCGCGCAGTCATGCTTGGCCGCCCGCCGGGCGTGCATGCCAAACGGGCAAGGTGCGGCAGGGTTCGGCAGCGCGTGGTACTGCGGCTACAGGTCGACCCGATAGGCGGCTACAGCCCGCTCGTCCCATTCGAGCCCGATGCCCGCCCGGTCGGGAATTTGCAGCAGGCCGTCCTTGATCGCGTAAGGCTGCTGCAGAATGGGGTCGGCCCAGTCCTGCCATTCCAGCCAATGCGCGGTTTCCGTGACGCGCATCACCTGCGCGGCCACTTCGGGATAGAGATGCGTGGAAATCGGAACCCCGGCCGCTCCCGCGATCGCCGCCGCCCGCATCCAGCCTGTGACGCCGCCGATTCGCATGAAATCCGGCATCACGTAGTCGCACGCCCGCATTTGCAGCGCGCGGTGCAGATCGCGCGGACCGTAGAAGTTCTCGCCGATCTGAATCGGCGTGCGCAATTCGTCGGCCAATCGTGCGTAGCCGTCGAGGTCGTCATAAACGATCGGTTCCTCGATCCAAGCGAGGCCGAGATCGTCGATCATATGGCAGCGCGGCAACGCTTCGCCCAGATGCAGGCCCTGGTTGAAATCGACCATCAACTGCATCGAATCCCCGACCGATTTCCGCACCGCCGCGATCGTCGCCACGTCGTCGGCCGGTCGCTCGCGACCGAGCCGCAGCTTGAGTCCGCCGAACCCGCCTTCCTCGCGCAATTCGATCGCCTCTTCCGCCACCGCGGCGGGATCGCCCAGCCACAATCCATTGCTGTTGTAGGCCTTGACCGGCCCCACCGACCCGCCCAGCAACACGCACAGCGGCGCGTCGGCCGCCTTGGCCAGCGCATCCCAGGCGGCCATGTCGACGCCGGAAACGGCGATCATCGACATGCCCTGGTAGCCGACAAAGTGCAGCGACTTGCGCGCGAGGTCGTAGAGTTCGAACGGCACAACCCGGCGGCCCTTCAGCATAACGCCGAGATCGTGCAGCGCCGGCACCAGGTACCGCAGCGTTTTGACCGTATAGGGCTCGAGGTAGCTGCGGCCGACGATCCCTTCTTCGGTCTCCAGGTCAACCAGAATCAGGGGCCAGTCGGCGATGGCGGCAATCCGCGCCACGACCGGCCGCTTGAGCTTCAGCACCACCGGCCGCGCCCGGATCGAGCGCAACGTTAACGACGCGCAGGACATCGTCCACACCTCCCGCGAGGCGAAGAACACTCGCAGGCCGCGCAGGCTATGTATACTCACTTGTCGGTATACCTGCGGGACGAGTGGCGCGGGACGATGCGGGCGCGGAAGGATGAAACCAGACGGCGGATCGTTGATGCCGCCTACGAGTCGTTCTGGCGCTCGGGATTCGCGCGCACCGGCGTCGATGCGATCGCCGCGCGTTCCGGCGTGACCAAGCGCACGCTCTACGCGCACTTCCGGAGCAAGGACGACCTACTGGCGGCCGTGCTGCTGCACTATGGCGAACTGGCCATGGCGCGGCTCGAGCGCATCGGCGCGCGCCTGCCGGCCGACCGGCCGGGGATGATCGACTCGTTCTTCGGCCAGCTTGCGGGCTGGGCAAGCGCGACGCCGCGCTGGTCGGGCTCGGGCTTCACGCGGCTGGCGGTGGAGCTTGCCGATCTGCCCGGTCATCCGGCGCGCGCGATTGCCCGGCACGCCAAGGCGACGACGGAAGCCTGGCTCGCCGACCGGCTGGCGCGCGCCCGCGTGCCGCAGGCGCACGCGCGGGCCCGTGAGCTGATGCTGTTGATGGAGGGCGCGATGGCGCTGACCCTCATCCACGGCGACCGCCGGTATATCGACTCCGCCGCGGCGGCCGCGAAAGCGCTTACACAACGGCGCCGACTCCCCGGGACCCGCCCGGCGACCGGCCTTCGCCGAAAATACTGATGGTGTGCAGGAGGTATCGGCGCGCTCGCCGATCTGTTGAATTGCCGCGCAACCACGACGAATTGACCCGTCCGAAGCCGCCGAAACGGGCAATAATTAACGCGCGCTTAAGCGATCGACCCGTAAATTGCCCCGCATCGCTGCTTTCCGCATCGCTAACAAGCCATTGGCCGACCCATGATCCGTCCGCCCGACCGCAAGGGATTGAATGGCACCGTCCCCCCGCCGGTGAAGCGGTCAAAGCTGGCGATGCAGGAGGAGCGCCGTGCGTTCCCGCGTCAGGCGGTCGCCTGGGCCGGCAAGATCAAGATTGCCGGCGCGCCCTCGGTCGCCTGCGTCGTGCTGAACGTTTCGGAACGCGGCGCCCGGCTGCGCCTGCGGCTGCCGATCGACCTGCCCGCAAGCTTCGCGCTGTGGATCGAGCGTTTCGGCGAATTGCCGGTCGAATTGCTCGAGCAGGAGCAGGCAGTGGTGCGCGTGGCCTTCCTTGAGGAGCCCGAGCGGGTCCGGAAATTCTTTCGCAATTCCCTGCCCGCTCCGCGCCAGGAAAGCGGTGCCGCTTGAGACGCCTGCGCCGCTCCAATGGCGCTGACATCGATCCCGACGCCGCGATAGTCTGAGGGCCGCGCCGCATTCGAGGCACCTTATGAACGACGGCAAGCCTTTGCGCCCCATCGGCGCATCCGCCGCGATGATCGTCCTGCGTCCCTCGCCGATCGAGGGAGTCGGGTGCTTCACGCTGCAGGCGATCAAGGCAGGCGAGATCGTCCGGAATCTTTGGGATGACGCCGACGTCCGTTTCGTGCCGGCCGCCGAGGTGCCGCCGGCGCTCGTCCCGCTCCACAAGCGCTATTGCATCGAATCGCCCGGCGGGTTCTGGTGCCCGCTCGATTTCAAGCGCATGTCCGTAGGCTGGTATCTGAACCACAGCGAGCGGCCGAACCTCGCCTCGGCGGACGGCGGGCACAACTATTTCGCGCTGCGCGACATCGCGGCGGGCGAGGAGCTGACGATCGACTACCGCAAGCTCGACGACGAAGTGGACAATCTGGGGTGAGCGGTCGGCCGTCCGGTCGGGCCCTCGTGCCCAGGGGCGCCGGTTCTGGCGGTCGGGAAATGACACGCAATGCATGCAGGCGCGACAAATCGCGGTCATGCGTCACCAGTGCCGCCGCATTGACGGCCAATGCGCTCGCCGCCTGAACGGCGTCGCCCAGCTTGACATGCAGCGAGTCGCGCGATCGCGCGGCGCGTTCGGCTATATGGAAATCAAGCGGGCTCGGCAGTCCCACGCCGCGTCCCCGGTGCCGGTGCTCGCATGGCCGATACTGGCTCCGGTGTCGGATCGCCCGCCCTGGCCGGGCGACAGGCCGGGCGCGCCCGGCGATGCATCAAACGAATTGCCACATAAGGCAAGAATGGTGCCCAGGGCCGGGATACCCTAGGCAAAGAAATTCAAAGACTTATCGGTCGGTGGGGCACTCTGATTTTTCCAC
Organism: uncultured Rhodospirillaceae bacterium; assembly: GCA_964393375.1. Taxonomy (GTDB): domain Bacteria; phylum Pseudomonadota; class Alphaproteobacteria; order JAEULC01; family JAEULC01; genus JAEULC01. The sequence continues at coordinate 18,747 of CAYMTM010000061.1, forward strand.
CGCTTTCTTATGTTTTTCGAACCTGTGCCCCACCAACTGAAAGCGGAAAACGCCCGTCGATCTTGTTGCCGATCGACAGATTCAATCTCATTGAACCTCCGACCGGTGACGATCGCGGCTAGAAGATTCTACGGCGCTTGCCGTGCTGCCACCTGCGGCGGCGAAGTGTCGCCCGCATCTGGGCGGCCATAGCCTGCCGCCTCTGGTGGATCAGCAATTGCTCCACCGTCGCCAGGATTGCCTGTGTCGGAATGGGCTGCGCCCTCTCCTGAGCCCACGAGACGAAGTTCGCCCGCGACACGCTGAGCACGACCGCATGTCCGCCAACGCGCCGTGGCAGCAGGCACCATAGCGTGCGGGCAATATGCGCCGTCGTTTCGGTATGACCGGGCGCGTTCTCAAAGTCGAAGAAAACAGGCGCCGCGCAATTGAGCCAGTTCGCCGGGAAGGCCTCCTCCGGATAGACCGTGATGTATAGGCCCTTTAAGAAGGTCTTCCCGAAGCATTTCATACCCTCAATGAACCGGGGTAGGTCGCGGCGCAGCCGCGACCCGTCAACGCCCCAGACCATGTTTCCGTAGAATTTTTCACGGGCGATGCGCTCATCCGGCGGAAGATGCGAGTGCTGGAACTCTATCGTGAGCCCATGCGGCGTGTGCACGTCCGCGATATGCTTATCGCCTGACGAAGCGGATCGAATGACTTCCTGCCAATCGGGCGGGAACTTTTCTTTCCAGCCGCGGTGCCAGTGCGTTTCCGGCTCCCACCAGGAATCGCAGGCCCTTTCGCCCCGATGCGCCCAGTGATGAACGCGCTGGGTACCGCATTTGGGAATCATCAAGCTGCCGCAGGCAGGGCATAAACCGGATAGCCCCGGCGACGGCGGAGTGCGTTTGTCGGCTACAAGTGCGAATTGCATGCGTTTCCCCGTGCCAGCCAATGCGCGCAAACGCGCATACGCGTTGTTGGATCTGAGTTTGTTGGCAGCACGGCGCAGCAGACGCTGGCGCTGTTCTCATTCTCTTCGACGTTCGGATCAATCCGCCGTCGGTTATATCGGCTCGGCCGGCACCGTTCTTGACGAGTGCCTTGCGATAAGAAACGAGCCCCCTATCGGTGTCAAGCCGGCCCGGCTTCTGTGATCGAGTACACCCGAAGGCTTTTTCGTTGCCTAAATCAACGCCTTCTCTATACTTGAATATATTAACTATTTCGATGTTCTTCTCTGATATTATTAATATATTAACAAAGTAGATAATCAGGGGGCCGTTTGAGATTACTGCTGCTCGTTCTTCTATTCACATGTATCAGCGCATCGGCTCACGCCGATTGCACGAACCCGGCATACCCCGAAGGCAAGATTTTCTACAGCGAGACTGAGAAGCTGTTTCAATATTGCGACGGCACAAACTGGATTCGAATGAATTTGGTTCCCGGCAGCGGCAGCGGCGGGTGCAACAACCCCGCACGTGGCGAAGGCCGGATAATCTACAATGCCGATCACCGCGTCATGCAGGCCTGCGCCGGCAATGTCTGGCGCGCAATGGGACCGGTGGGGGGCGGTGCCGGCTGGACGGAGGTCAGCTCCGGCGGCGAAAGCGGGTGTGGCATCCAGAAGGACGGCACGCTCTGGTGCTGGGGCAGCGATGAAGATGACACGCTTGGCGACGGCCCCGGCGCCGTGGATCAGCACAGCCCGGTGCAAATTCCGGGTTCATGGAAGAAGGTGAGCCATTCGTGTGCCATCAAAGCCGACGACACGCTGTGGTGCTGGGGCAATGACGATCTGGGCGCAGTAGGCAACGGCCCCGGTGTGACACCGGC
>CAYMTM010000062.1:0-20307 GCA_964393375.1 uncultured Rhodospirillaceae bacterium
GAAGAAGTAACTGAAATTCACGCTGCCCTGTCCGATGACGATCGTCGTCACGATCGCCGATGAGTTCTACGGCGACCGCTTGAAGATGGCGATGGCTTTCGCCGAGCTGCTGAACCAGGAGGCGCGTGCGCTGGAGGCCGACGGCGTAGACGTGATCCAGTTCGACGAGCCGGCCTTCAACGCCTTCACCAAGGAGGCCGCGACCTGGGGCATCGACGCGCTGCACCGCGCGGTCGACGGCCTGAAGTGCACCACGGCCGTGCATATCTGCTACGGTTACGGCATCAAGCAGAACATCGACTGGAAGCGCACTTTGGGCGAGGAATGGCGCCAGTACGAGGCGTTCTTCCCGGCCCTGGCGAAGAGCCGCGTGCAGCAGGTCTCGCTGGAATGTGCCCATTCGCACGTGCCGCCCGATCTGATGGGGCTGCTCAAGGGCAAGGACGTGCTGGTCGGCGTGATCGACGTCGCGACGGACATCGTGGAGACGCCGGAAGAAGTCGCCGATACGATCGGTCGCGCGCTCGAATTCGTGCCGAAAGATCGCCTGTTCCCCTGCACCAACTGCGGTATGGCGCCGATGGACCGCGAGATAGCGCTCGCAAAGCTGGAAGCCCTTGGCGAAGGCGCTGCGCTGGCGCGCCGGCGTTACATGTAGGCTTGTATGATCGCCGGTTCGACCAAGCCAGGCGGCGCGCGACCAAGCGGAGGCATGGTGGAGTCAATATCCGCACTGACCGACCCGCGCGACCTGAAGGTCGAAGACCCCCGTCTCGACGCCCTTTGGCGGCACTGGCTCGCCGCGCGCGCCGGCCGGCCGATGCCGGCGCGCCGGTCCCTCGACGCGACCGCGATGCCGGCGACGCTGCCGCATCTGTTCCTCTACGAATTCCAGCCGGACTCGGGGCGGTTCTATTGCCGCCTATCCGGCGCGGAGATCAACTTGGTCGTCGGCAGGACTTGCGCGCGCCATTACCTTGACGAGCTGTTCACGCCCCCTGTGTTCGCCGTGGTGGTCGAGCGCTACAGTCGCGTCGTTCGCACGCCGACGCTGGCCTATATGCGCGGCATCATCAACATGGCGAACGGCTTCCGCGTTCCGGGAGAACGTCTGATCTTGCCGCTGTCGGACGACGGCAAAGTGGCCAACGGGCTGATCGGCGGCGCGATCTACCGCCTGCCGGAGGCGTTCACCGCCAGCACCTGGGTGCATGAGCCCCTGATCGAAGCCCAATTCAACAGCCTTCCGCCGGCGGATTGGATGCCGGACTAGCTTGCGCCCACGCGCGGCCAAGCGATCATTTCGCGCAACCGAGGAGCGAACGGCAATGCAGTCAGCCGCACGGCGCCTGGTCGTGTTTGTCACGACGCCGCTCGAGCCCGAGAACGTAGCACGGATCCAGGCCGTGGACCCGCGCCGCGTCGAGGTCATCGCCGAGGCCGATCTGTGGCCGCCGTTGCGCTACGTTGCCGACCACAAGGGCCGGGACGGGTTCGTGCGCACGGCCGCGCAGGAGGCGCGATGGCGCGCCCATCTGGCGCGGGCCGATATACTGTGGGATTTCGCGCCGGCCGCGCCCGACGGTGGCGGCGGCATGGCGCTGGCCCCCAATGTAAAGTGGGTGCAGACCACCAGTTCGGGCGTGGGACAGATGGTCCGCGCGCTGGGATTTGCCGACAGCGATCTGTTGGTCACGACGGCGCGCGGCGTGCATGCAGGGCCACTGTCCGAGTTCGTGTTCATGGCGCTGCTGAGCCACGTGAAGTTGCTGACGCACCTGCAGGCCGAGCAGCGCAGGCGCCGGTTCGAGCGCCTGTGCGGCGACGAACTTTGCGGCAAGACCCTGGCAATCATCGGGGTCGGCGCGGTCGGAAGGCGGGTTGCAGAGGTTGGGCGCGTTTTCGGCATGCGCGTGATCGGCATGACCCGCCACGCGACGAACGAGCAGGCGGCGGCGCGCGGGCTCGATGCGATCTATCCGCCTGCCCGGCTCCACGAAATGCTGGGGTTGGCCGACGCCGTCGTACTGATCGCGCCACACACCGACGAGACCGAGAAGTTGATCGATGCAGCCGCGTTCGCCGCCATGAAGGACGGCGTGGTCTTCGTCAATATCGGGCGGGGCGCCACGGTCGACGAGGACGCGATGATTGCGGCGCTCCGTTCGGGCAAGATCGCCTTCGCCGCCCTGGACGTCTTCGCGACCGAGCCCTTGCCGGCCGCGAGCGCGCTATGGGACATGCCGAACGTGCTGATCAGTCCGCATTCCGCCAGCACCGCCTTCGGCGAGAACGCGCGGATAACCGAGATTTTCTGCCACAATCTGCGCTGCTATCTCGACGGCAGGATCGGCGCAATGCGCAATGTGCTGGACAAGCGCCGACTCTATTGACGACGCGCTAGACGATCCCGCTCTTGCGCAAGGCGGCGATGGCGGCCGCGTCGTAGCCAAGTTCGCTCAGAACGGCGTCCGTATGCGCGCCCAGCTCGGGGGCTGGGTGGCGGATTTGGCATGGCGTTTCCGACAGCTTCAGCGGGAAGCCGTGCATGCGGACGGTCCCATGGCCGGGGTGCGGCACGTCGATCACCATCCGTTGGTGCAGGACCTGCGGATCGTCGAACACCTGGGCGAGGTTCAAGACCGGGCCGCAGGGGACGCCGGCCGCGTTCAGATGCGCGATCCAATGGGCCTGGTTCTTGTGGCGCGTGACGGCCTCGACTTCCTGGCGCAGGGCGGCCCTGTTCTGCATGCGCAAGGCGTTGGTCGCGAAGCGCGGATCGTTGCTCAGCCGCTCGAGCCCGAGCGCCTTCAGCAGCCGTTCGTAAATTCCAACATGGCTGGGAGCGATGGCGATCGGACCGTCGCTGGCGGCATAGAGGCCATAGGGCGCCACCAGCGGGTGGTCGTTGCCCGTGCGCAGCGGCAGATTCCCCGTCGCAAGGTAGTTCGACGCCATGAAGCTGAGGAAGCTGACCAGCCCGTCCAGCAGGCTTATTCCCACGCGCTGGCCCTTGCCCGAGGTTCCCCGTGCATGCAGCGCGGCAACGATGCCCAGCGCGCCGTAGAGGCCCGCGACGAGGTCGGAAATCGGAATGCCGGTGCGCTGGGGTTCGCTGCCCTCCTCGCCGTTCACGCTCATATAGCCGCTCATCGCCTGGGCGATGAAATCGAAGACCGGGCGCTGGGCGTAGGGCCCGTCGGCGCCGAAGCCGGACACGCTGCCGACGACCAGGCGCGGATTGAGCCCATCCAGGCGTTCGGGTGGAAAGCCCATCCTGGCCAGCACGCCGGGCCGGAAATTCTCGACGAGCACGTCGGCGCCAGCGATCAGTTTCGCCAGGATCTCCTTGCCCCGATCGCTACTCAGGTCAAGGGTCAGCGATCGCTTGTTGCGGTTGTAGCTGGCGTAGTACCAGCTGAGACCATCGACCTTCTCCCCCTGCTCGCGCAGCGGGTCGCCGGCGCGGGGCGGTTCGATCTTGATGACCTCGGCCCCGAGGTCGGCCAGGAGCATGGTGCAGAACGGGCCGGATATGATGCGGGTGAGGTCGACGACGCGGACGCCGGTAAGCGGCATGGCTAGGATTTTTCCCTGTGCATTAACGGCGGTTGCCTTGCGGGCCGGCCAATGTAGCATAGCGGGCGATGGACCGCGGCCGGGCTTGCCCCAACGTGATGGAGCCGTTGATGGTACCCAAGAAGGTAAGGGTCAGCGAAGTAGGCACGCGCGATGGGCTGCAAAGCGAGCCGAAATTCGTTCCTACCGAAGAGAAGATCGCGCTGGTGAACGCCTTGACGCGGGCGGGCATCCGCCGCATCGAGGTCAGCTCGTTCGTCTCGCCACGCGCCGTGCCGCAGATGGCCGACGCCGCCCAGGTGATGGCGGGGATTGAACGCCCGCCGGGCCTCGTTGCGGCCTGCCTGGTACCGAACGCCAACGGCGCGCGTCGCGCCGCCGAGGCCAAGGTCGACGAAATGGTGCCTTTCGTGTCGGCATCTGAGAGCCACAACCGCGCCAACGTCAACCGCTCGATTGCCGAGAGCCTGGATGGGTTCCGCCAGGTGGCCGATATCGCGCGCCAGAACGGGATCTTGGTGCACGGGGCGATCGCAACCGCCTTCGGCTGCCCGTTCGAGGGCGACGTGCCGTTCGACCAAGTGGTGGGGATCGTGGGCAAGCTGCGTGCGCTTGGCGTACGCGCGGTCACGTTGGGCGACACCACCGGCATGGCGACGCCGCCGATCGTCGCGGGCCTGTGCAAGACGATCGGGGACGCGCATCCCGACGTCCATATCACGCTGCATTTCCACAACACGCGCGGGATCGGCCTCGCCAACGTTATGGCGGGATTGCAGGCGGGGATCGACAGCTACGAATCCTCGCTTGGCGGGCTGGGCGGATGCCCCTTTGCGCCGGGAGCGACCGGCAATATCTGCACCGAGGACCTGGTCTACCTGCTGCACGAAATGGGCATCGCGACCGGCGTCGACCTTGCCAAGCTGGTCGAGGCCGCCAGGCGCGTCGAGGCCCTCGTTGGCCATCCGGTGCCGGGGCAAGTCATGAAGGCCGGCCCGCGTTTGCGGCGCCATCCGCTCGACGCCGTGCGGCACGCCGTCGGATAGACGCGCGGCTATTGCAACGGCGGCGAAAGGACCCAGACCACCTGGGTGGTGCGCCCGCTCGCATTGGCGTAGCGGTGCGGGGCGGTGCTGGAGAACCGGAAGCTGTCGCCCTGGTTGACGACGAACCGGTCGTCGCCCACCCACAGTTCCAAGGTCCCTGTCAGCACCAGTCCCGCTTCCTGGCCGCGATGGTGGTGCGGCGGTCCGGAATCGAAGCCAGGCTCCAGCGTCAGCAGCAGCAGCTCGATGTCGCCCGAAAGGTCGGGCGTCAGCAACTCCATCGCCACCAGGTCGTGGGTGGCGGCAGTCGACAGGCGAAGCTGGCGGCGGTTCTCGCGGCGTACGACGGTTTGCAGTTCTGATTGGCGGCCGCCCGTTTGCGCATGGAAGAACCAGCCGACCGGTACGCCCAGCGCATCGCTCAACTTGCGCAGCGACTTGATCGAAGGCGAGGCGAGGCCACGCTCGATCTGGCTGACCATGCCGATCGACAGGCCCGCCGCCTCGGCCACCTGTACCAGCGACATCTGCTTGGCCTTGCGCAGCGAGCGCAGCTGGATGCCCATCCATAAGTCGGCGACCTTGCCGTTCGCCATCGCGGCGGCCGGTTCCCGTCTCGGTGCGGTACCGGCCGCGGATGGGCGGCGTTGTGCGGCGGAGCGGGCCATGGCGCGCCTCGATTCCGGCTGGTTGAGTTCACTACACACTAAAAATAATAGCCGAAAATTTCAATAAGGTTGCATTTCCGATGGGAAAGGGGCAGGATCGCCCCGGCGTGGCGGATGGGCAGGGGGCGGGCTGCGATGGCGGCTGGCGCGCAGATCGGCGTGGATATCGGGGGCACGTTCACCGACGTGGTGTGCCGGCTGGGCGACGGGACGCTCAAGTTCGTCAAGCTGCCCACAACGCGCAAGGACGAGAGCCAGGCCGTGCTCCAGTCGATCGCGCTGATGGCGCGCGACTGGGGCGTCTCGGCCCGGGACATCGCTCGTTTCACGCACGGCACCACCGTCGCGACCAACGCCGTGCTCGAACGCAAGGGCGCGCGCATCGGCATCATCACCACCAAGGGCTTCCGCGACGTGCTGGAGATCGGGCGGCAGATGCGCCACCAGATGTACAGCGTCGTGCTCGACGCCGAGACGCCGGCTTTCCTGGCGCCGGGGGCGCGGCGCAAGGAAGTGCCGGAGCGGGTGGCGGCGGACGGAACGGTCCTGGTGCCGCTCGACGATGCGGCGGTGAAACGCGCGGCCGACGAGCTTGTGAAGGACGGGGTCGAGGCGGTCGCGATCTGCTTCCTGTTCTCCTTCCGCAATCCGGCGCACGAGCAGCGTGCGCGGGAAATCGTCCGGGCGGCGCACCCCGGCCTGATGATCGCCGTTTCGCACGAGGTCGACCCGGCCTTCCGAGAATACGAACGTACGGTTGTCACCGCCTTCGACGCCTACGTGAAGCCGGTCATCGACCGCTACCTCGCGCGCCTGGAGAAAGGGCTGGCGGGCGAAGGCGTGCCGGCGCCGCTGCAGGTCATGCAGTCGCGCGGCGGGCTGATGGTAAGCGAGGTTGCGCGCCAGCGCCCGGTGCGGCTGTTCCTGTCGGGGCCCGCAGCGGGTGTGATCGGCGCGCGCCTGGCCGGCGCGTCGGCCGGCGTCGAGGACCTGATCACCGTGGACATCGGCGGTACGAGTTGCGACATCGCGCTGATCGCCAAGGGCAAGGCGCTGATTCGCTCGGACGGGCTGATCGACGGCTACCCGGTGCGCGTCGCCATGGTCGACGTCAACTCGATCGGTGCGGGCGGTGGGTCGATCGCCTGGATCGATCGCGGCGGCGGCTTGCGGGTCGGCCCGCAATCCGCCGGTTCTGAGCCGGGGCCGGCCTGCTATGGCAGCGGCGGCGACAAGCCTACGGTGACCGATGCGTCGGTCGTGTTGGGCTACGTCAATCCCGATTTCTTCGCCGGCGGTTCGCTGAAGCTGAGACCCGAGCTCGCGCACCGCGTGATCGCGGACAAGGTGGCGAAGCCCCTCGGCATGACGCTGGAGCAAGCCGCGCTCGGCATCCATCGCGTGCTCAACGCCCAGATGGCCGAGGGCATCCGCCTGGTGTCGATCCGCCAGGGGCTGGACCCGCGCAAGTTCGCCCTGCTGCCCCTGGGCGGCGGCGGTGCAGTGCACGCGACGGCGCTGGCGCGCGACCTCAATATCGGCCGCGTGGTGGTGCCGCGCACGCCCGGCGTACTGTCGGCCGCAGGCCTGTTGGCCGCGCCGGTCGAGCACGAGGTGTCGGCGGCGTTCGGCCGCGCGCTGGCGGACACCACCGTGGCCGATCTGCGCACGGCGCTTGCCGCGCTGGACAAGGACTGTGCCGGGTTGATGGCGAAGGAGCGGCTGAACGGAGAGGCCATGGTCGTCCAGTACATGGCGGATGTGTGCTACATCGGCCAGTCCTACACGCTGGAGATCCCGCTGCGTCTGGACACGCCCGACCCGATAGCGCGTCTCTACGAGGAGTTTCTCGAAAACCACGACCGGGTCTACGGCCACGCCACCCGCGTACCGGCGCGCATCGTCAACCTGCGCAGCGTGCACCAGGCGGGCGGTCTCGATCGCATCGACGGCGGCGCGTTCAAGCCGAGCGGCGGCAATCCGTCGAAAGGCGTGCGCCCCGTGCTGACGGCGGGTGCATCCGGATTCGTCGAGGCCGCCATTTACGAACGCACCGCCATGCCGGCGGGCTTCGCGTTCAAGGGCCCGGCGATCGTCGAACAGACCGACACGACGACCTTGGTCGAGCCGGGCTGGTCGGGCACGGTCGACGCGGCCGGCAACCTGATCCTGACTCGCCAAGGAGCCTGAGCCGATGGACCAGCCTATGGCCGGCGCGCAACTCGATCCGATTACCGTCGAAGTGGTGCGCCACAAGCTCGAGGGCATCGCCAACGAGATGGAGTCGACGCTGCTGCGCAGTTCCTTCTCGCCGATCGTGAAGGAAGGGCTGGACGCCTCGGCGGCGCTGTTCTCGGTCGCCGGCGAGACGCTGGCCCAGGCCTGCGCCGTGCCGATCCACCTTGCCACCTTGATCCCGATCGTCGAGACCCTGCTGAAGGAGTTCCCGCTCGACGTCATGCGGGACGGCGACATCTACGTCATGAACGATCCCTACCTGGGGGGCACACACCTGCCGGACATCGCCCTGGTGATGCCGATCTTCTACAAGGGCCGGCCGATCGCATTGTCCGCCGCGATGACGCACCACCAGGACGTGGGCGGCATGACGCCCGGGTCGATCCCGACCAATGCCACCGAGATCTACCAGGAGGGCTTCCGCATTCCGCCGCTGAAACTGCGCGACGCCGGCGCGATGAACGAGACGCTGGTCAAGCTGCTGCGGCTCAACGTCCGCATTCCCGACACGGTGATGGGCGACCTGAACGGCCAGATCGCCGGCTGCATGATCGGCGCCCGGCGCATGATCGACCTGGCGGACAATTACGGTCATAACCACCTGCACGCCATTTTCCAGGAGCTGCTCGACCGTTCCGAGAAGATGACGCGCGACGCGCTGCGCCAGATCCCGCCGGGCACCTACCGGTATCACGACTTCCTGGACAATGATGGGATCGAGCTGGACAGGCGCATCCGCATCGAGGTGGCTGCCACGGTCAAGGACGGGGCGATCCACTGCGACTTCACGGGCACCAGCAAGCAGTTAAAAGGCCCATTCAACGTGGTGAAGTCGGGCAGTCAGGCGGCGGCCTATTTCGCCGTGCGTGCCCTGACCGATCCCAGCATTCCGACCAACGCTGGCTGCTTCCGCCCGGTCAGCCTCAACCTGCCCAAGGGCACGCTGGTCAATCCGGAGGAACCCGCCCCGGTCGGATCGCGCACCGCGACGATCAAGCGCATCACCGGCTGTATCCTGGGCGCATTCAAGGACGTGCTGCCCGAGAAGGTGCCGGCCGATTCCGCCGGCGAACTGCTGACCCTCGCGTTCGGCGGACGCAAGCCCGACGGCAGCGGCAATTTCGTGGTCGGCGAGCTGATCGCGGGCGGAAGCGGCGGCAGCATCGGCGTAGACGGTGCCGACGTGATCGAAACGGACGCGACCAACTGCATGAACCTGCCGGCCGAGGCGCTGGAGATGGAAGCGCCGCTGCGCGTAACGCGCATGGAACTCCGCCGGGATTCCGGGGGGGCAGGAATGCGGCGCGGCGGTCTCGGGATCGTCAAAGAGTTCGAAGTGCTCGGCGTCGAGACAACCCTGACCCATCGCGGCGAGCGGCATTTCTGCCCCGCCCAAGGGTCGCATGGCGGACTTGCCGGCGCGCCGGCCCTTTCCGTCATCCGCCGCGTCGACGGGCGCGAGGAAGTGGTGCCGTCGAAGCAGGTCACGACCCTGAAGCCGGGCGACCGGCTGGTGGTGGAGACCGCGGGCGGCGGTGGCTACGGCGATCCGCGCAAGCGCGAACCTGCGCTGGTCGAGGCCGACGTCGCCAACGGCAAGGTCAGTGCGGCGGCCGCTGACGCGGTCTATGGCGTGGCGATCGGCTGATTGCGAACACCTGCCGCGCGCGTCTGCGCCGGCCAAACGGAGAGAGGGGAGCGGAACGATGCGCAGAACGAAGCTCACTGCGATGATGGCGGGCCTGGCCGCGGCCATGGCCGGACTGATTGGAGCTGCCGACGCAGCCGCGCAGACGACCTGGAAAATGCACATCGTCTGGGTGCCGGCGCGGCCCGAAGCCCAGGATTTCAAGAAGTTCGCCGACCAGGTGAACGACAAGGCCAAAGGCAAGCTGAAGATCGAACTGCACCCCGGCGGATCGCTCGGCGTCAAGGACATCGACATGCTGCGTATCCTGCCGGCCGGCAATGTGATCCAGGCCGCCGGCCTCTATCCGGGCTATATGACGCGCGACGTCCCCGAATACACGGTGACGCTGCCGCCCGGCGTCGTGAAGGAGCCGGAGAAGCTGGTCGGCGCGCTGCCGGCGCTCACCAAGATCTACGAGGAGACCTACACGAAGTGGGGCATCAAGCTGCTCGGCCACGTGATGCACCCGGTTCGCGACACGCACATCATGTGCAAGGAGCCAGTGACCAGCCTCGCCCAGCTCAAGGGCAAGAAGCTGCGGGTGTGGGAGAAGTTTCACGTCGACACCTTCGCGAAGCTCGGCGTCGCGGCCCAGGTGATCGGGCAGAACGACCTTTACGTCGCGATGAAGACCGGCGTGGTGGACTGCGCCGTTTACCCGATCGGCTTCGCGACTACGATCTCGTTGCAGGAGGTGGCGCCGAACGCCAGCTACCTGTTCCCCTACGTGCTGCACCCGCTGAACATCATCGTCTCGAAAAAGTCGTTCGATGCGCTGCCGGCCGACGTGCAGAAGGTCGTCGCCGACGCCGCTCAGCAGGTACAGAGGGCCACGGTCGACAACTATATCAAGGGCACCTATGACCGCGAATCCTTCGGCGAGTTCACCCAGAAGGGCGGGCGCCTGCTCGAGGCGTTCCCCGCAGCCGACCAGGCCCTGTTCGCCAAGACGGCGCGCGAGGTGTGGGAGGCGACCGCCAAGGAGATGGGCCAGAAAGCCATCGACAACCGCGTGGCTGTCACGAAGGCCCTGGGCGGTTGAGCCGGGTCGACCGGACGTGAGGCGGCGAGGCTCCGCCGGCCCAGGCGCGCGGCGCCGCGGCGGGCGTTCCGTCCGTCGCCGCGCATCGCCAGCCGGGGCGATGTAGTGCGCCGAATCGATGCGGTCGTGGGTGCGCTCGCCCGCGCCATGATCTGGGGCGCGACCGCGGCCGGCGTGTCGCTGTCCGCGTTCGTGGCGTTGTCTGCCTTCATGCGCTATCTGGTCGGCGCGCCGTTCGCATTCACCGAGGAGGTCGTCGGGCTGCTGTTCTCGGCGATGGTGTTCCTTGCGCTGCCCTACTGCACCTATGGCGACCGCCATATCCGCGTCACGCTCGTCCGCGACAGTCTCCCCTCGTCTTGGCGGCGCTGGACGGCGCTGGCGTCCACCCTGTTCACCGTCGCCTTCTGCCTGATCTACGGCTGCTTCGCCTTCGAATTCGCCTGGACGTCGCTGGAGCTGAACGCCAGGTCGGACATCGGCCGGATCCCGCTGTGGCCGTGGATGGCGGCGATGCCCTTCGCCTGCCTGGTCATGGGCATTGCCGCGCTTCTGCACCACGCGCGCGGCGCGCCGGCGGATGGTGGCGGCACAGGCGCGTGACGGACCGGACGGGGCGCGGGGATGGTCTGGCTGGTCCTGTGTTGCGGCCTTGCGCTGACGGCGTGGAGCGGAGTCCCGATCGGCCTCGGCTTGGCCCTTACCGGGCTCGCGATCCTGCATTTCGTCGCCGGCGGGGCGGAGACGCTCGCGGTGACGGCGGTTTGGAACGTGTTCACCGACTTCACGTTCAGCGCCGTTCCGATCTATATCTTCATGGGCGAGATTCTGCTGGTCAGTGGCGTCAGCACGCGCATCTACAACGCCGTGGCTCCCTTCTTCCGGCGCATTCCCGGCCAGCTTCTGCATACCAATATCGTGGTCTGCACCATGTTCGGGGCGGTCTGCGGCGCCAGCACCTCGACCGCCGCCGCCGTGGGCTCGGTCGCCTATCCGGAGCTGCGTCGGCGCGGCTATGACCGCCCCGCCGTCGTCGGAACCCTGGCGGCGGGCGGGACGCTCGGCCTACTGATCCCGCCCAGCCTGTCGCTGCTGATCTATGGCGCGACGCAGAACGTTTCCATCGGGCGCCTGTTTCTGGCCGGCGTCCTACCCGGCTTGATGCTGGCGGGCATGTTCATGGCGGCGATCTACGTCATCGCGAGGCGCAGCCCCGGGCTGACCCCGCCGGGAGACGCGGCGGCCGGCTGGTGGACGCGGCTGGCGGGGCTCGCGCGCATCTGGCCGTTCGGTTTCCTGGTGTTCGCCGTGCTCGGCACGATGTATCTCGGCCTGGCCACGGCCACCGAGGCGGCGGCGCTCGGCGTCGTCGCCGCAATCCTGGTCGGTTTCGCCTGGGGCGAACTGACGCTGCGCCGGCTGTGGCAAGCCTTCTTCACCGCCACCGTGGTGTTTGGGTCGATCGGCCTGGTGGTGCTCGGCGCGCTGGTCTTGGCGCAGTCGCTCAGCATCCTGGGCGTGCCGCAGCAGGTAATGGCTGGGATCGCCGGCATCGGACTGTCGAAATACCTTGTGCTGCTGCTGGTGGTCGCGGTCTACCTGGTGCTCGGGTGCTTCTTCGACGGCATCTCGCTGATGCTGATGACCCTGCCGCTGATATTTCCGGTAATGATGGGCGTCGGCTTCGACCCCATATGGACCGGCGTGATCGTCACGATCATGATCGAGATCGGCATGCTGACGCCGCCCGTCGGCATGAATCTCTATGTGCTGGTCGCGATCACCAACGGCGAGGTGAATCTGGGCCAAGCCGCGCGCGCGGCGATGCCGTTCTGGCTGCTGTTGCTGCTCGGGGTAGCCGTATTGACCATGGAGCCCGAGATCGTGCTGGTCCTGCCGAACCTCGTCATGGGCCGATAGGCGCGGCGGCGCGGGGACGGAACAGCAGGAACCAGGAAAAGGCCGCGACCTGCAGCGCCAACACCAGGCCGAAGGCCCAGGCATAGGCTTGCGGGTCGTAGCCGCCCGAGGTGCGCGGCCACAGATCAATCACCCCGCCGATCGCGTATTGGAGGGCGAAGGCGGCGCCGGTCGCCAGGACATTCATTCCCGTATTGGCACGGCCGGCATAGGCCGGCGGGAAATGCTGCGACAGGGCGGCGTAGTTCAAGGTCACGACATTGAAGGTCGCGCCGAACAGGGCCCACAGGGCAGCACTCGCGTCGACCCAACCCAACACGATCCCCAGTTCCGCCGCCATGAACAGGAGCGAAGCTGCCGCGGCGACCGTCGTGACCGCGATGCCGAAACGCCGCAGGCCATCGGCGATCACCCCGCCGAACATCGACCCGAAGCTCAAGGCCAGCGCCATGAGCATGAGCTGTTGCGCCACGGCCGGACGGTCGAACCCGGCCACATCGCGCAGCCAGGGACCCGCCCACAGGGTTTGAATGGCGGAGCCGCTGGCGAACCCCAGCATGGTCATCGGGGCCAATCGCCAGAACAGCGCGTCGCGATAGATCACCTGGAACAGATCCCGAAGCTGCACGGCCAAAGACTGCGGCGGTAGGGCCGCGGCCGGTCGCTCGGGCACGGCCAGCAGCAACGACAGGGCCGCGCCAAGCGTGCCCGCCGCGCCTGCCAGCATCATCCCGCGCCAACCCAAGAGATCCACCGCCGCTTGGGCCGGTGCGGTCGCGATCACCGCGCCCAGCGAGCCGAAGCCGAGGAACAGGCCGTTGAGCAAGGGCAGGCGGTGCTTCGGGAACCAGTCGGCGATTTGCTTGTAGGCCGACATGAGCCCGCCGGCGAAGCCTAGCCCGATCAAGCCGCGGCCGAGCGCCAGCGACGGCAGGTCGCGTCCCAGCGCAAATACCAGCGCGCCCAGCGCGGCGGTCGCCACCATTGCCGCCTGGACGCGGCGCGCGCCGAACCGGTCGAGCAGAACCCCCAGCGGAATCTGAAACAGCGCGAAGGTCAGGAAATAGGCCGAGGTCAACAGACCAAGATCGGCCGCGCCCAGCCGAAATTCGCCGACCAGGTCGGGCGCGATAACGGCGTTGATCGAACGGAAATACAGGGAAAGGAAATACGCTGCCGCGAAGGGCGCGAGAACGCGTGTCGCCAGGCCGATGCCCATCGCCGGTTTTCCCCTCCGCCGTCGCGTCCACTGTGCCGGCACCCGTCAGGCCGCGCAATCGAGGGTTTTGCTGGCCTATCATGCAGCCTGGTTCGAGCGTGCGTAGCGCGCCCTTGCTTCGGCGCCCGGTATCGCTCTCTAATGCCCGGCCACAGACTTGGGAGAGGTTTGCATGGACCTCGGTATCAAGGGCCGCAAGGCCATCGTCTGCGCGGCCAGCAAGGGGTTGGGCAAGGCCTGCGCCATCGCGTTGGCGCGCGAGGGCGTGGCAGTGACGATCAACGCCCGCGGCAAAGAGGCCCTGGAGGCCACCGCCGAGGAGATTCGGCGCGAAACCGGCGCCGCGGTCACAACCGTGGTGGGTGACGTGGTGCAGCCCGATATCCGCGCCAAGCTGCTGGCGGCCTGTCCGCAACCGGACATCCTGGTCAACAACGCCGGCGGACCGCCGCCCGGCGATTTCCGCGACTGGGACCGCGAGGCGTGGATCAAGGCCGTGGACGCCAACATGCTGACGCCCATCGAGTTGATCAAGGCCACGGTCGACGGCATGATCGCGCGCAAGTTCGGCCGTATCGTCAACATCACGTCCAGTTCGGTGAAGGCGCCGATCGACATTCTCGGCCTGTCGAACGGCGCGCGTTCGGGCCTTACCGGCTTTGTCGCGGGCGTGGCGCGCAAGACCGTCGGGCACAATGTGACGATCAACAACCTGCTGCCGGGGTCGTTTGCCACCGATCGGCTGAATTCCACGATGGCCGCCATGGCGGCCAAGCGGAACGTGCCGATCGACGACGTGAAGAGGGAGCGCATGCAGGCGATCCCGGCGCTGCGCTTCGGCGAGCCGCCGGAATTCGGCGCGGCTTGCGCCTTCCTGTGCAGCGTCCATGCCGGCTACGTCACCGGCCAGAACTTCCTGATCGACGGTGGCGCCTATCCCGGGACATACTAGCTAGACCGTCTCGGGCACCTTCTTCTTCAGCGGAATGCCGCCGCGCACCGCGCCAGGCGCGGTAGCGTGCCATGCATGCGCGAAGTGCCCGGGCAGCCGGCGGCTGTTGGGCGGCGACAGCCATAGGCGCAGCAGATGACGCGACCGGCCCGAGCTGCGGTCGTCCTCGTAGGCCGTGCGCCCATGGAAGACGACGTGGTTGTTCACGAACTGCATGTCGCCCACGGCGAAAGGCGCTTGCAGGCAGACCTCCTCAGCGAGTTCGGCCAGAAGATCCATCGCCGCGACCTGCTTCGCCGTCAGCCGCGGCACTTCCCGGTATTCCTGCGCCTGCTCGACATAGGTGCGCGAGTACTGGGTGGTGAGCTTGCCGTCCTCCATGCCGAACACTGGCAGGGCGAAGTAGGGCTGGGCGTACATCCCGTCCTCGTCCTCCGGCCGCGACCGCCAGAATTCCTCGAACAGGATATCCAGCAGGTCGGGCCGGCGCTTCAGCATTTCATCGTGGATCGTTACCGCACTGGCCAGCTTGCTGATGCCGCCGCTCATGCTGTTGCGCGCGCACAGCAGGCCGATTACGTCGCAGCGGTCGGTATGGAAGCGCAGCGGCCCTGTGGAGCGCGCGCGGGCGCGGCTGGATTTCACCTTGTCCGGCGCCTTTTCAACATAGCTCTTCACGTCGTCGCCGCTCTCGTCGCGCACCTCGCCGATCCACTCCCCGCGTGCCGACTGGTTGACGGCGACGCCGAGATGGGTACCTAAGCCCCAGAACAGGCGGCGCAAGTCCTCGAGCGAGTAGTGCTCGGCCGGGAAGCCGGTGAGGCGGATAACGCCATGCCCGTTCTCCAGCTCCTCGAGCAGACCGGCGACCAGCGGGGCAAGGCCGGGCAGCGGGAAGTCGTCGCAGGTGATATCGAGGGTCGCGACCCTGCGGCGATTGACCGCCGTAAGCGCGTCGTCGAGCGCCGCGATCTGGTCCTGGCTTAGTCTGCGGGTCCAGGCCTCGGGGGCGAGCGTCTTGCCGTGCCAAGCGGCCGGTCCGCCGATCGGTTGCCGACTGGTTGCCTTCATGGCCACCATTCAACCACAGACGCCGTACATTGTCATTTTGCGCCCGGAAGGACGGCTGCCAGCGCCCGTACGCAGGCCCGGCCCAGATCGCGACAGTGCCGGACGGAATAGCCTTCCACCGGATCGGGCAGCTCGGCCACGTCCTTGTAGGGCAGTTCCAGGGTCACGGCAGGGGCGCCGAAGCGCTTGACGATCTGCGGACCGCAGAAGGCCATGGGTCCGATCTTGGAATGCGGGCGGACATAGCTGCCGTCCGGCCTGCAGCCCGGGCTGATTGCGGACAGCACCTCGCCGAAGCGCTGGCGCCGGGCGGCGGCGGCCGGCGGCATCGGCCCGTTCAGGTCGACGCGGGCGAAGAACACGAAAGGCAGTTCCTCGTCGCCGTGCACGTCCAGGCAGAAGGCGACGCCGGTCTCGGTCATGCGTTCCAGCACGTGAAATACTTCCGGGCCTTTTTGCTGCGAGGGAGCCTCCCATTGCTGGTTCAGGTTGACGCCGCCGGCGTTGGTGCGGTGCTGGCCGCGCCGCGTGCCGTCCGGGTTCATGTTCGGCACCACGTAGAAAGTCGCGCGCTCCAACAGTGCCAAGGCGTCCGCGTTGCCCTTGTCGAGCAAGGCGTCGAGAAATCCCTCCATCCACCAGCTCGCCTGCACTTCGCCCGGGTGCTGCCGGCCGATCGCCCAGATGGCGGGCCGGCCTGGCGTGCCGACTGTCAGCAGGTCCAGCGCCTCGCCGTCAACCGTGCGGCACAGGATTTCCGCCCGGCAGCGCCGGTCCATCTGGCAGCGGCCGATCAGGCGCCGCAGGTCTTCCGACGTGTAGGGCGGAAAATAGGCGTAGTGAATGCTGTCGCGTTCCGGCCGGTGCGCGATGGTGACGACATTGCCGTCGTAATCGGTGGGCACGCGGAACCATGCGGCGCCGTCCAGCGACGTGAACGCCCGATAGTCCAGCCACCCCTTCGGGACCAGCGCCTCGTTGGCGTTCTCGATCGTCATGCGCAGGTCGCGGCCCTCGGCCCCCACCACGCGGTAGTAGAACCACTGGAAATAGCCGGTCACCGGGTCGGGCCGGATTCGAAGGCGGATATCGGCGGGATCGCCGGCGGCAACGACATCGATGTTGCCGGAGGGGAAACGGCTGTCGATCTGGACCATGGCTTACCCTGGATCGCGGCGAAGGCGGCCGTCAGCATCGGCGCGGATTGCATGGGAGGCAAGAGGCGGTGTCGCTTGAATTCCGCCCCGCGCGCCCGCACAATCGCGCGTTCACCGCGCGATGGAGCCTGCGCCCATGAAAGTGTCCGTCATCCAGATGAACAGCCAGACCAGCAAACCGCACAACCTGGACCAGGCGCGCCAGCTCATCGCGCGTGCGGTCAAGGAGGACAAGGCCGGCTTGGTCGTGCTGCCGGAGATGTTCGCGATGCTCGGGGGCTCGCTGGAGCAGCGCCGGGCGGCGGCGGAGGAGATACCGGGCGGCGAGGCCTACCGGGCGCTGCAGGACTCGGCCAGGACCCACGGCGTCTACGTCCATGGCGGCAGCTTCTACGAGCGGGCGGGCGACAGCTACTACAACACCACGGTGGCCTTCGCGCCCGACGGCAAGGAACTGGCGCGCTACCGCAAGCTGCACCTGTTCGATGTCACCACGCCGGACGGCAAGCAGTACAAGGAATCCGACACGGTCGGCCGCGGCGACCGGGTGATCACCTATGTCGCGGACGGCGTCACGGTCGGGTGCTCGATTTGCTACGACCTGCGCTTTGGCGAACTATACCGGGCGCTGGCTGCGCGTGGGGCCGAGGTCATCATGCTGCCGGCGGCCTTCACCCTGCAGACCGGCAAGGACCACTGGGAGCCCCTGATCCGCGCGCGCGCGATCGAGACCG
The DNA here is from genome assembly GCA_964393375.1 of uncultured Rhodospirillaceae bacterium. Taxonomy (GTDB): domain Bacteria; phylum Pseudomonadota; class Alphaproteobacteria; order JAEULC01; family JAEULC01; genus JAEULC01. The sequence goes on from CAYMTM010000062.1 coordinate 17,317, forward strand.
AAACCTATTTCTGCGCCTCGGCACAGGTGGGTTCCTATCCCCAGGGTAACGAGCAGCGCTTCTCCTGGGGCCACTCGATGATCGTCGATCCCTGGGGCCATGTGGTCGCCCAGGCCTCCGACGGCCCGGGCTTCGTGACCGCGCGGATCGACCGCGACTACTTGAAAGATGTGCGCCGCAGGATTCCGGTGCACCAGCACCGCGTCCTGAACGGCTAGAAGGCCGTGAGCTTCGTGATCAATCCGATGCCGCCGTCGCTGCCGACGGCGCTTGTCGAGAAACTCTCGCGCTGCGAGACGGCGACGATCGGGCACACGCGCCAGTGGGGCTTCCTGGACCGCGCCATCCAGGGCGTGATCCCGGGCAAGCGCGCGGCGGGAACCGCGGTGACCGTGCAGATTCCCGCCCAGGACTCCGCCATGCTGCACCACGCGCTGGGTATGCTCAGGCCGGGCGATGTGCTGGTGGTCGACCGGCTGGGCGACGATCGCCATGCCTGCGTCGGCGGTGGGGTCGCGCTGGCGGCGAAGCTCGCCGGTGCGATGGGCGCGGTGGTCGACGGCCCCTGCACTGATTTCAGCGAGATCCGCATGCACGATTTCCCGGTATGGTGCCGCGGCCCGACCCCGATCACCACCCGCATCCAGGCGATCGGCGGTTCGCTGAACGCGGTTGTGTCCTGCGGCGGCGTGACGGTCAGGCCTGGTGACGCGGTGATCGCTGACGAAAGCGGCGTGCTGGTCCTGCCCCCGGACGAGGCCGAGGCTGTCGCCGACGCGGCGCTGGCGCGCCAGGAGCGCGAGAAGGACCTGTGGGCGAAACTGCGGGCCGGCGCAAAACTCGGCGACTTGTCGGGCGCGACCGCCAAGATCTTGGCCGCCAAGGGCTGAACTCCGGCCTTACTCCGGGCCCATCACCAGATTGGGCAGGAACAGCGAGATCTGCGGCACATAGGTTAGTAAGATCAGGACGATCAGCAGCGGCACCAGCATCGGCATGATCGCCACGGTCACCCGTTCGAACGGCACGCGCGCCACCTCCGATATGACGTAGAGCCCGATACCCATCGGCGGGGTGGCGATGCCGATCAGCAGCGCCATCTGGATGATGATACCGAAATGCACGCGGTCGATGCCGTAGGAATCGGTCATCGGCAACAGGATCGGCACCAGGATCAGCTTGGCCGGCACGCCCTCGACGAAGCAGCCGATGATCAGGAAGAATACGATCAGCAGCGCAAGAAACAGCGGCCGCGAATCGGTCACCAGCAGCATGGCCCGGGCCATGGCCTGGGGCGCCTGCTCGATCGCCAGCAGCCAGCCCATGACGGTTGAAAACCCGATGATGATCATGACGACCGTGGTCATCAGCATCGTGTCGCTCAACGCCTTCCATACATGCGCGATATGCAGCCTGCGATACCAGGCGCCGATCGCCAGCGCGTAGGCGCAGGCAAGTACGCCGGCCTCCGTTGCCGTGGTGAAGCCGGTGAGGATCGCGCCCAGGATGATCGCCGGTGCGACCAGCGCCACCATTCCCTCGCGTGCCGTCGCCCAGAGTTCACGCAAGCTCGCGCGCGGCTGCACCGGCACGTTCAGGCGGTGGGCGACGATGCGGTTGTAGATCATCAGCGAGATGCCGACCAGGACGCCCGGAAAGAAGCCGGCCAGGAACATGCGGGCGACGGACTGGTTGGCAAGGTAGGCGTAAACCACCAGCCCCACGGATGGCGGGATCAGCGGACCGACGATCGAGGAGGCGACGGTCATGGCGGCGGAGAAGTCGGCCGGATAACCGCGCTCGCGCATCGCCTTGACCTCGATCTGGCCGAGCCCTGCGATGTCGCCGACGGCCGTGCCGTTGACGCCGGCGAAGATCATCGAACCCAGCACGTTGACCTGCGCCAGGCCGGCGCGGAAGTGCCCCATCAGCGCCATGGCGAAGTTGAAGATCTTGTCCGTCATCCCGACGGTGTTCATCAGGTTTCCGGCCAGGATGAAGAATGGCACGGCCACCAACGAGGCGTTGTCGACACCCTCCAGGACTTGCAGCGGCACGATATAGAGCCCGTCGGCGTAGCCGGCATAAAGCAGGGTCAGCACCACGGACCCGCCGACCGACATGGCCACCGGCACGCGCAGGAGCATCAGGGTGACGAAGCAGACGAACAGGATCGCGGTCATGCCGTCACTCTTCCTGCGCGGAATAGTCCTTGCGCGGCTCAGGCTCGCCGCTGACCGCCTTGGCGATGTCCAGCAGGAAGTGGATCAGCAGCAGCGCCGACGTCAGGAACAATGGCACCGACATCCAATAGCGCTGCAGGGGGATCAGCTCCATATCGCCGACTTGGTTGACCAGCGTGCGTGGCGCCTCGATCAGCATCAGTGCCATGAGGGCGGCGCACAGCAGGTCGGAAATCAGGCGCGTCGCGAAAAGCGCCTTGGGCCCGCCCAGCTCCACGAAATAGTCGACCGAGATGTCCTTGGCGCGGCGGTAGATCACGTAGAAGCCGAAGAAGCTCATCCAGATGAACAGCAGCAGGGTCCAGGGCCAGACGAACTTCAGGCTGACATCCGTCAATCCGCGCCAGGCGATGTTGGCCATGTTGAAGACAAACATGAGCCCGAGGCACAGATTGGCCAGGAAATGAAACAGGCGCTCGGCCAGCCCGAGCGCCCGTTCCGTTTGCGCGATCAAACCGGCGTTCAAGAGGTCTTCTTGCGGGTCGCGTCGACCACGTCCATGAACCCCTTCGGCAACTCGCCGCTCGCTTCCTTGGCCTTGTAGAAGTCGAGCATATGCTTGACGAACGGCTTCAGGTCGATCTCGCTGTAGCTGACACCCTTGGCCTTCATTCGCGCGAGCGATTCGGCGGTTTCCTTGCCCATCAGCTCCTCGCTGTAGCGTGCTGCATCGGCATGCGCCTTCAGGAGCGCGCCCTGCAGGTCCTTGGACAATCGGTCGAATGCCTTCTGGTTCATCATGAAGGCC
>CAYMTM010000063.1:0-20235 GCA_964393375.1 uncultured Rhodospirillaceae bacterium
TGCGACTTGGTGTCGGCGCAACATCAGCACCGACGCTGGTTCGATCCGGTTTCGAGTCAAACGGACGAGAATTTCGGTACTGGCAACGGAAAGGCGTTTGCGACGTCGTGCCGTTCACTGCGGTAACGGGTCAGTCCCGCTCGGGCCGCCGCGCTTCGGCAGGTGGTCGTCGACCCTGGCCCAGTCAACGCGGTCGCTGAAGAAGGCGTGGGTCGTGGGCGGTAGGTCGACGTCACCGACGAAGCTCGCCCGCGTGACGTGGACTTCATCCGCCCAACGCGGCATGTGGGCGAAGAGTTGCGCGCCACACATGACGCAGAACTCGCGCCTGCCGCCGGGCGACGACTCGTAGGCCTTCAGCCGGTGGGCGCCTGCGGTGATCCGGACCGCGCCCTTGGGAAAGCCCACCCAGGTGACGAAGGCGGCCATGTTGGACCGCCGGCACATGCTGCAATGGCAATGCGCCACCCATTTGGCCGGCGGCTTGGCGGCATACTTGACGGCGCCACAGAAGCATTGGCCGTTGGCGATTTGATTTGTGCCCGTCATCGGTATTGCCCTCGCAAGATGCTCTTCATGTCTTTCCCATTTTCCGGTGGCCGTGTGCGGCCAAGATGCGCTGCCACCGGATATCGTGGTCTGGTCCCGTCGGGTAGTGCGCCGCCAGGAAGTCGATGAACAGGCGCGTCTTGGTCGGAACCAGCTTGCGGCTTGGAAAGGCGACAAAGATGTTGAGCGCGCCCGCATCCCAATCATCGAGCACGGTGGTCAACTGACCCGCAGCGAGGTCGTCGCAGACGCTGAACGTGGGATGCATGATGATGCCTGCCCCATCGACGGCCGCTGCGCGCGACAGGCTAAGCAAGTTTGTCCCCATGAGGCGCAGCATTTTGATGCGCTCTGATGCACCCTGGCGGCGCAAGACCCAGCCCTCGTGCGCATTGGTTAGAGTATAGACCAGGCAACGATGGGACAGCAGATCCCGCGGCGATGCCGGGCGGCCCACGCGCCGCAGGTAGGCGGGCGATGTGCATAGGAGAAGATTCGACCGGACCAGCCTGCGCACGATCAGCGATGAATCGCGCATCTGCTCGGCCAAGCGCACGGCTAGATCGTGCTCCTCCGCGACGACGTCGACGACCTCGTCCCGGAGCACAAGGTCGACCGCGATGTCCGGGTATTTTCCCATGAAGGACGACACGATCGGCCAGACCTCGACGACGCCGAAATCGACGGACGCCGATATCCGCAGTCGTCCGTGCGGCAATTGCCCGAGCGAAGCGGCCGAGGCCTCGGCGTCTGCGAGATCGGCGAGCAGCGCGACGCAGCGCTCGTAATAGGCGGCACTCGACTCGGTAAGGCTGACGCCGCGGATCGTGCGGTTGAGCAGGCGCGCTCCGATGCGCGATTCCAGGTTCTGGATGTGCTTCGTGACCATGGCCGGCGACAGCTTCATCCGCCGCGCAGCATCCGCGAAGCTCTTTGTTTCGAACACCTTGGCGAACGCCCGCATGCTGACGACGGTATGCATGAGCGCCTCTCGCCGAAACCGCTCGGCAATAAATGGTGTGTTTACTCAGTAGCAGCTTCCCGCGGCGCGTCCATTGTGCAAATTGCGCCGACTCGATCGTCCACCCGGGGTGAGGCGAGGAGCCGAGGCGGCCCCGTATTCATGGGAGTGCGCCTTGCAGCTTGGTGCGGAACGATCGATGCAAACGGCATCGCCGGACCGGACGTCATCCGTCCGCGCGCGCCATGGGCTTGCCGTACGGCGCGAAGATGGCCGCCAGGAAGTCCCTTACCGCGACGACGCGCGGCTCACGTCGCAGTTCGATGCTCGTGAGCATGATGAGGTCCAGATGACCGACTATGTCGCTGCTGAACGCCCGATGGAGCCCCTCAACGCCGCGCGCAAGCGGTTCAGGGAGCATGGCGAGGCCCAGCCCGGCGTGCACCGCCGCCAGCCGAGCATGCGGGCTGTTGCTGCGGAACACGACCGTGGCGCCCTTGCCGCCCGATCGTTGCCACGGCTTCGGGGCGATATGCGCCATCGAATGGTCGAAGGCGATCAGTCGATGGCCGTCGAAGTCATCGAGCGCCTTCGGCCGTCCGAAGCGCCGCAGGTAGTCGACGGATGCATACACGCCGCACGGGATCGCGAACGCTCCTTCGAGCGCAAAGCCGCCGCCCGTCGGACGCTCGACGCGCAACGCAATGTCGACGTCGCGCGCCACCAGTCCGGCCGCGGGACTGCCGGTCAGAAGCTCGAGCGAGACCTGCGGATGCGCATTCACCAGTTCCGGCAATGCGGCAACGAGAATCAAACCGGCGAACTCGGGCGCCGCAACACGAACCTCACCCTCGACCACCTCGGACGCGCCATCGAGCCTGCGACGCGCTGCATCGATGCGGCGCTGCACGCCATCGAGGCTGCGCAGGAACCGCGCCCCCGCCGCGGTCAGCGCGTAGCCGGCCGGATGCCGCTCGAACAGGTCGGCACCGAGTGCGCGCTCCAGCGACTGGATGCGGCGCCACACCGTGGCATGCGACACCCTAAGGCGCCGCGCCGCCGCCGCCAGGCTGCCTGCCTCGGCTACGCCGAGAAAAACGCGTAGATCCTCCCAGTCCATCGGATGCTCGAAAATGAAAAGGTTGATTGCAATCTTGGTACCTTCCGTTTCGATTTTGCACAATATAGCATCGCCGCCGCAAGCAAATTCGGAGAGCCTGCCATGACCATGTGGAAGGAATTTCCGCCGCGGCTGCGGAAACTGGAGAGGTTCTCCGAGCGCTTCGAGGCCTTTCGGCTGCGGGCGAACGGCTGCGACGTGCTGTTCGCGGGCTACCCGGCCGGAACACGCATCGAGCCCCATTCGCACGACACCGACAATTGGGGAGTCGTGACCACGGGTGAGATGGTCATCGTGCAGAGCGGGCGCGAGACGCGCTATCGGCCGGGCGACTGGTACCACGTGCCCGCGCATACCGAGCATTCGGCGCGTTGCGACATCGATACCGAGGAAATCGAATTCTGGTTCCACGTGGCATGAGCCGCGGCGGAGCGCTTCCATTTCGCAACCGTCACGAAAGGACAAGCAATATGGCTCTGAAAATCGGCGACATCGCACCCGACTTCGAGGCGGATACCACCGCCGGCCGCATTCGGTTCCACGACTGGGTCGGCGACGGTTGGGCGGTCCTGTTCTCGCACCCGAAGGACTTTACGCCGGTGTGCACGACCGAGCTTGGCTACATGGCGCGGATCAAGCCCGAGTTCGACCGGCGCAACACCAAGATCATGGGGCTCAGTGTCGACTCGGTCGCGAGCCACGGCCAATGGGCGCGTGACATCGAGGAGACGCAAGGCGCCGCCCCCAACTATCCGATGATCGGCGACCCGGATCTCTCGATCGCCAAGCTCTGGGGAATGCTGCCGGCTGCCGTGAACGGCGACGCATCGAAACGCAGCGCCGCGGACAACCAGACCGTGCGCAACGTCTTCGTCATCGGGCCGGACAAGCGGATCAAGCCAATCCTGGTCTATCCGATGACCACCGGGCGTAACTTCGACGAGGTCCTGCGCGTGATCGACTCGCTGCAGCTGACGGCCGGGCACCAGGTGGCGACGCCGGTGAACTGGAAGCCGGGCGAGGACGTGATCATCGCCACGTCGGTTGGCGACGCTGACGCGCACAAGCAATGGCCTCGCGGCTGGAAGGCGCCGAAGCCCTATTTACGCATCGTGCCCGACCCCTTGGCGGATCACCGGGAGGGTGGCGCATGAGGACCTGGATTCGCATCGCGCTGGCGGCGACGTTCGCAGCCGCCGGCGGCGCGACGGCGGCGCGGGCGCAGGCGGTCGCGCCGCCCGGAACCGACCAGCGTCTGCTGGGCCTGACCTGCTCAGGCTGCCATGGGCCCGGGGGGCGCAGCAGCGGCGACATCCCGGCGCTCTACGGCCGCTCGGCGGAGTCGATTGCGGAGACGCTGCGTGCCTTCCGCAACGGCACCCGGCCGGCGACGGTCATGGGCCGGCTGAGCAAAGGATACGCCGAAGACGAACTCGACGCCGTGGCCCGCGAGCTGGCTGCGACCTGGAAATGATGGAGCAAGGAGCCGAACAATGATTTCGCGGAGAAAAGTCCACCGGATGATCGTGGCGGCGGGCGTTGCCGCGGCGCTACCGTTGCCGGCCATGGCGGCAGGCAAGGGCGCCCGCGTGGTTGTGGTGGGGGGCGGCTTCGGCGGCGCTACCGCTGCGCGACACCTGCGCCTGCTCGATCCATCGCTGCGGGTGACGCTGGTCGAGCCCTCGATCGTCTTCCACACTTGTCCCGCCAGCAACTACGTGTTGGCGGGTTTCAAGACGATGGAGGAGATAGCTCGCGGCTACGATGCGCTGCGCGACCTCGGAGTCGACGTGCTACATCGTGCGGCGAACATAGTCGATCCGGCCAGGCGCGAGGTGCGGCTCGGCAGTGGCTCCGTGCTGAACTACGACAAACTGATCCTCTCGCCGGGCATCGACTTGCGATGGGGGGCGGTCGAAGGCTACGACGAAGCCGCGTCGCAGCTTATGCCGCACGCATGGAAGGCGGGCAATCAGACGCGGCTCCTGCGCCGACAGATCGAGGCGATGCCGGACGGCGGGCTGGCAATCGTCGTGCCGCCGAGCAATCCCTTCCGTTGCCCGCCCGGGCCCTACGAGCGCGCGGCGATGATCGCGCACTACTTCAAATCGTCGAAGCCCCGCGCCAAGGTGCTGATCCTCGACGCCAAGGACGGCTTTTCCAAGCAGGCCCTATTCCAGGACGGCTGGCGTCGCATTTACGGCGACATGATTGAATGGGTGCCCGCGGCAATGGGCGGCAAGGTCGCGCGGGTCGAGCCGGCAACGCTGACGGTCGTCGCGGCGTCGGGCGAACGCCATCGCGGCGCGGTCGTCAACGTGATACCGCCGCAACAGGCCGGCCGGATAGCGCGCGAATCGGGGCTTGCGGACGAGTCCGGATGGTGCCCCGTCGACCCAACGACGTTCGAATCGACGCTGCACCGGGACGTGCACGTGATCGGCGATGCCAGCATGGCTGGCGCAATGCCGAAATCCGGCTTCTCAGCCAGCAGCCAGGGCAAAGTGGCCGCGCTTGCCGTGGTCAACCGCCTGGCCGGGCGCGCGGTGTCGCCGCCGATATTCGTCAACACCTGCTACAGCCTCATCGCCCCGGACTATGGCATCTCGGTCGCCGACGTCTATCGCGCCACCGCTCACGGCATCATGGCAGTACCCAATGCCGGCGGTACCAGCCCAGCCGAGAGCAGCCGCGAGCACCGCGCGGCCGAGGCACGCTACGCGTTTGGCTGGTACCGCTCGATGTCGGCGGAAATCTGGGGCGCGTGACGCCGGCCGCCGGCGATGCGCGCTGCTCATGACGCAGCGGCCCGCGAGCGGAGTGCGAGCATGTCCTGGCCCGTTCTTGACGAGCCGCCCCGTCGCCCCGATGCTACGCGCCCCGTCCATCCCCTGGAACTTCCCCCGACGATGACCAGCGATCCGCGCATCCGCCGCAACGTGCTGCTGCTGGCAGGCTGCCAGGCGCTGATGATGACCGGCACGTCCTTGACCATGACGGTCTCGGCGCTGGTCGGCCACCAGCTCGCCGACGACAAGTCACTGGCGACCCTGCCGCTGGCGCTGCAGTTCTTCGCCACCATGCTGGCGACCATCCCGGCGTCGATGCTGATGAAGCGGATCGGCCGCCGCGCGGGCTTCTCGATCGGCGTGACGATCGGCATGGTGGGCGCCGCGACCGCAACCTGGGGCATCGTCACCAACGCGTTCTGGCTGTTCGCGCTGGGCGGCATCCCGCTGGGTATCTTCAACGGGTTCGGACAGTTCTACCGCTTCGCCGCCGCCGACAATGCGCCGGCGGACTTTCGCGCGCGCGCCATCTCGTGGGTGCTGGCGGGCGGCGTGGTGGCGGCGATCGCCGGGCCCGAACTCGCACGCTGGTCCAAGGACTGGCTGGCGCCGGTCTTCTTCGCCGGCAGCTTCGCCAGCATTCTGGTCCTGCAGCTTGCGGCGCTCGCGCTGCTGCAGTTCCTGCGCATCCCGCGGCCGGACCACGCCGAGCGGGCCGCGCCGGGCCGGGCGATGACGGAGATCGCGCGCGATCCGGCCTTCATCGTCGCGGTGCTCGGCGGGATGATCGGCTACGCCTCGATGACGTTCACCATGACCGCGACACCCCTGGCGATGGCCGGCTGCGGGCTGCCGTTCGGCGCGACCAAGCTGGTGATGCAGATCCACGTGCTCGGCATGTTCGTGCCGTCGTTCTTCACCGGCGATCTGATCAGGCGTTTCGGCGTGCTGGAGATCATGCTGGCCGGGGTCCTGTTGCTGGCGGCCTGCAGCGCGATCAGCGCCGCCGGCATCTCGGAACTGCACTTCCAGGCCGCGCTTCTGCTGCTGGGGGTGGGATGGAACTTCCTTTATGTCGGCGCCTCCACGCTGCTGACCGAAATCGCGCGCCCCGCAGAGCGCAACAAGGTGCAGGCCGCGAACGACTTCCTGGTTTTCGGGCTTGTTTCGCTGGCCGCCTATACGTCGGGCGCCTTGCACGAATGGATGGGGTGGCAGCCGGCGAATCTGAGCATCCTGCCGCTGATCGTGCTGGCGGGGCTCGCGGCCTTGTGGCTGCGCCAGCGGCGCCTGGCGACGGCCGCGCCGGCCTAGAACCGCGGATCCGGCGCAGGCCCTAAGCGCTTGTTAATAGGTATGCTTTAGGCCTTCGGCCGAGCCCGTTCGGCGGCATGGTGTGCGGCGGCGGACGCGGCTTGTTCGGGCCGGCGGGTTGGCGTAACGTCCGCGGCGACGCGGCGAGGCCGTCGAAGCGCCCGGAACGACACGTGGAGCGAAGGCCGATCATGACGAGCACCACCGTCAAGCCAGGATCGCGGCGATTCCCGTCGGCTGCCGTCGCGCTGGTCGCGCTGGCGGCGATCGGCGCCGGTCAAGCCGCCGCACAGACCAACGCGACCACCAACGCCCGTCCGCCCACGGTCACGAACCTCGGGCCGACGCCGGCGCCAGGGGTGATCGCGGCGCCCGGGCAGGACCCGGCAACGTCGCTGCCGCCCGGGACGTCGATCAGCCGTCCGCCCTATCAATCCGCGATCGGCCTGCCCTATGGGCAAGGCGTGCAGCCGCCCTATGCCTATGGCGCGACGCGGCCGACGACGCTGTCGCCCACCACGCCGCAGGCCAAGCGCAAGCCCGCGCCGGGCGCGCCGGCCGAGGGAGCGGCGGCCGGCGAGCAGCCGGGCATTGCGGCTACCGGCCCCGCGACCGCCGCCGGCGTCACGCCGCCGGTGGATCCGCGCCTGGGCCTGCCGCGGCGCATGGGCAGCGAGCCGGGCGTCGACCAGCCGCCGATCAAGGCGGCGCCGGACTTCCAGCCGGGCGACCCCTATGCGCGCAGCGCCGGCTCGCCGTCGCTGATCAAGCCGTTCGGCGCCAGCCCCTACCGGGCGCCTTACTCGATCGACGCGGCGGGAAACTACTTCAACCCCGGCGGCAAGTTCGATCCGAACGGTTCGGTGACGCCGAACGCCACATATAGTGGCAGAGTGGACGCCCAGGGCCGTGTCTTCGACAAGTACGGCAACCAGCGCGGCATCATCCAGAAGTAGCCGCCGGTCCGCCGCCGGCAGGCAGGCGATCGGATCTCCGTGCAAGGGATCGACGAGATGATGCGCCGTATCGCTGCGGCGGCATGCGGGCTGGTCCTGTCGCTTGCCTGGACGTGCGCCGCGTTGGAGCCCTCGGTCGCGGCGGCGCAGCAGCCGCCCGCGGGCGCGCTTGCGCAGGCAGCGGAGCCGACTTCCCCGCGGGTGGGCAAGGTCCGCCGCAATGCGCAGGGCGTGATCGAACTGGTGCCGGACGCGCCGTCGGGCGGTGCGGCAGCGCCAGCCGCCGCGCCGCAGCCCGCTCCGAAGACGCTGCCCGCGGCGCCGCAGGTCGTGTCGCCGCCGACCAGGGCCGGCGGGGGAACGCCGGCGCCGGCGCCCGAGCCGCGCGTCCCCGCGGCGGCGGCCGTCGCACGCGCGAGCTGCGAGCCGGGCGTGCTGCTGTGCATGAGCGCGGTCTCCACGGCCGACGAGGAGCAACGGCAGGTGCCGATCACCTTCGGCCATCCCCTGGCGGCGGGGCTGCTTCCGGCGGGTCAGAGTGTCGTCGCGCGGGTGGGCAACGCTTCCGTGCCGGTGCAGCTCGACCAGGTATCCCGTCACCACGACGGCTCGGTGCGGTTCGCCGCGTTCAGCCTCGTGCTGCCCCGCCTGGGCGGGCGCGAGACCGCGAAGCTGGAGCTGCTGAGGGGGGCGGCCGCGGCGACGGCGCAACCGGCGCCGATCCCCGCGGCGCCGGTCGACCTGAAGCTCGAGCTCGACACCTATACGCCGCAGGTCACGGAGATCACCTTCGGCGATCGCGTGGCCGAGAAACCGGGAATTCCGTTCAAGCTCGGCGAGACGATCACGCTTGCGATCGGCGAGCCGGCCGAGACCTACACGTTGACCGTCACGCCGGAGATGGCGGGTGGTTCGCATTCCGCCTACACGGCGATCGCCAAGGCGTTCGTTCCCCTGATGGCCAGGAGCAGGCTCTACCGCGCCCATCGCGATGCGCCGGAGGTTTACGAAACGCTCTGGATCACCAGCCGCGAGGCGCCGGGCAATGCGTTCAAGGTGCGCGTCGGCTATGGCGGGGCGGCGAAGATCGCGGTCACGGAGGTGCAGAAATGGGCGCCCCGCCAACGCTACGTGGCGACGCTGCCGGCCGCGCCCGCGGGCGGAACCGTCTGGCTCGACGGGCCGGTGGCGCGCGAAGTCTACCTGCCGCTTCCCCTGCGCAACGAAGCCGATGGCCGCGAGCACCCCGCTTTGAGCGTCCATGTCGGCGTGCGCCGCTACGCCGGATTCGACGGCGCGCGGCTGGACGTGACGGTCGACAACACCGCGGCCGTCGTCGACGTGATGCGGAACTGCAGTTACGACGCCACGGTGCGCGCGGGCGGTTCCATCCTGTTCGAGAGGAAAGGGATCGAGCACTACGCGGCCGCGCGCTGGCACAAGCTGGTCTGGGCGGGCAAGGCGCCGCAGCTCGACGTCGTCCACGACCGCGCGCGCATGCTCGACAGCCGGGCGCTGCCGCCGTACGACCAGAGTCTCCGGGTTTCGGACGGCGCGGTCGCCGGCGATTTCGCCGCCCTGCGTCGCGCCGATACGGGGCCGATGGGGCCCGCCTTCATTTATCCTCGGATGCCCTCGACCGGCGGCCGGCCCGACATCGGCCCGCTGCCGCGCTGGGCGGCCCTGCACGCCCTGACGCAGGACCCGCGCCAGGCGCGCGTGGTGCTGGCGAACGGGGATGCGTCCGGTTCGATGCCCATGCATTTCCGCGACCAGCGCACCGGCCTGCCGGTGAACGTGAAGCACTTTCCCAACGGCCGCTACTACGACGGCACGCTCAATCTCGGCGACCGCAAGGTGCGGTTCGGCTGGGCGCAAACGCCCTACCAGGTGGACACGGCGCACCAGCCTTCGCTCGCCTATTATCCCTATCTCCTGACCGGCGACCGGTTCTATCTGGACGAGCTGCACTACTGGGCGTCGTTCAACGCATTCGCGATGCGGGAGAAGACACGGGGCGGAACGCAGGGCCTGATCCAGGAGGACCAGGTGCGCGCGCAGGCCTGGTCGCTGCGCACGCTCGCCCACGCGGCCTGGGCAACCGCGGACCAGCATCCGCTGAAGGCGGTCTTCCAGGAACAGCTCAAGGCAAACATGGACTGGTACGTCAAGACCTACGTGGCCGCCGCGCCTGCCGGCGGCGGCACCGTGCTGCAGATCATTGCCGATCCTTACCACGGCGACCAAGTGGCGCCGTGGCAGCAGGACTTCATGGCGATCGTCGTCGCGCATCTCGCGGAAAACGACGTGGACGGCGCCGACAAGCTCGCCCGCTGGATGGCGCGCTTCGTCGTGGGCCGCTGGACGGCGGAATCCCAGGGCTATTGCCGCGCCCTCGGGCCGGGCTACTGGCTCAAGTTCGTCGATCCGAAAACCGGCGCGACCGCGAAGACCTGGGCGGAATTCAGCCGCGCGGCCTGGCCCGACGTGAAATCCTGCGCCGGCGTCCCTTGGGCCGAGTCCTGGGCGGATTGCGCGGGCTGCTACACCTCCGGCGCCCGTGCGGCCCTAGCCTCGTTCCTCAACCTCGGCATCAAGGAAGCGGCCGAGCCCTACGATTTCATCCGCCTGCACACACCCAACAGCCGCGCCAACTTCGCCGGCGATCCTACTTTCGCGCTGGCGCCGCGCCGGCCCTGATCATTGCCGCAGCTTCATCCCGTGCAGGCGGATGAGGCCGTCCGGGTGGGGCCGGAAGCCGTCGAGCTTTTCCGTCACCGCCCATAGCCACTTCGGGTGATAGAGGAAGATCTGCGGCCGGTCGGCCAGGTAGACCTCGGCGGCTTGGCGGTAGAGATCGGCACGCTGGGGCACGTCGGTGATCTGGCGGGCCTTGGCGAGGCTCTGATCGACCGTCTGGTTGCAGTATTTGCCCCAGTTGAGGAATCCGTTGCAGGCCAGCCAGACGCTGATATTGCCGTCGGGGTCGCGCCGTCCGCTCCAGATCGCGAAGGCCAGCTCGAAATTGCCTTTCGAGGTATTGGACACCATCGTGGTGCCCTCGATCGACTCGAGCTGGAGGTCGAAGCCGGCTTCGTTCGCCATCGACTGGATCACCTGGCCGACGCGCTGGATCACGCTGTCGGTGCCGATATACATGCGTAGCTTGACCGGCGCGCCGCCCGACTCCGCGATCAGCGCCTTGGCGCGGGGCAGGTCGCGCTTCGGCATCGGCCTGGTTTTGGCGTAGTAGGGGCTGTCGGGCAGAACCGGCTGGTTGTTCGGCACGAACTCGCCGTTGAAGACCACCTGGTTGATGACCTCGCGGTCGATCGCCAGCTCGAACGCCTCGCGCAGCTTGGCATTCCTGGCGAAGGGCTTCTGGCCCAGCTCGCCGGCGCCGGTGTTGATGACGATGTTGTAGTAGCCGATGCTGGTGGCCGACAGCAGCTTCACGCGCTTGTCGGCGCGCACCTGCGGCACGTCGGTGGCGGCTACGCGGTCGACGATGTCGACATTGCCCGACAACAGGTTGAACAGGCGCACCGAGGTGTCGGGCATCGGCAGATAGCTGACGCGGTCGAAAAACACGGCCTCGCGGTTCCAATAGGAAGGGAAGCGCTCCAGCACGGTGCGGTCGTTGACCACGTTCTCAACGAAGCGGTACGGGCCCGCGCAGACCGGCTTGAGCGCGAACTTGTCCCCGGCGGCGGCCGCCGCCTTGGGCGAGACCATCATGCCGGCGCGATCGGCCAGGACGCTGAGCAGCGGCGCGTAAGGCTCGCCCAGGCGGAAGCGCACGGTCAGCGGATCCACCACCTCGACCGACTTCACCGGCGCCAGCTCGGACTTGCGCACCGAGAAGGGCGCGGTCTTGTAGCGCTCGATGTTGGCCTTGACCGCCTCGGCGTCCAGTATTTCGTTGTCGTGGAAGACGACACCGGGGCGCAAGGTGACGTCGAGCGCCAGGCGGTCCTCCGACCACTGCCACTTGGTCGCGAGCTGCGGCACGAAGCTGAGGTCGGCCGCGATGTCGATCAGCTTGTCGCACAGGCCCGCGAAGATGATGCGGCCGATGAAGCTGGTGCTGACGGCCGGATCGAGCGGCCCGGCGTCGTCCTGCACCGCGATGCGCAGATTGGCGGCCTGGGCGGACGCGGGCAGGACGACGGACGCAGCAAGCAAGGCTGCGGCGAGGCGATGGACCATGCTCTCCTCCTGCGAATTGAGGCGAGCAAGCTTAGCAGATCGTTGTGCGTGGAACGATTCCGGCCGCTGCCGTCAGTCCGGATACATGTCGCCCTGCATGTCGGGGTTGCGCGGCGGGAACAGCGAAACCGTGACCTGCTTGATGAAGTCGCGGAAGCGTGGATCGTCAGGCCCCTTGACGCCGTCGATGCTGCCCCAGACCTGGGTCTGGGGCGCATCGCCCCGGCAGTAGGTGGCGACCAGGTCGACCGCGCCGCCTCGCGGTCCGATGTCGGCCAAGGGCAAGGGCTGGCTGCGGTCGCAGATCCTGGGGCCGGTGCGGGTGGTGGCGTTGAACAGCATCAGCACGCGCATGGGCGCGCGCGCCGCGACCACCTGGTCGGTCGGCCGGCCGCCGCTCATCGCCTCGGCTACCGCCTCGACGACCGCCGATTGCGGTGCGCCGAAGGGATTGCCAGCAACCAGCGTCGGCAGCTTGCGGCCGCCATGGGCGCCGTTGATCTCGGTCGGGTCGTAGCTCGACCACATCTGCTCGTGGCGGGTTTGCGCCTGGGCGCCGACCGGGACGGCCGCGACACTCGCCCATGCCGAAGCCAACAGGGCGGCCGAAACGAAGATCTGTTTTCCCATAAAGCCTAGATTGCGCCCCGTCGCAGCCAAGTCAAGGCTCGGCCGCGACGGGGGCCGTGCGTCGGCAAAGGCGGCGGCTTACGTTCCGCGCCCCCACAGGCCGCAATAGCGACGCACAATCATCGGCAGGCTTGGGGCGTAGCCCGGCCAGTCCTTGTATTTCTCCAGCTTCACCTCGTTCTCCGCCGCGTCCCAGCACTTGCCGTCCAGCGCGGCCTTCTTCACCTCGGCCGAGAAGTCCTGCAGCATGGTCAGGACGGACTCGGCGTCCTTCTTCGTGCCCAGCCGTCCGCCCGGCTGGCCCGGATGGCCGGGGATCAGCCGCTCCCAGTCCATCGCCAGCAGCTTCTTCATCGAGGCTTCCCATTCCAGCGGGTAGGAGTCGATCATGCCGCGGCCGGGCAGCGATCCGACCGGGACGAAGTCGACCGCGAAGACAATCTTGTGCTTGGGCAGGCGCATCACGATCGACGAATCGGAGTGGTTGAGGCCCAGATAGGTGAGTTCCAGTGTCGTATCGCCGAGCACGATCGTGCGTTTGCGCTCGAACACCTCGTCGGGGAGCACCGTGTAAGGGTCATTGAGCGGGGCCAGCCGTTCCTTGGCGCGTTTGTGGGCCACGACGATGGCGCCCGCATCCTTGAACGGCTTGCCGCCGGCGATGTGGTCGTAGTGATGGTGGCTGTAGACCAGATACTTGATCGGCTTATCCGTAATCTTACGGATCTCCTGCAGGTAGACGGTGGGAGCCTCGCGCCGGACATAGCCGATCGGATCGGTCGCAATCACCCCGGCCGAGGTGACGACGAACATGGCCTGGTGGTTGAGGTAGCGGAATATGTAGACGTTGTCGGTTCCCTCGACCTTCGTTGTAGCGAAGGTCGGCGGCTGCTGCGCCAAGCCCGGCGTCGCACAGAGCGCGAGCGCGCCGGCTACGGCCAGCGCGGGCAAGCATTTCATGGTTCACCCTCCCATTCGGAACGCTTTCTCCCGAGATTCGAAGACACCACCGGGTCGGCATCCATTCCGGCTTCGGGCGGCGGGCGCAAGGTTTCGAGGAAGGCGGCGTCGCGCCTGCCAGCCAAGGCGGGAGTGCGAAGGGGGCAATGCAACCGATACGCGACGCCCCTTGCTTTACAATACTGTCGCTAAACTTTACAGGCGAATTGCCCTCAATCGTAGGGCGCGTGCCCCAAGCCATTGCGATTTCAGGCGTAGATCGGCGGTGCACGATTTTTGCTTGCGGCCCGGCACACGACTTGGGCAAGCACGGGGGCGCAGGTGTCGCAGGTGGCGCAAATGGCCAAAGCCGCGCGGGCCGGTTTTGTCGCGGCGGTTTTGTTGCTCGGCGGGATCAATCCGGCGCAGACCGCGCCGGTACAGTTCGCCGGCAACGGGCATTGGTACGAGATCTTGGGCGTGGACCTGATGGGGTCAGGCTCAGGCAATATTCCTACGGACTGGCCAACGGCGCGCGCCCTTGCTGCCGCTGCGGTCTGCCCCGCCGCCGTCTGCGGGCAGGATTTGGCAGGCCACCTGGCGACGATCACCACGGCCGAGGAAGACGCGTTCATCGCCGCGCTTGGCGGCGCGACCCCGCTCTGGGCGGCAGGGCAACGCTTCGGCGGAGTGGCCGGGACCTGGCGGTGGGTCGACGGACCGGAGGCCGGGCAAAGCTTCTGGATCGGCGGGCCCGCCGAGACCGGCGGAACGGCCGTCGGCACCGATACCGGCTATGCCAACTGGCTGCCCTTTCAGCCGCAGGAAATCGGGAATTTCCTGGTCGTGAATTCGGGCGACCGCTGGGAAAGCGGTCCAGAGATCTACCTGTTTCTCGTTGAATACGAATCGCCGGTGGCAGTGCCGGCGCCGTCGTTGCTGCTGTTGCTCGCCGCCAGTGTCGCCGGCCTCGCTGCGGTCCGGCGAAGGCGCATGTCCTAGTGCCGCGGCTCAGATATCGAGCTCGCGGACGAACTTGGCGTTCTTCTGGATGTATTCCAGGCGCAATTCGGGCTTGCGGCCCATGAGGGATTCCACGAGCTGATCGGTCTTGCGCGCCTCGCTGCGGTCCTCTTCCTTGCGCCGGTCCGGGATCACTACGCGCCACAGCGCTCGCTTCTGCGGGTTCATCGTGGTTTCCTTGAGCTGCATCGCCGGCATCTCGCCCAGGCCCTTGAAGCGGCTGATCTCGACCTTGCCGCGGCCGGTGAATTCGGCGGCGAGGAGTTCGTCCTTGTGCGCATCGTCGCGCGCATAGAGGACCTTGCCGCCCTGGCTCAGACGATAGAGCGGGGGCTGCGCCAAGTAGAGATGGCCGTTCTCGATCAGCCCGCGCATCTCGCGATAGAAGAACGTCATCAGCAACGAGGCGATATGCGCGCCGTCGACGTCGGCGTCGGTCATGATGATGACCTTCTCGTAGCGCAGCTTGGCGTCGTCGTAGTCGCCGCCCACCCCACAGCCGAGCGCCTGGATCAGGTCGGTCAGCTCCTGGTTGGCGCGCATCTTGTCGATCGTCGCCGAGGCGACGTTGAGGATTTTGCCCCGCAGCGGCAGGACGGCCTGGGTGTTGCGCTCGCGCGCCTGCTTGGCCGAGCCGCCGGCGCTGTCGCCCTCCACCAGGAAGATCTCGGTGCCCTCGGCGGCGCCCGCGGTGCAGTCCGCTAGCTTGCCGGGCAGGCGCAGCTTGCGGGTGGCGGTCTTGCGCGCGAAGTCGCGCTCCTGGCGCCGGCGCTGACGGTCCTCGGCGCGCTCGATCGCGCGCTCGAGCAGGTCGGCCGAAGCCGTCTTGTCCTCGGCCAGCCAGTGGTCGAAATGGTCCTTCAGCACGTTCTCCACCAGCCGCGCGGCCTCGGGGCTGGCGAGCTTCTCCTTGGTCTGACCCTGGAACTGCGGCTCCTTGATGAAGAGCGAGAGCATGATCGCGGCGCCGCCGATCACGTCGTCGGTGGTGATCTGCGCCGCGCGGCGGTTGCCCACCAGCTCGCCGAAGCCGCGCATCGAGCGCGCGAGCGCCGCGCGCAGGCCCTGCTCGTGGGTGCCGCCTTCGGGGGTGGGGACCGTGTTGCAGTAGGTGTTCTCGAACCCGTCCTCGTCGGTGGGCCAGGCGATCGCCCATTCGACCTTGCCGACGCCGTCGGGCAGGGCGGCGCTGCCGACGAACGGGCGCGGGGTCAAGGTGGCGCGGTCCTTCAAGGTCGCGGACAGGAAGTCGACCAGCCCGCCGGGGAAGTGCAGCGTGGCCTCGGCCGGGATCTCGTCGTCCTTGCCGATCAGCGACGGGTCGCAGGACCAGCGGATCTCGACGCCGCGGAACAGGTAGGCTTTCGAGCGCGCCATGCGGTAGAGGCGCTCGGGTTTGAAGCGCGCGGCCTTGCCGAAAATCTCCGGGTCGGGATGAAAGACGACCGTGGTGCCGCGGCGGTTCTGGACCGGGCCCTTGTCGACGAGCTTGGAGGTCGCCTTGCCGCGCGCGTAGCTCTGGGTCCACAGGCGCTTGTCGCGCGCCACCTCGACCACCAGGCGATCCGACAGCGCGTTGACGACCGACACGCCCACGCCGTGCAGGCCGCCGGAGGTGGTATAGGCCTTGCCCGAGAATTTTCCCCCGGAGTGCAGCATGGTCATGATGACCTGCAGGGCCGACAGGTTCTTGAACTTGGGGTGCGGGTCGACCGGAATGCCGCGGCCGTTGTCGCGCACCGTCACCGTGCCGTCCTTAGCCAGCTCGATGTCGATGCGCGAGGCGTGGCCGGCGACGGCCTCGTCCATCGAATTGTCGAGCACCTCGGCGACAAGGTGGTGCATCGCCCGCTCGTCGGTGCCGCCGATATACATGCCGGGCCGACGCCGGACGGGCTCCAGCCCTTCCAGAACCTCGATGTCCTTGGCCGAGTACTCGCCGTTGCTTGGCGCCGGGCGCTTGCGTGCGGTGCTGAACAGGTCCTTCATGGCGGCGGATTATAGGGGGAGGTCCCAGCCTGACAAGGGATATGCCGAATTGGCGAAAGCTACACAAAATCTGGTAGAAACCTGTTTTGCATTTGCGAGATAGAGGATTCGCCGCCATGGCCGACGATGCCGCCAAGCCCCAGCCAAGCCCGGCGCCGCCGACGTTCGAGCCGCGCGGCGAGCTGATGATCCGCACCCTCGCAATGCCCGCCGACACCAACCAGAACGGCGACATTTTCGGCGGCTGGGTCTTGGGCCAGATGGACATCGCCGGCGGGGTCGCCTGCTTCGAGCGGTCCAAGGGCCGCGTGGCGACGGTGGCCGTGGAGTCGATGACCTTCCATCGCCCGGTGCGGGTGGGCGACGTGCTGTGCTGCTACGTGGAGGTGATCAAGGTCGGCCGCACCTCGATGACCACGTTCATCGAGGCCTGGGTGCTGCGCCGGGGCGAGGGGACGCGCGAGCGGGTGACGGAGGGGCGCTTCACCTATGTCGCGATCGACGACAAGGGCCGCCCGCGGCCGGTGCCGGCCTAGTGTTCGGCCACAATCTTGCCGATTTGGCGGTCTAGGGATTTCCGGTCGCAGAAACCCCGCCAGCGCGGCTAGCCGTGGGCGGGGTTTCTATGGATGGCCTGTGAAGGCGCATCGCCCAACCACGCGGTCGGGCTTTTTCCAGGTGCTGGTCACCACTGAGTCGGCGGAGTCATGTTTTGGTGTCACACCCTCCGATCACAGTTGCACCGCTGAAAATGCTACGCCCTCAGGTTGTGGATTTCAAGCCGGAAGCGACAGCGTGGGCGCGCCTCCCGGCTTGCGTAGGGGAAGGCCTGGGCCTATGGGGATGAATCGACGAGGTATTCGAAGGGACGCTCGGAGACAGGACATGAAGGGCAGGGCAACGAGACAGATCGGCCGCGGGTTCGCCATCGCATTGATCGCGGCGGGCATGGTGTCGGGCCTGGCCGCAGGGGGGGCGCTGGCCGGCTACAAGGAAGGCCGCGAGGCCTACGACAAGAAGGATTACCCCACGGCGTGGAAGGAACTCGACCCGCTCGCCAAGCAGGGCAACCCGGACGCGATGTATCTCGTGGGCAGCATGTACCACATGGGGATGGGCGTGCCGGCGAGCTACAAGGACGCGGCCGAGTGGTACCGCAAATCGGCCGATGCGGGGAAAATCGACGCCATCTTCACCATGGGCATCGTGTACGAAGGCGGGATCGGCGTGCCGCGCAACGGAGCGGAGGCGTTTTCCTGGTACAAGAAGTCGGCCGAGCGCGGGTTCTACGCCGGCCAGCTCAAGGTCGCGAACATGTACGCCAAGGGGCAGGGCGTGAAGAAAGACATCGCCCAGTCCTATCTTTGGTACGCGATCGCGGAAAGGACCGCGCCGCGGGCCAACAACGACCGCTACGAGATCCCGATCATCAAGGACAAGCTGGCGTCGCTGATGACCAAGGAGCAGGTCGCGGAAATGGATCGCCGTGCCAAGGCGTGGAAGCCCGTCGCCGCGAAGTGAATCGCAGACCATTGCCCAAAAAAGCGATTATGGGAGTAACCGGCTTCGACGAAGCTTCCCATATCCCGCAAGATATGGTAGACAAGCAAACAAGGCCTATCCAAACCTTGTGGGTAAGTTTGTGGATACTCGCGGGAAAATCGCGACGCTGTCCGATCAGCTCTACGTGAGTCCGTATCTTCTAAGGCCGTTGCGGCGGCTGGAGGAGGTCGAACGGCAGGTGGCGCTGGACAAGGCTGCGCGGAGAAAGCGTGCCGCATCCGGCGGCAAGGAGCCCGATCCGGCCCGCGGCCAGCAGACGGCCCCCAGCGCGGAAAAATAGCGGCAGCCGTTCTTATCGGGCCGCCGGCAGCTTCTTGCGCATGAACACGCGCTGATAACCGGCTTGCTCGCCGCGATGGGTTTCTTCGTAGCCCAGCCGTGGATACATCGCGAGATTTTCGGTCATCTTGACGTGGGTGTAGAGCCGGATTTCGGCAAACCCGCGCCGGCGCGTCTGCTCTTCGGCGAAGGCGATCAAGGCACGCCCGATCCCCCGGCCGGCAAGGGCAGGGTCCACGGCGACATTGTCCAGCAGGATGTGGTCGGGCTCCGGCAGCAGCACCACCAGCCCGGCGACGCCGCCCTCGGCCTCCAGCACCCACACCGTGCCGTCGCGGACCTGCGCCGCGTAGTCGTCCAGCATCGGCCCGGGTTTCTTGCCGATGCGCGCGACGTATTTCCCGTAGGCTGCCTCAACGATCGCCTCGATGCGCGGCACGTCGTCCGGGCGCGCTTGGCGGATGACGTGGGGGGCGCCTGCGCTCACTTCGTCAGCGACTTGAGATAGGCAACGACGTCCTCGCGGTCGGCGGCCTGCGGGATGCCCACGGGCATGGTCGTGCCGGGCACCAGCTTGGTCGGCGCGGCAAGGTAGTCCGTCAGCGTCTTCTCGTCCCACACGATGCCCGAACCCTTCATGCCGGCGGAGTAGGTGAAGTCCTCCACGGCGGCGGCCTTGCGCCCGAACAGGCCTTCCAGGTGCGGCCCGGTCGGCTTCTTCTCCGCCGCCTTCAGGCTGTGGCAGATCGCGCAGCGCTGCTGGTAGAGCTTCTGGCCCGAGGCCAGGTCGGCCTGGGCGTGGGCGGGCGCCGCCGCGAACGGCGCGGCAAACAACGCGAGGGCGGCAAGGAGATGTCCGGTCGATCGCATGTGGTTGTCTCTCACCCTTCTCTTGTCTCCGGCCCAAGCTAGCGATGGCGGGGCCCCGCTCGTCAATACACGCAAGCGCTAAGAGGCCCGCCGCCAGCGCACATAGGCCGTGTCGATTTCGCCGGTCTTGGCGTGGGATTCGCCGCTGAGCTCGAGCAGGTCGCCGTCCAGACGGATGGCGCGGGTCTGCGGCCGGCCGGACCAGTAGGAGTTGAGCGCCATCTCGACATGGTGCGTCACGGATTTCTTCGCCTCGTCGACGGTGAAGCGTCCGGCATAGGCGAAATAGCCGCGCGCGGCCTTGGCCCAGTCCAAATCGTCGCCCGCACCATAGGCCGGCGTCTGGAACTGCGGGCGGTCGGGGCTCATGAGCTGGACCGACATGTGCCCGTCCGGCAGGTAGAGCAGCAGGCCCACCAAGCCCTGGCCCATAGGATGGTAGACCTCGCCGTCGTTGCGCCTAACCTCGAACGAGACCAGGCGCCAGGCGCCGATCAGACGGTCGCGCAGCCCCGCCATGCAGCCTCCAAACAAAAACCCCGCCGGCCAGCGCCGGCGGGGTTTCGAGTGTAGGGAGTTCTCGCCCCCTAGCAAGGATCGCGATCGATCAGGCCGAGTAGTACATCTGGAACTCGATCGGGTGCGGGGTGTGCTCGAAGGCGTACACCTCCTCCCATTTCAGCTCCATGTAGGCGTTGATCTGGTCGTCGGAGAACACGTCGCCCTTCTTCAGGAACGCGTTGTCGGCGGCCAGGCAGCCCAGCGCCTCGCGCAGGGACCCGCACACCGTCGGCACCTGGGCCAGCTCTTCCGGCGGCAGGTCGTAGAGGTTCTTGTCGATCGGGTCGCCGGGGTGGATCTTGTTCTGGATGCCGTCGATGCCGGCCATCAGCATCGCCGCGTAGCCGAGATAGGGGTTGGCGGTCGGGTCGGGGAAGCGGACCTCGACGCGCTTGCCCTTCGGGCTCGACACGTAGGGAATGCGGCAGGAGGCCGAGCGGTTGCGCGAGGAGTAGGCGAGCAGCACCGGCGCCTCGAAGCCCG
>CAYMTM010000064.1:0-20066 GCA_964393375.1 uncultured Rhodospirillaceae bacterium
CCTTGGGATACCGTCAAAATGTTCGTCAGCCAGGAAGCTTAAGAGGACACATGATCGTTACGTCCACGCTCGCCATACGCACCGCGTTTGCGTCGCGCTGGATCGCGTTCCTGGGCTATGCATTGTCCTTGCCGCTGCTGTTTGGCATCCGGCTGATCGACTGGGGATTTCTCGTCTTTCCGGGCTGGGTGCTACTGCTGAGTCTCTATATTCTGATCGACAATCTACGCCGGCCTTCTCATGGCGCGACCGGCGGCCAGAAGCCGGTCGACGAGGCGCCGCGCGCCACCTCAACTTCACCAGGGCGGCCGACGAGCTGCACGTGACGCAAAGCGCGCTTAGCCACCGCATCAGCGCGCTTGAGCGCGAACTGGGCATGGAGTTGTTCCGCCGCCTGACGCGCCGGCTGGAGCTGACCGAAGCCGGGGAGATTCTGGCGGGCGGAATGCGACGCGCTTTGGACGAGATCGTCCGAGCCGCGGCCGAACTGCGCCGCGAGCGCGTCGCCGAACCGCTGACGGTCAGCGTACTGCCGTCATTCGCCATGCGCTGGCTGGTGCCGCGCCTCGGCCGGTTCAAGCACCGCCATCCGAATGTCGACATCCGGATCCTGGCAGAAGCGACTGTGAGCAATCTGCGCGGTGGCGCCGCCGATATCGGATTACGGTTCGGCCGTGGCCGCTATCCGGATCTGCATGTCGTCAAGCTGATGGACGATGTCCTCTTTCCCGTCTGCAGCCCCGACCTCGTCAAACGGATCGGACCCATCCACCTGCCCGCAGAAATTGTGCGATTTCCGTTGTTGCATGACCAGGCCGCCGAAAACGACGGCAGCGGCGCCGACTGGGCAACCTGGCTGGTACAGGTGGGGGGACCGGATGTCCCATGCAAAGACGGGCTGCGCTTCAATCGCGCCGACTTGATGCTCGAGGCTGCCGCCAATGGACTTGGACTTGCCTTGGCGCGCCGTAGCTTGGTTCTTGCCGACCTCGCTGCGGGCCGACTTGTCCGCGCCTTGGCGCATGAAGCGCCGGCCCAGTTCAGCTATTACCTTGTCTGCCTGCCGGAGGTCGCCGAAAAGCCGACCGTCGTTGCGCTGCGGAATTGGCTCATCGAGGAGTGCGAGCAGACCACGCGCGAGGCGTCGACTCCTCCATTGCGGATCGTGGGCAGGAAGCCTGGCTAGGCTCGCCTCAGGGAGGCGGCCAGCGCTCGATCGCGCCGTTCAGTTCCTGGACCGCGCACCCGTTGCCGCACTATGCGCTCGGCAACTGCATGATCGAGGAGTGACCCATGCGCGGGGCCAACGCGTTGCGCGCGTCTGGTTCGCAGGTCTCAGAGGACATCGTCATAGCGACAATAAAGGCGAAGCCGCGCTAGGTCCCCGATGTCCACATTGCGACCGCGCCCGCCGACTCCGAACTGGCGCAGCACGACGAACGCGCGCGAGAGGCTCTCGGGCGTCATGCCCAGTCTTGCCGCTACGAGCTTGCGGTCCTCCGGCAGCTCGATCGTTGTCGTTGTGACGCCGCTCGGCGCCAGCGCCACGAGATATGCCGCCAAGCGTTCGGCCGATTGGTGCAGCTTCAGGTCCTTGATCTGTCTGATTAACCTCCGCCAGTAGCGCGCCAGCTGCATTGCTAGGGCATAAGTAAATTCGGGTGCGGCCTTCATCGCCTGTCGCACGTCGGCGGCGGGGACGAAAAGGATTCGGCCATCCTGCGCCATGCGCGCGGACATCAGATACGGCGCATCGAGCATCACGGCGGGCGCAACCAGAATGTCGCCCGCTTCGAAGAATTCGACCACTGTCTCCCCGCGTTCCGGCTCGGCGCCGAGCAGGGTGACACGGCCGGACAGTACCGCGTGAAGAAATTCCGGGGTCTCCCCTTGCTTGCACAGCACCACGCCGCGCGGCAGGGCTTGGACGAACGCGCCTTGGATCAACCGATCGAAGACTGGACTTGGCAGGTCCGCGAACAGCGCCAGCCGCCGCACGACCTCGATGTCATCCGCGCGCACCGGCAAACGAGTTCCCCCTCAGATAGTCGAACCATGCTCTTGACAATTATCAAATGAACGCTTGGCAACGATCAAGCAACCCGCATGTCTTCACGCCGATCATGGATTTTGTCGTCGGTGCTTGATTCAGGTCAACGGCCGACGACCGGATTTCGGTGACATTCGCGTCGCCCGTGGAGTGCTCCTCTGCGTCCAACGACGGAAGGATCCCGCCCATGCCGCAGCCATACTCGGCGTCCGTTACCCCCGCAAGTCCAGCCGAACGCAGGATGGCCCTGGCGATGAGCACGATCGCTTTCACCGCGTGCTTCGCCGTGTGGACGATCTTTTCGATCATCGGTGTCCAGATCAAGAAGGACCTCGGCCTCAACGACACGCAGTTCGGGCTTCTGGTCGGTACCCCGATCCTGACCGGGTCGCTGATCCGTTTGGCCCTGGGCATCTGGACCGACCAGTATGGCGGCCGCATTGTCTATGCAGCGGTCATGATATCGGCGGCGATCGCCACGTGGCTGCTGACATGGGCCTATGACTACCAGACCTTCCTGTTGGCGGCCCTGGGCGTGGGCATTGCCGGCGGTTCGTTCGCGGTCGGGATCGCCTATGTCTCGAAATGGTATCCCAAGGAGCAACAGGGCACAGCCCTCGGCATCTTCGGCGCCGGCAACGTGGGTGCCGCCGTTACCAAGTTCGCCGCGCCCTTCGTGATGGTTGCATTCGGATGGAAGGCCGTCGCGCAGGTCTGGGCGATCGGGCTCCTGGTCGTGGCCGCCGCGTTCTGGTTGACCACCAAGGACGATCCGTCGCTGGCAGAGCGCAAGAGGCACAAGCGGGCGCCCGAGCCATTCGTGGCGCAACTCGCACCCCTGAAGAAGCTGCAGGTCTGGCGCTTCTCCCTGTACTACTTCTTCGTCTTCGGCGGCTTCGTCGCTCTGGCGCTTTGGCTGCCGCGCTACTACGTCGGAGTCTACGGTCTCGAGATCACGCTGGCGGGCATGCTGGGTGCCGCCTATTCGATCCCCGGATCGATCTTCCGCGTCCTCGGCGGCACGCTGTCAGATAAGTACGGCGCACGCCGCGTCATGTACTGGACATTCATCGGCTCGGTGATCTGCACCTTCTTTCTCGCCTATCCGGCGACCCAGTACACCGTGGCCGGGATCCGCGGGCCGATCCAGTTCACCATTGCGATCGGTTTCGTGCCCTTCACGATGCTGACCTTCACGCTCGGCTTCTTCATGTCCCTCGGCAAAGCGGCCGTCTACAAGCACATTCCGGTCTACTACCCGAACCATGTTGGCTCGGTTGGCGGCGTGGTTGGCCTGATCGGGGGATTGGGGGGCTTCGTTCTGCCGATCGCGTTCGGCGCCATGAACGACCTCACCGGCGTCTGGACCAGCTGTTTCATGCTGCTTTTTGTGATCGTCGCAGGATCGCTGCTGTGGATGCACTTCTCAATCCTCTACATGGAGAAGCGCCGCATTCCCGAGCTCGCCGGACCCAAGTACCTCCCGGAGGAGGACATTCTCGGGCCGGTGCTGCCTGGACAGGCGGGGGGCGCTCCCCCGGTCGCACCGCATCGGCCGCCTTCCGACGCCCTGCCTGGCGCCAAACCGGTGGCGCGCAGCTGAACCCCAACGCAAGGGACCCACATCATGAGCGTGCAATCCGACGCCGACTCGATCGCCCGGGGAAGAGGCAAGACCTGGCTCAGGCATTGGCAGCCCGAGGACGCCGCCGGCTGGGACAGCGGTCTTGCATGGCGCACGCTGTGGATCACCACGGCCAACCTGATCATGGCTTTCATCGTCTGGTTCGTAGTGAGCGCGCTCGTGGTCCGCCTTCCGGGGATCGGGTTCAAGCTCACGAGCAGCCAGCTCTTCTGGCTGGCGGCGATGCCGGGCCTGGCCGGCGGCAGTCTGCGGATCATCCATACCTTCTTGGTGCCTCTATATGGAACGCGGCACGTCGTTACCTTCTCGACGCTCAGCCTGCTGATACCGGCGGTCGGCTGGTTCTACGCCGTGCAGGATCCGACCACGCCCTATTGGGTGCTGCTGTTGCTGGCATTCATGGCGGGACTCGGCGGCGGCAATTTCTCGTCGTTCATGCCGTCGACCAGCCTGTTCTTTCCCAAGCGCCTTCAGGGTACGGCGCTGGCGATCCAGGCCGGGATCGGCAATTTCGGCGTCAGCGTCGTGCAGTTCCTGACGCCCTGGATGATCGGGTTCGCCATGTTCGGGGCCTTGGCCGGAGAGCCGCAGACGTTCACCAAGGGCAGTGCGACCTCGCCGATATGGCTGCAGAACGCGACGGCGATCTATATCCCGCTGATCGTGATCTGCGCCGCATTCGCCTGGGTATTCCTGCGCAGTGTCCCGGTGCGCGCCAATTTCCGTGAGCAGACCGACATCTTCAAGATGAAGCATGCGTTCTTCATGACGCTGCTCTACATCATGACCTTCGGTTCGTTCTCTGGCCTTTCCGCGACGTTCCCGCTTCTGATCCGCCAGCTCTATGGCGGTCTGCCCGGGGGACCAGATCCACTCGCCTACGCATTTCTCGGGCCGTTGGTGGGGTCGATCGTGCGCGTTCTCGCTGGACCGGTTTCCGACCGTCTGGGCGGCGCCCGCGTTACCCAGTTCGCCGGCATCGGCATGATCGCCTGCGCGATCGGCGTAACATTCTACACCAGCCCGACCTCGATGGCGGACTTTCCCTGGTTCGTGGGCTTCATGCTCGGCTTGTTCTTCTTTGCCGGGGTGGGCAATGCGTCGACCTTCAAGCAGATGCCGATGCTGTTCCCGCCGCGCCAGGCGGGCGGCGTGATCGGCTGGACCGCGGCGATCGCCGCTTATGGGCCTTTCGCCTGCGGCTTGATGCTCGGCTACTCGATCGACCTCTTCGGGTCGCCCAATGCCTTCTTCTACTGGGCCGCTTTCTTCTTTGCGGTCTGCGTTGCGATCAATTGGTGGTACTACGCCCGCAAGGGAGCGGAAGCGCCGTGCTGAACGCCTCGAGCACTAAGCTGGAGCACTCGCTATGAGCCATTTTCTCGATCGGCTGATGTTCCTGCGCAAGAACGTCGACACCTTCGCCGGCGGCCACGGAGTCGTCACGAACGAGGATCGCACCTGGGAGCGCGCCTATCGCGATCGCTGGGCGCACGACCGTATCGTGCGGTCCACGCACGGCGCCAACTGCACCGGATCATGTTCCTGGAAGATCTACGTCAAAGGCGGCATCGTCACTTGGGAAACCCAGCAGACCGACTATCCGCGGACGCGCCCGGACTTGCCGAACCACGAGCCCCGCGGCTGCTCGCGCGGAGCCAGCTACTCCTGGTATCTCTACAGCGCCAACCGCGTGAAATATCCAATGGTGCGCGGGCGGCTGTTGCGCCTGTGGCGCGAGGCGAAGGCACAGCACGCTGATCCGGTGCTGGCCTGGCAGTCGATCGTCGAAGACCCGCAGAAAGCCAGGCAGTACAAGTCCATCCGCGGTCGCGGCGGATTCGTGCGCGTGAGCTGGGACGAGGCAAACGAGATCGTCGCCGCCGCCAACGTCTACACGGTCAAGACCTATGGTCCCGACCGCGTCATCGGTTTCTCGCCGATCCCGGCGATGTCCATGGTCTCCTATGCCGCCGGCTCGCGCTACCTGTCGTTGATCGGCGGCGTGTGCATGAGTTTCTATGACTGGTACTGCGACCTGCCGCCGTCCTCGCCGCAGACCTGGGGCGAGCAGACCGACGTGCCGGAGTCGGCGGACTGGTACAACTCGACCTTTCTGATGATGTGGGGGTCGAACGTGCCGCAGACGCGCACACCCGACGCCCATTTTATGACCGAAGTCCGCTACAAAGGCACAAAGGTCGTCACGGTCACGCCGGACTACAGTGAGGCGTCGAAATTCGCGGACGTTTGGCTGGCGCCGAAGCAGGGAACCGATGCGGCATTGGCCATGGCGATGGGCCACGTGATCCTGAAGGAGTTCCACCTGGCCGGTCGCAGTCCCTATTTCGAGAACTACTGCCGCCAGTACACTGACATGCCGATGCTGGTGCGATTGGTGGAACGCGACGGTCGTTATGTGCCGGACCGTTTCGTTCGCGCGGCCGATTTCGAAGGTGCGCTGGGCGAGACGAACAATCCGGACTGGAAGACCGTCGCCCTGGATCAGGCGACCGGCAAGGTCGCGGTGCCGCGCGGGTCGGTCGGCTTCCGCTGGGGCGAGCAGGGCAAGTGGAACCTGGAGGCCAAGGCCGCCGATGGCGCCGAGATCAAGCCGCGGCTCAGCCTGATCGATGTCCGAGACGCGGTGGTGCCGGTTGGATTCCCGTATTTCGGCGGCCGCGAGCACGAGCACTTCGCCGCCTCGAAGCACCCGGACGTCCTCCTGCGAAACGTGCCGGCAAAGCGGCTGCGGCTGAAGGACGGCGAAGCCATGGTGGCGACGGTCTTCGACCTGTTCGTCGCCAATTATGGACTCGATCGCGGCCTGGGCGGAGAGAACGTCGCCAAGTCGTTCGACGACAACATCCCTTACACCCCGGCCTGGCAAGAATCGATCACCGGCGTCGCGCGCGACAAGGTGATCGCCGTCGCGCGCGGCTTCGCGGACAACGCCGCCAAGACCCAGGGTAAGTCAATGGTGATTCTGGGCGCCGCCGTGAACCACTGGTATCACGGCGACATGATCTATCGCGGCATCATCAACCTACTGGTGATGTGCGGCTGCGTTGGCCAGTCGGGCGGCGGCTGGTCGCACTATGTGGGGCAGGAAAAGCTGCGGCCACAGACCGGCTGGACACCGCTCGCCTTCGCCTTGGACTGGCACCGGCCGCCGCGGCAGATGAACAGTACGTCGTTCTTCTACGCCCATACCAGCCAGTGGCGGCATGAAAAGCTCGGGGTCGACGAGATCCTTTCGCCGTTGGCCGACAAGGCGAAGATGCAGGGCAGCCTGATCGACTTCAACGTGCGCGCCGAGCGCATGGGCTGGCTTCCGTCGGCACCGCAGCTCGCGGTCAACCCGCTGCAGTTGACGAAACAGGCAGCTGCGGCCGGCCAGGAGCCCGTGCCGCACGTCGTTGCGGCACTCAAGTCCGGTTCGCTGCGCATGTCGTGCGAGGAGCCCGACAACCCTGCCAATTTTCCTCGCAACCTGTTCGTGTGGCGGTCGAATCTGCTGGGGTCGAGCGGCAAGGGCCACGAATACTTCCTCAAGTATCTGCTGGGCGCACAGCATGGCGTGCAGGGCAAAGACCTCGGTGAGTCCGATGGCCGCAAGCCGGTGGAGGTCAAGTGGCACAGCGTGGCGCCGGAAGGCAAGCTCGACCTGCTGGTAACGCTCGACTTCCGCATGTCGACGACCTGCATGTACTCCGACGTGGTGCTTCCGACGGCGACCTGGTACGAGAAGCACGATCTCAACACGTCGGATATGCATCCTTTCATCCACCCGCTGTCGGCGGCGGTCGATCCGGCGTGGCAAGCACGAAGCGACTGGGATATCTTCAAGGGCGTGGCGCGCAAGTTCTCGGACCTCTGTACCGGCCATCTCGGGGTCGAGAAGGACTTAGTGCTGACTCCGATCATGCACGACACGCCGGCGGAACTGGCGCAGCCTTACGCGCCGAAGGAATGGCGCCGAGGCGAATGCGATCCGGTGCCGGGCAAGACCATGCCGGCAATGGCGGTGGTTGAGCGCGACTATCCGAACACCTACAAGAAGTTCACGGCGCTTGGCCCGCTGATGAACAAACTCGGCAATGGCGGCAAAGGCATCGGCTGGAACACCGATGCCGAGGTCAAGGCACTGGCAGATCTTAACCAGGTCGTTACCGAGGAGGGAGTCACCAAAGGACTGCCGCGCATCGAGTCCGACATCGACGCAGCCGAAGTGATTTTGATGCTGGCGCCGGAAACGAACGGACACGTGGCGGTCAAGGCCTGGGAGGCGCTGGGAAAGGCAACTGGCCGCGACCATACCCATCTCGCGCGGTCGCGCGAAGACGACAAGCTTCGCTTCCGTGACCTGCAGGCGCAACCCCGCAAGATCATCTCGTCGCCGACATGGAGCGGACTGGAGTCCGAGCATGTCAGCTACAACGCAGGCTATACCAACGTGCACGAGCTCATTCCCTGGCGCACCTTGACCGGCCGCCAGCAGCTCTACCAGGACCATCCTTGGATGCTCGCCTTTGGCGAGGCGCTATGCGTCTACCGCCCGCCGATCGACACCAAGACCATCCATCCGATGCTCGGCAAGCGCGCCAACGGCAATCCGGAAATAGTGCTGAACTTCATCACGCCACATCAGAAATGGGGCATCCACAGCACGTACACCGATAACCTGATGATGCTCACCCTTTCCCGGGGCGGGCCGATCGTCTGGCTGAGCGAGGTCGACGCGCAGAAGGCCGGTATCGTGGACAACGACTGGATCGAGGCGTTCAACCTGAACGGCGCGCTGGTTGCCCGCGCCGTGGTGAGCCAGCGTGTGCCCGCGGGCATGGTCCTGATGTACCACGCGCAGGAGAAGATCGTGAACGTGCCCGGCAGCGAGATCACGAACGCCCGCGGCGGCATCCACAACTCGGTCACGCGCGCCTGTCCAAAGCCGACCCACATGATCGGCGGCTACGCGCAGCAGAGCTACGGCTTCAACTACCACGGCACGATCGGGACGAACCGAGACGAGTTCGTCGTCGTGCGAAAGATGGCGAAGGTGGATTGGTTGGAAAGGCCGTCCACTTCACCCTCCGTCCAGGCGGCAGAGTAGAGGGAGGGCACGGCGATGAAGATTCGTGCGCAAATCGCAATGGTGCTGAACCTCGACAAGTGCATCGGATGCCACACCTGCTCGGTCACCTGCAAGAATGTCTGGACGAGCCGTGAAGGCATGGAATACGCCTGGTTCAACAACGTCGAAACTAAGCCTGGCATCGGCTATCCCAAGGAGTGGGAAAACCAGGAGCGCTGGAAAGGCGGCTGGCGGCGCCTGAATTCGGGCCGTATCCAGCCGCGGATCGGCGGCAGGTGGCGGGTGCTGGCGAACATCTTCGCCAACCCGAATATGCCGGAGATCGACGACTACTACGAGCCCTTCACGTTCGACTACGAGCACTTGCAGACTGCGCCCGAAAGCGAGGCGATGCCCGTGGCGCGACCCGTCTCGCTGATCACCGGCCGGCGCATGGAAAAAATCGAATGGGGCCCGAACTGGGAGGAGATCCTGGGCACGGAGTTTGCCAAACGGTCGAAGGACAAGAACTTCGACAACGTGGAGAAGGAGATCTACGGGCAATTCGAGAACACCTTCATGTTCTACCTGCCTCGGCTGTGCGAGCACTGCCTGAACCCGAGTTGCGTGGCATCCTGCCCGTCGGGGTCGATCTACAAGCGGGAGGAAGACGGCATCGTCCTGATCGACCAGGACAAGTGTCGCGGCTGGCGCATGTGCGTAAGCGCCTGCCCGTACAAGAAGATCTACTACAACTGGCAGTCGGGCAAAGCGGAGAAATGCACGTTCTGCTACCCGCGCATCGAGGCCGGCGAGCCTACGGTATGCTCCGAAACCTGCGTCGGGCGCATTCGCTATTTGGGTGTGCTGCTCTATGACGCCGACCGCATCGAGGAAGCCGCCAGCGTCGCCGGCGAGAAGGATCTGTATCCGGCCCAGCTCGAGATCTTCCTCAACCCGCATGACCCGCAGGTGATCGAGCAGGCGCGCAGGGACGGCGTACCGCAGGCCTGGCTCGATGCCGCGCAGCGGTCGCCCACCTACAAGATGGCCATCGACTGGAAGGTGGCCTTCCCGCTGCATCCGGAGTTCCGCACCCTGCCGATGGTCTGGTACGTGCCGCCGCTATCGCCGATCCAGGCGGCGGCCGACGCAGGCAAGATCGGTTTCGACGGTGCGCTGCCCGACGTGCGCAAGCTGCGCATTCCGGTGCGCTACCTTGCCAACCTGCTGACGGCCGGGGACGAGGAAGCGGTTGTCGGCGGACTCGAGCGGATGATGGCGATGCGGGTGCACATGCGTGCGCGTCATGTCGACGGCCGCGTGGACACCGCCGTGCTCGATCGCGTCGGCCTGTCGCAGGCGCAGGTCGACGAGATGTACCGTTACATGGCGATCGCGAACTACGAGGACCGGTACGTCATACCCTCGACCCATCGGGAGTATGCGGAGAACGCCTACGACCTGCGCGGCGGATGCGGGTTCAGCTTCGGCAACGGCTGCTCCGATGGCGTCAGCCCGGCAAGCCTGTTCGGGCCGGCCAAGGGCGGTCGGATGAAGGAGAAGGTGTGATGCGCCGATCGGTCAAAGCGTTGGCAGCCCTGCTCGCCTATCCGGAACCCGCCATAATCGGGGCCCTGGGCGAGATCGAGGGCGCGATCCGGATGGACGGCGCTCTGCCAGCGCCGGTGCGCGGCAGGCTGGCGGAATTGATCGCCGACCTCCGCCGGACCGACCCGATCGATGCACAGGAGCGCTACGTTGCCCTCTTCGATCGTTCGCGCTCGCTATCCCTACACCTCTTTGAGCATGTGCATGGCGACTCGCGCGAGCGTGGGCCGGCGATGGTCGATCTTCTCAGGCTTTACAACCGCCATGGTTTCGACATCGCCACCGGGGAACTGCCGGACTATCTGCCGACCTACCTAGAGTTCGCGGCCCATCTCGATCCGGTGGCGGGCGAGTCCGCATTGGCGGACATAGCCCATATCCTCGTTCACCTGCGCGACCGGTTGGAGAATCGCCGGTCGCCCTATGCCGCGGTGTTCGACGCTTTGCTGTCGATATCGGGCGGCAGGGTCGAACTGCCCAGCACGGACGGCGCGGCAACGCTCGAGGACGACTACGCGGCCCTTGACCGCGAGTGGGAGGATGCGGCTGTGACATTCGGACCCGAGAATGCGTCGCATCAGGCCGGCGACTGCGGCCGTGCGCAGGACATTCTCCGGCGCATGAACGCGATCTGAGGGAGGCTGCAATGCGCGCCTACGTGCACGAGTTCGTGTTCGGCATCTACCCTTATATCTGCGCCGCGGTCTTCCTGATCGGCAGCCTGATCCGCTTCGACCGCGAGCAATACACCTGGCGAAGCGGATCAAGCCAGCTGCTGCGCAAGCGGCAACTGCGCTGGGGCAGCAATCTGTTTCATGTCGGCATCCTGTTTCTGTTCTTCGGTCATTTCGTCGGCATGCTGACGCCGCACTTCGCGTACGAATGGCTGATCTCCGCGGGCGGCAAGCAGGTGCTGGCAATGGTTTCCGGCGGCATCGCCGGCGCGGTGTGCTTCATCGGCCTGACCATGCTGCTGCACCGGCGCCTGGTCGACCCGCGCATCCGCGCCACCAGCAGCGCCATGGACATCGCGATCCTGGCCATCCTGTGGGTGCAGCTCGTGCTGGGCTTGGCGACGATCCCGTTTTCCGGTCAGCATCTTGACGGTTCAACCATGATCGTACTCGCGGAATGGGCCCAGCACATCGTGACGCTGCGCCTGGATGCCGCGTCGCTGGTGGTCGATGTGCCATGGGTGTTCAAGTTGCACATGGCGTTGGGGATGACGATCTTTCTGCTGTTTCCCTTCAGTCGCCTGGTGCATGTGTGGAGCGCGCCGGTATGGTACGTGTTCCGCCGCTACCAGGTGGTGCGCACCCGCGGCAATGGCGCGGTGCGCGTGCGGCCATGACCATGCATGTAACGGTCAATGGCGTGGCAATTGCGGAAGCGGCGATCCACGCCGAGATGCAGCACCACCCGGCCCCGACGGTCCAGGCCGCGATGCGTGCAGCCGCCGAAGCCCTGGTCGTTCGCGAACTGCTGATGCAGGAGGCGCGTCGCGTCGGCATCGAACCACCGCAGCAATCCTCGGAGACCGCCGAGGAGTCGCTGATCCGCCAGCTGATCGAGCGCGCAGTCATCGTACCCAAGGCCGACGAGGCGGCATGCCGACGCTACTTCGACAACAATCGCCGGCGATTCGTGTCGCCCGACGGCTTCGACGCTTTCCACATACTCTGTGCCGCGGCGCCTGACGACGCCGATGCGCGCGCTGCGGCCCGCGCAAAGGCGGAGTCGGCGCTCGCGCGGGTGCTGAACGATCCGCACTGCTTCGCCGACGTCGCCCGCGACGTATCCGATTGCCCGTCCAAGGCCGCCGGCGGCAGCCTGGGTCTGATCCAGCGCGGCGACGCCGACCCGGTGTTTGAAACCTACTTGATGAGCCTGCAGGAGGGAGAAACCTGTCCGCGGACCGTGGAGACGAAATACGGATTCCACGTGATCCGCCTCGGCGGCCGCGTCGCCGGCCGAACGCTGCCGTTCGAGGCCGTAAAGCAGCGGATCGCCGCCTACCTGGAGGAATCCGCCTGGCGCCGCGCGGTACATCAATATGTGTCGATCCTGGCGGGACGCGCCGCCATTGCCGGCGTGGACTTCGATGCGGCCAGGTCGCCACTCGTGCAATAGCCGGGAGCGCAGGCGATGATCACCTGCCCCGTCACCGGCGTGCGGATAGAGAACGTCACCGACCATCCCGCCCTCAGCTACGGCTTCCGCCCGTTCTTCGCATTGGCGGCGCTCTATGCGGTGCTTGCGGTGCCGATCTGGATCTTGATGTGGCTGGGGGAGATGAACCTGGAGCCGGCGCTGGCGCCTGCGCAATGGCACGCGCACGAAATGCTGTTCGGCTTCGCTGTCGCGGCGCTTGGCGGGTTTCTGTTGACCGCCGTGCCGAACTGGACCGGTCGAGGGGCGGTTCGCGGGAGGGCATTGCTGGTGCTGACCGCGGCATGGGTCGCCGGGCGAGTTGCGATGTG
Organism: uncultured Rhodospirillaceae bacterium; assembly: GCA_964393375.1. Taxonomy (GTDB): domain Bacteria; phylum Pseudomonadota; class Alphaproteobacteria; order JAEULC01; family JAEULC01; genus JAEULC01. The sequence continues at coordinate 12,861 of CAYMTM010000064.1, forward strand.
GTTTTCCGGCATTCTACCGCCCGTTCTGGTCGCGACTACCGACCTGGCCTTCCTACCCATGCTGGCCGCTTTCCAGGCACCGGCGATCGTCGCACGCAGCGCGCGGCGCAACGGCGTCTTCGTGCTTATCCTTCTAGCGCTGTTTGCGGCCAACCTAGGAATGCATCTTGAAACAATGGCGCTGGTGCATACGGCGGCCTGGGGCATTGATCTTGCCCTCGGCACATTGGTGCTGGCGGTTACGCTCGTTGGCGGCCGGATCGTCCCTGCCTTCACGTTGGGTGGGCTGAAGGCCCAGGGAGTCGCAGCCGCGATCGTCCCCTCGCCGATGCTCGATGCCGCGGCAATCCTGGCTGTTGCGATGATGGTGCTTGCAGAGGCTTTGGCTGCGCCCGGCATGCTGGTCGGCACGCTCGCTGCCGTGGCGGCGGTGGCGGGGCTCGTGCGGCTGCTGCGCTGGGGCGGACACCGCACGCTGCGCTGGCCGTTGCTCTGGGTCCTGCATCTCGGCATGGCATGGCTGGCCGTCGGTCTTGCCCTCAAATCCGCAGCCGCTTTCGACCTGGTTCCCCGCGCGATGGCGCTGCATGCTCTGGGTGCCGGTGCGATCGGCACGATGATCTTGGCCGTCATGACCCGCGCTACCCTGGGACATACCGGGCGGCCATTGGTGGCGGTGCCGGGCAGCACTGTCGCCTACATGGTCGTAGCGGCTGGCGCACTGCTGCGCGTGATTGCCCCCTTCCTGCCCGACCAGCACGTCGTATTGACGGTGGCGGGTGGCATCCTTTGGTCAGTTGGATTTGCCGCGTTTCTCTGGCTCTATGGCGGCATGCTGGCCAGGCCACGGGCCGATTCTCGGCCGACGTGACGTGACGCAGAGGCGCGCAATCGCCGCTATGCGTCTTGCTTAGGATCGCGCATCGCTCAGCATGGCTTCGGCGCAGCGCTGCGCGATGACCATGGTCGGTGCGGCGGTGTTGCCAGAGGTTATGCGCGGCATTGCTGAAGCATCGGCGACACGCAGGGCGCGGATGCCGCGGACGCGCAACTTGGCATCGAGCACGGCCATCGGGTCGCCATCGATGCCCATTTTCGCGGTGCCGACCGGATGGAAAATCGTGGCGCCCAGATCGCCGGCCGCTTGAACCAGTTCTTCATCCGACAGCAGTTGCGACCCCGGCTTGTATTCCTGCGGCAGGTAACGTGCAAGCGCCGGCGCCTGCACGATGCGCCGCGTCAGCCGGATCGAGTCCACGGCCACCCGCCGGTCGTCGGGGGTGGACAGGTAATTTGGATCGATCGCAGGTGCAGACGCCGGATCTGCATCACGCAGATGGACGCTGCCGCGGCTGGTGGGGCGCAGATTGCAAATACTGGCGGTGAAGGCCGGGAAGTCGTGGAGCGGGTCCCCGAACTTGTCGAGCGACAGCGGCTGGATGTGATATTCGACATTGGGCGTGGCGAATTCGGGCGCCGAGCGCGTAAAGGCGCCTAGCTGCGACGGTGCCATGGTAAGCGGACCGGTGCGGAACAGCGCGTATTCCAGTGCCATGCCGGCTTTCTTCCACCACTGGCGATAGTCGGTGTTGAGGGTCCGCACACCCTCGACCTTGTAGATGAGCCGCAGTTGCAGGTGGTCCTGGAGGTTTTCGCCGACGCCCGGAAGGTCGTGAATCATTGGCAGCCCGAGTTCTGCCAGGCGTCTGCCCTGGCCGATGCCCGACAACTCCAGGAGTTGGGGCGAGCCGATAGAGCCGGCCGCAAGGACGACTTCGCCTGTCGCGCGCGCATGGAACCGCTGTGCGCCGCGCGAGAACACAACGCCGGTCGCCCGCCGGTCCTCGACGGTAATGCGCTCGACCAGCGCTCCGGTTTCCAACCGCAGATTCGGGCGATTCAGCACGGGCTTCAGAAACCCGCGTGCGGCGCTCCAGCGGCGACCGCGCTTCTGGTTGACATGGAAATAGGCGCAGCCCTCGTTGTCGCCGGCGTTGAAGTCATCGACCTTGGGGATGCCGCATTGTGCGGCGGCCTCCCGGAAGGCGTCGGTCAGGTCCCAGCGCACGCGTGGCAATTCGACCCGCCATTCGCCACCCTTGCGATGCAACGGGCCGGGCGGCGCCGCGTGGTCCTCCATACCGAGAAAAACCGGCAGAACGTCGTCCCAGCCCCAGCCTTCCAGCCCCAGTTGGCGCCAGCCGTCATAGTCGGCCGCCTGGCCACGCATGTAAACCATGGCGTTGATCGCCGAGCAGCCGCCCACCACCTTGCCGCGTGCGTAGTGCAGCGTGCGACCGTTGAGGCCGGGTTGCGGGACGGTCTTGTACATCCAATCCGACCGAGGATTGCCGATCGCAAACAGGTATCCGATCGGAATGTGGTACCAAATCCAATTGTCGTTGCCGCCGGCTTCGATCACCAGCACGCGAAAGCGCCGATCGGCGGAAAGCCGGTTTGCCAGCACGCAACCTGCCGAACCCGCGCCGACAACGACGAAGTCAAAGGCTCCAATATCCTGCAGGTCGCTCACCCTGACACCGCCTTCCGGATACGCCCATCTTGCAGCCGCAAGTGTAACCGAGTGCGGTTCGGCTGCGCCAGGGTTCAGGCCTCGGCCTTGCGGGCGCCGAGCTCGTAGATCGGTGTGCCCCGAGCAAAGCCTTTCAGCGCCCGCTCGTCGAGGAACGCAGTCTGCACCATCGCCTCGGCGACAGCCGCAACCTTCTGGCTCACCAGGATCTGGCCTGCCTTGGCTTCGTCGCACAGCCGCGACGCCAAGTTCGTCACGGTGCCGATGGCGGCATAGTCGGACCGCTGCTCGAAGCCGATTTGGCCAAGCGTGGCAAAACCCCTGGCGATCCCGATTCCGAAGCCGAGACTGTGGCCCTGCGCACGCCACTTCCCGGCAAGCTTGCCGATCGCGTCGCGCATGTCCAGCGCCATGGCGACCGCGCGCTGGGTATGGTCCTCGCAGGGCAGGGGGTCGTTGAACACGACCAGGATGCCGTCGCCGGAAAAGCGTTCCAGTGTGCCGCCATACTGCGTGATCCGCTCGCCCAGCGCCGCGTGATAGTCGCGCAGCACCGCCATCACTTCCTCGGGCTCCGAGGTTTCGGCGAACGCCGTAAAGCCGCGCAGATCGCAGAACACGATGGTGACTTCGCGTCGATGGCTGTGGAGCACGCCGGCGTCGCCCGAGGAGACGATGAGATCGGCGACCTGCGGCGGGAGAAACCGCTTGAGGCGCGACACGCGCTCGATCTCGCCGACCTGCGCCGCCACGCGCTGCTCCAGCGTCCGGTTCCAATCCGCCAGCTCTTTGGCCTGGGCATCCAGCCGCGAAGCCTGGGCCTGCACCTCGTCGTGCAGTTGCTTGATCCGCAGGATCGACCGCACGCGCGCCAGCAGGGCCGCCGTATCGACGGGCTTGGTCAGGTACTCGTCGCCGCCGCTCTCCAACCCGGCGATGATGTCCTTCGTATCGCCCTTCGCCGTGACCAGGATGATCGGGATGAAAGGGAGCGAGGTGTCGGCGCGCAACTCGCGGCAGACCTGCAGCCCGTCCTTCTTCGGCATCATCACGTCCAACAGCACCAAGTCCGGCTTGTGCTCGCGCACTTTCGCGATCGCTTCTTCGCCGTCGGCAGCCGTCAGGATCCGGTACCCCTGGCTGGCCAGCCGCGTCTCGATGATGTCGACATTCGCCGGATTGTCGTCGACGACGAGGATACAGGCAGGCAGGGACTTGGCGGTATCCATTGCGGCGGACTCAACCGAGAAATTCGCGCACCTTGTGCAGCAATTGGCGCGGGCTGAAGGGCTTGGCCACATAGCCGTCGCAGCCGGCGGCACGGGTCTTGGCCTCGTCGCCGGCCAGCGCGTAGGACGTCACGGCGATGATCGGGATCGTCTTCAATTCGGGCTCCTTCTTGATCTGCCGCGTAGCCTCGTAACCGTCCATGATCGGCAGCTGGATGTCCATCAGGATCAGGTCCGGCTTGTGCTGCCTGGCCATCCGGACTCCTTCTTCGCCGGTCTGCGCTTCGATCAGGGCATATCCCGCGCTCGACAGCAAGTCGCGCATGATCTGGCGATTGTCCTCGGTGTCCTCGACAATCAAGATCCGCTTGCTCATGCGACCTCCTTGGCGGCGACTGCCTGGATCGGCAGGTGGATCAGGAACGTGGAACCGCGGCCGACTTCCGATTCGACCTTGATCGTGCCGCCGTGCATCTCGACGATCCGTTTGGAGATGGCCAGTCCCAGTCCGGTGCCACCCTTCTTGCGCGTGCTGGAATTGTCGACCTGCTGGAATTCTTCGAAGATCCGCCCCTGGTCCTCGGCCGGAATTCCGGGGCCCGTGTCCGTCACGCCGATCGTGAAAAAGCCGTCACTCGCGTTTGCCGCGATCGTGACCGAGCCCGTGTCCGTGAACTTGATAGCGTTGCCCACGACGTTCAACAGAACCTGCGTCAGCCGGCGCTCGTCGCCGTGGCCGTCGGGCAGGGCGGAAACGACATCGGCCGTCAGGCTCAGGCCCTTCGCGCGCGCGAGCGACTCGGTTGCCGCGATGACCGACTGCACGACCGCATTGACCGAGTAGTCTCCGACGGCAAGCGTCAGCTGCCCGGCCTCAATCTTCGCGAGGTCAAGCACATCGTTGATCAACCCGAGCAGATGCCTGCCGTTGGACTGTACGCGCTCCAACACCGAGCGCGCCTTGTCGCCCACGTCGCCATAGAGTCCGTCGAGCATCAGCTCGGTGTAGCCCAGGATGGCGTTGAGCGGCGTGCGCAATTCGTGGCTCATGTTGGCCATGAATTGGGACTTATGCTGGCTGGCCATTTCGATCTGCCGTCCCTTCTCCTCGATCTCGCGGAACAGGCGCGCGTTCTGGATCGCCAGGCTCGACTGGCTGGCGAAGGTGCGCAGCAGGTTGACGGTGCTCTCCGCGAACGCGCCGACCCGCCGGCGCTGCAGCACCAGGGCGCCGAAGATGCGATCGGCGCGCACGAGGGGAACGATCAGGACCGCGCGGTAGCCGGCCGCGATCGACAGGTCGCGCAGCGGTGCCGGCGGCAGCAGGGCCAGGTCGGGCACCTGGACCGGCTCATGCGAATGCACCGCCTTGCCCATGATCGTCTGGTCCTCGTTGATATGTAGCGCCCGGACACCGGCCTCCATCGTCGGATCGATCCCCACCGCGTGCCACAAGAGGAACTCGCGCGTATGGCGCTTGTAGCGGTAGATCGAGCAGCCGTCGGCCTCGCCCAGCGCGATCGCGCGGTCCACGACCGTATCCAGCACCGTGCGCAGGTCGAGGGTTGAGCTGACCGCTCGGCCGACCTCGTCCAGCGCCCTAAGCTCTTCGACCGAGCGAGCAAGCTCATCGGTGCGGGTCTGCACCTCGCCGAGCAGCCGCGCATTCTCGATCGCGATCACAGCCTGGTCGGCAAAGCTCTTGACCAACTCGATCTGTTTGTCCGAGAACGGCCGCACTTCGCTACGGACTGCCGCAATCGTACCGATAGGCACGCCCTCACGCAGGAGCGGTACCATTAGAATAGTTCGTACGCCATCGAAACGAACCGCAGGCGAGTCCGGATACTCGGCCGCGACCGCCTTGATGTCCTCTACATGGATCGTCCGCCGCTCGAGAATTGCGCGGCCTGCAATCGATGTCGGCGCTATTGAAACGCGCACGCCCTCTGCAACAAGCGTTCCCCAGAGCGGTGCACAATTGGCCGCGAAGCGCAGCTCGTTGCCCTCGACGCGCTCGATGATGACATCGTCTGCCGCGCAAAGCCGCGCGGCGCTCTCGGCGACGGCCGTCAGGACCGGCTCCACCTTGCCGGGCGAGCTCGCGATGGTGCGCAGGATATCCGAGGTCGCGGTCAATTCCTCGACCGACCGGCCCAGCTCCTCGGTGCGAATCTGAAGCGCGTCGAACAGGCGCGCGTTCTCGATGGCGATCACCGCCTGGTTGGCAAAAGTCGTGACCAAGTCAATCTGCTGGTCGGTGAACGGGTTGACCGCAGTCCGCAGCAGCCCTATAACGCCGATCACCGCGCCGCTCCGCAGCAGCGGAACGCCGAGCATGGTGCGATAACGCCCGAGCTTCTGACCGTCGGCATAGGCATATTCCGGATCGGCCAGGCAATCGACCAGGTGGACGGTACGACCTTCCATTGCGACCCGACCGACCAAGGTACCGCGGCCGGGAACGTTCGGATGTTCGCGCTCGTACGCGACGAAGTCCGGGTCGGCATCGTTGTTCGCGCAAATGCGGTACGCTTCGCCCTCCCGCCGGAACATCATGGCGAACTCGGAGTCGCAGAGCTTTCCGGCGGTCGTGACGATCGCGTCGAAGATCGGCTGGACGGCATTGGGCGAGCGCGAGATGATGCCGAGCACGTCGCTGATTGCGGTCTGGTAGGTGAGGGATTGCTGCAGCTCGCGCGTGCGCGCCTGGATCGTATCGAACAGCTTGACGTTGGCGACGGCGATCGCGGCCTGGTCTGCAAAGGTCTCGGTCAGTTCGATCTCGCGCTGGCTGAACGGCCTGACGGTGCTGCGAATTAGCCCGATCACGCCGATCGGTTTCCCCTCGCGCATCAACGGCACGGCGAGCACTGTGCGGACGGCATGGCGGTCCGCGAAGTCGTGAATTGGGTAATTGCTGTCGGCCTGCGTGTCGATGACATGGCAGGTGCGGCCGTCGAACAGGGCGCGCCCTGCGACGGTGCCGCGCCCGGCCGATGGAACAATACGGGTCGCCTCGTCAAAGAATTCCCGCGACATGCCGTGGCCCGCGCGGACCTTCAACTCACCGTTGTCATAAGTGCCGATCCAACCTTTCTCGGTAGTGGCCAGCTTGGCCGCTGTCTCGAGTAGGTTATGCAGCACCGGCTCAAGGTCGAAGGGCGAGCGGCTGATGACCTTCAGCACCTCGGCGGTCGCGGTCTGCTGCTCCAGCGCCTCGCGCAGTTCGCTGAGCAGGCGGTTGTTCTCCACCGCAATCACTGCCTGGTCGGCGAAAGTCTCCACCAGTTCGATCTGGCGCTGGTTGAACTGCGGCGTCGGCCGGCGCAGCGCGATCACTCCGATCGTCTGGCCTTCGCGCACCAGCGGCACGGCCAGCACGCAGCGGAACCCGTGGCGGGCGGCAAGATCGAGCTCGGTGTCGTCCGAGTCGGCCGAGGG
>CAYMTM010000065.1:0-20004 GCA_964393375.1 uncultured Rhodospirillaceae bacterium
GCACGAGGACCAGGGCACCAACCTCTGCTTCGACTGGGGCTTCATCGAGGACAACAAGGCGGCGGTCGATGCGGCGATCCGGTCCGCGCATCACGTCACCACGCTCGAGCTCTACAACAACCGGCTGGTTCCGAACGCGATGGAGCCTCGCGTCGCCATCGGCGACTATGACCGGAGCACCGGCGAGCACACGCTCTACACCACCTCGCAGAACCCGCACGTCATCCGGCTCCTCATGGGGGCCTTCGTGCTCGGCATCCCCGAGCACAAGCTGCGCGTGGTGGCGCCCGACGTCGGCGGCGGCTTCGGCTCGAAGATCTACCACTACGCCGAGGAGGCGATCGTCACCTGGGCGGCCAAAGAGGTGGGCCGCCCGGTCAAGTGGACGGCCGAGCGGTCGGAATCATTCATGTCCGACGCGCACGGGCGCGACCACATCACCCACGTCGAGCTGGCGCTGGACAAGGACGGCAAGTTCCTGGCCCTGCGCTGCGAGACGCTGGCGAACATGGGCGCCTATCTCTCCACCTTCGCCCCCTGCATCCCGACCTACCTGCACGGCACGCTGCTGGCGGGCAACTACGCGACGCCCGCGATTTACACAAACGTCAAGGCGGTGTTCACCAACACCGTGCCTGTGGACGCCTATCGCGGCGCCGGGCGGCCCGAGGCCACCTTCCAGATCGAGCGGCTGATCGACAAGGCGGCGCGCGAGCTGAAGACGGACCCGGCGGAACTGCGGCGGAAGAACTACATCAAGCCGAACCAGTTCCCCTACCAGACGCCGGTCGCGCTGGTGTACGACACCGGCAACTACGACGCGACGCTCGATCAGGTGCTGAAGCTCTCGGACGCCGGCGGCTATGCGAAGCGCAAGGCGGAGTCCAAGGCGCGCGGCAAGCTGCGCGGGCGCGGCATCGCCAGCTACATCGAGGCTTGCGGCATCGCGCCGTCGAACGTTGTGGGCTCGCTCGGCGCCCGCGCCGGGCTCTACGAGGCGGCGACGGTGCGGGTGAACCCGACCGGCAACATCACGGTGTTCACCGGCAGCCACAGCCACGGCCAGGGCCACGAGACCACCTTCGCCCAGGTCGTTTCGGACATGCTGGGCATCCCGATGGAGCAGGTCGAGATCAGCCACGGCGACACCAACCGCGTGCCGTTCGGCATGGGGACCTACGGCTCGCGCTCGCTGGCCGTTGGCGGCACCGCGATCATCAAGGCGGTCGACAAGATCGTCGCCAAGGGCAAGAAGATCGCGGCGCATCTGCTGGAGGCCGCCGAGGCCGACATCGAGTTCAAGAACGGCAAGTTCACGGTGGCGGGCACCGACCGCTCGAAGGCATTCGGCGAGGTGGCGCTGGCGGCCTACGTGCCGCACAAGTACCCGCTCGAGACGCTCGAGCCGGGCCTCGAGGAGACCGCCTTCTACGATCCGAAGAACTTCACCTTCCCCGCCGGCTCCTATGTCTGCGAGGTGGAGGTCGATCCCGAGACGGGCGTGGTGGAAGTTCAAAGCTTCGCTGCCGCCGACGATTTCGGGCGCATCGTCAATCCGCTGATCGTCGAGGGCCAGGTCCATGGCGGCCTGGTTCAGGGCATCGGCCAGGCGCTGCTCGAGGCCTGCGCCTACGACAAGGACGGGCAGCTCCAGAGCGGGTCCTACATGGACTACGCGATGCCGCGCGCGGACGACGTGCCGTCGTTCAAGGTGGCGCACAGCGTCACCGCCTGCACGCACAACCCGCTGGGCGTGAAGGGCTGCGGCGAGGCGGGCGCGATCGGCGCGCCGCCCACGGTCATCAACGCCATCGTCGACGCCCTGAGCGAGCTGGGCGTGACGCATATCGACATGCCGGCAACGCCGTACCGCGTCTGGAAGGCGATCCAGGACGCGAAAGCCGGCCGGCACTAAGGGAGGCACCAGGACCATGTACGATTTCCAGTACCACCGCCCCTCGTCGCTGGCAGACGCCGCCAAGCTGCTGCAGGCGGCCGGAAGCGACGGCAAGCTGATGGCCGGCGGCCAGACCCTGATCCCCACGCTGAAGCAGCGCCTGGCGCAGCCCAGCGCCGTGATCGACCTGGGCGGCATCGACGGGCTTGCGGGCATCAAGGTCGAGGGCAACGCGATTACCATCGGCGCGCTGACCACGCATGCCGCGGTGGCGTCGTCCAAGGACATCGCCGGCAGGATCAAGGCGCTGGCGCAGCTTGCCGAGGGCATCGGCGACCGCCAGGTGCGCCATTGCGGCACGATCGGCGGCTCGATCGCCAACAACGACCCGGCTGCGGACTACCCGGCCGCGGTGCTGGCGCTCAACGCCACCGTCACCACCAACCAGCGCAAGATCGCGGCCGACGAGTTCTTCAAGGGCCTGTTCGAGACCGCGCTGAAGCCGGGCGAGATCATCACCCAGGTCAGCTTCCCGGTGCCCGAGAAGGCCGCCTACATGAAGTTCCCCAACCCGGCCTCGCGCTACGCCATCGTCGGCGTATTTGTCGCCAAGACGGGCGGCGGGGTGCGCGTGGCGGTCACGGGCGCCGGCCAGTCCGGCGTATTCCGCGCCCACAAGATGGAAGAGGCGCTGACGAAAAACTTTTCCGCCAAGGCGATCGAGGGCCTGCACCCGCCGGCCAGCGCGCTCAACGGCGACATCCACGCCTCGGCCGAGTACCGCGCGCACCTCATCGGCGTGATGGCGCGGCGCGCCGTCGCAGCGGCGGGGTAAGGCGCGTCCCTCACCCTGCCTGCCCCTCCGGGAGAGGGTGGCGAGCGAAAGCGAGCCGGGTGAGGGCGCGGCGCCGCGCGCCGCTCAGTACTTCACGCTACAGCCGTAAGCCTTGGTAGAGGCGGTCGGCACCGGCTTGCCGGCCAGGAGCGCGTCGAGGGCCTCGGCCACGTAGTTGCGCGCGCCGGGAATGTCGGCGGCGCTGGTCGAGCTCTTGTCGTCGATCGCGCCGGCATAGACCAGCTTGCCGGCGCCATCCACGACAAACAGGTGCGGCGTGGTCTGGGCGCCGAAGAGGCGCCCGACCTTGCCGTCGGCGTCCAGCAGCACGGCGGTGGGGGCCGCACCCACCGCCTTGACGTGCTCGTCGGCCCCCTGCGCGGTGACATAGCCCTGGTTGCCCGGCGCGGAGGACACCACGCTCAGCCAGACCACGCCCTGCCCGGTGTATCTCTTCTGCAGGGCCTGCATGTTGCCGCCATCATAGTGCTTGCGCACGAACGGGCATTGCCGGTTCGTCCATTCCAGAACGACCGTCCTGCCCTTGGACTCGGACAGCGCGCGGGTCTTGCCCGCGCTGTCCTTGCACTGAAAGTCCGGCGCCGGTGCGCCGACGCTTGCGGCCATCGCGGCTTCCTCAGCTCTGCGGCGCGTATTTCACGAAGCAGCCATAGGCGCGGGTCGCGGCCGTGGTGACCGGCTTGCCGGCCTTCAGCTCTTCCAGCGCCTGGGCGACGTAGTTGGTGGCCTTCGGCACATCGTCGGGATCGGTCGACCGGATGCTGTCGATGGCGCCCGCATAGGCGACCGTACCCTTGGCGTCGATGATGAACATGTGCGGCGTCACCTGCGCGCCGTAAAGCCGCGAAATGTTGCTCTTGCTGTCCATCAGCACCGCGCTCGGCGCGGCGTTGCGGGTCCTGGTGTCGTTGTTCGCCTGTTCCGGCGTCACGTAGCCCTGCTCGCCCTGCGGCGAGGAGGCGACTGTCAACCAGACCACGCCGTCGCTTGTGTATTTCTTCTGCAAGGCCTGCATGTTGCCGGAATTGTAGTGCTTCTTGACGTAGGGGCAGCCGTTATTGGTCCACTCCAGGACCACCGTCTTGCCCCTGAGCTCGGAAAGCTGGACCGTCTTGCCGTAGCTGTCCGTCGCCTTGAAATCCGGCGCCGGCTGGCCGACCTTGACCTCGGCCAGGGCGGCGCCGGCAAAGGCCATGACCGCGGCAAGAGAAACAGTCGCCAGAAGCTTGTTCATCCGAAACCTCCTCGGTTGAAACGGCTCGGCGCTACCGCGCCGCGATGAAAACGGTCAGGTCGAACGCCTGCTGCGTCGACCGGGCCTTGTCGCGCACCAGCAGCAGGCCCGGAAACGAACCAGCCAGCGGCCCCTGTCGCGGGCCGCGCCGCAATTCGAGCGTTGTTCCGCCGCCGGTACGCTCCATGCGCTGCGGCGCGCCATGGTCGATCAGCGCGTCGTCGAACGGCAGGAAGGCCAGCTCCGCCTCGCCACCCGACGGCAGCAGCGAGGCCGGCACGTCGATCGTGATCGTCCCGTCGCCTGCCCGCGCCACCGCCGGCATCCCGGCCGGCCTCGGCAGGCTGGCCCGGGTCGCGGCGAACAGCGGCGCCGTCGCGGGATCGGCCGCAGCTTCCGCCGCGACCCGCAGCTTCAGGTCGAGCTTCGCCTCGCCGGGAATGCAGATCTTCTCGCAGGCGAGCCACGACACCTCGGCCTCGATCGGCGCGGTCATGCCAAGCTTGGCATTGGCCGGCGCCGTGACCGGCACCAGGAGCGCGACCCGGTCCTTGTAGCCATAGCTGGTGACGATCTCCACAGTGAAGGAGGCCGGCACCGGCCACTGCGCGCCGCCGACCTCGAATCCGTCCGGCACGGTCCAACGCATCGACGTTGCCTGGCCGGCATCGCCCGGGTTGCGCCAGTAGGTGTGCCACCCCGGCTTCATGGCCAGCTCGACGGCCAGCCAGGCGGTGCCGCCCGGCTTGATCGCGGTCGACTCGGCAACCAGCCGCGCCTGGACGAGCTCGTCCACCGCGCAGGCAACGCCGCTCACGCCCATCGCGAGCGCCCCACCGAGCACAAGCACGGCCGCCCGAGCTGCAATCGGGCTTCCCAGCCCACGCGCCGCCATAACCGCTCCGCTGACACGCGTCCCTGACGCCGAGTGGAATAATTAATACTTTTGGGCCGACTCGCCAATCACAGAACCTTGAGGTTGCGCCGCTCAATGCACATGGCGCAAGGCGGCCGGCAGCAGATCCGGCAAATCCTCGCTGACCAGGCCGGGGCCGAAGGATGCCGCCGCCTCGCCGTGCAGCCATGCAGCGGCGCAGGCTGCCTCGAATGGCGGCATTCCCTGCGCCAACAGGCCTACCAGCATCCCCGCCAGCACGTCGCCGGCCCCCGCCGTGGCCAAAGTCGCCGGCGCGTTGGCGTTGATCACGGCCCGTCCGTCCGGATGGGCGATCACCGTGTCGAATCCCTTGAACAGGATCACCGCGCCCGACTGCTTGGCCGCGGCCTGGGCGCGCTGCAGCCGACCGCCCTCGCGATGGGTGAACAGCCGCGCGAATTCGCCGTCATGCGGCGTCAGCACGCATCGGTCGTGCAGCGATTGCTGCAGCAGCGGCACAGTGTGCTCGAACACGCTGAGCGCGTCGGCGTCGAGCACGCAGGGCTTGCGCGAGGCCAGGGCCGCCAGCGCGCGCTCGCGCGTGGCGCCCACAAGCCCGTTGCCCGGCCCGACCAGCGACGCGGCGGCGCGCCGGTCGTTGATCAGCTCGGCGAAGGCGGCCGTATCGCGCACCGGCTTGACGACCACGTGCGGCAGCCAGCCCATGTAGTGCACGACCATGTCGGGCGGGCTCGCCAGGGTCACGATGCCTGCCCCAGCCCGCATCGCCGCGCGCGCCGCCAGCCGCGCCGCGCCGGTCATGTGCGCGCCGCCGACGATAATGGCGTGGCCCCGGCTGTATTTGTGCCAGTCCGGCCGGGCGCGTGGAAAGACGCCCTGCCACAGGGCGGGCGAATTCTCGAGGGCAGTCGCGCCGCAATCCCGCACGATGTGGTCCGCGATGCCGATATCCGCCACGACGATCTCGCCGCACAGCGCGCGGCCGGGCAACAGCAGGTGCGCCGGCTTCTTGCGGCAGAACGTGACCGTCAGCGCCGCCTGGGGCGCGTTGCCCATCGCCTGGCCGGTGTCGCCGTGCACGCCGCTCGGCACGTCGACCGCGACGATCGGCACGCCGCGCTTGGCCAGCGCCGCGAAGATCTGGCCGAGATCGTCGCCGATAGCGCGCGACAGGCCCGCGCCGAATACCGCGTCTACCACCAGTTCCGCGCCCTCGATCGCACGCTGTTCCAGCGGCCCGACCGGACCGGTCCAGCGCGCGGCATGCGCCGCAGCGTCGCCCGTCAGGCGCTCGCGCATTCCCAGCAGCGCTATGCGCACCGGCCAGCCGAGCCCGGAAAGCACGCGGGCCACCACGAACCCGTCGCCGCCGTTGTTGCCCGGCCCGCACAGCACCAGCACCGGGCGCGGCGACCATCGCTTGACCAGCTCGGCTGCGACTTGCGAGCCGGCGCGCAGCATCAGCTCGGTCCCGAGCGTGCCCGCCTTGATCGCGGCCTGGTCGCAGCGCGCCATCTCGGCGACGGACAGGACCTCCAGACCGCCGGTCATCTGCGCCGCTTGCCGCCCGACTTGCGCACCAGCGCGCGCATCGCCGCCACGTCGGCCCTGGCCGCCTCGCGCAGCATCACCGCGTCGCAATGCGAGATCACCAGGTCGTAGCCGTCGCGGAACAGCTCGGCCGCCGAACGTCCGGGCGTGGGAATCGCGCCCAGCCACTTCCGTTTCCGCTTGGCCGCTTTCTCCACCCGCGCGATCGCCTTGCGCGCCTCGGGGTGGTCGGGCTGGCCCAGATAGCCGAGATTGGCCGCCAGGTCGTAGGGCCCGATGAAGATCATGTCGATGCCGGGCGTGCCGGCGATTTGCTCGCAGGCCTCGACACCCGAGCGCGTCTCGATCTGGCCGATCACCAGCAGTTCGCGCTCGATATCGCGCAGATAGGCCTCGGTGTGGTGGCCGTAGCTGGACCCGCGGATCACCGGCGCCGCGAAACCGCGTATGCCCCTGGGCGGGTAGCGGCAGGACTCGGCGGCCCGCTTCGCCGCCGCGCCGTCGAGGATGGCCGGGATCATGATGCCCTCGACCCCGGCGTCGAGCGCCAGTTTCACGTAGACCGGATCGTTGGAGGGGATGCGCAGCAGCGCCGTCGCACCGTGCGCCTGCGCCGCCGCCATCTCCGGCACCGCGGAGGCGATGTCGCCCACCCCGTGCTCGCGGTCGATCAGCACGCAGTCATAGCCGGCAGCGGCGGCGATCTCGGCGATCGGCGGATGGCCGAGCTCAAGAAACACCCCGAAAGCCTTCTTGCCCCTCTCGAGCCTGCGCTTGAGCGCGTTCTTGCGGAACATTCATCCTCCCCGGCGCGCGATGGACGAATCGCAAGCTAGCACAGAAGCCCGATTCGCCGGCAACGGGGCCGTCCCCTGGCATGGTGCGCGGCACGCTGAGCCCGAAGAGCCGGAAGGCGCGGCCGGCCGATCCGCCGCAGCCCGCTTCGGCGTTGCGGAGACGCCCGAAATGCGGCGCGCGACGCGACCGCGCCGCCGCTCGCGCATGCCGGATTTGGCCGCATGGCCGCCGCGGATCGGCATCGTGGAGCCGCCGGACCTGTAAAGCGCCAGCCGACACGTGAGAGAAACTTTGACAGCAATCAATATTGGTTAAGACGAACCGGCCGCGAATATGTATCGCCCAAGACGATCGATACTACTGCTGGGGCTGCGGATGCTCGGCGCGTTGGCGCAAAACTTGCGGGAGACAAGGTGCGCCCAGTGAGGGCTGCATTTAGGTGCAAGGAGCGCACCATGCGCAAGGTCGGCCGGTTCCTCGTGGCGTTCGGGGACAATCTGCTGACGGGCTGCTTGGCGGCACTGGCCATCGCCGTCGCCATCCCGGTCGCGTTCAGCGCCATCTTCCTCCTCTAAGGTCCGAAGCGTTCGTGGGAGGACCAGTGTTGCGGAACGTTTACTACATCCTCAAGGAAAACGATCGCTGGACGGTCGCGGCTGGCACTTCGACCTTGGGTCCGTATGAAGGCAGGCCCGAGGCGATCAAGGCCGCGGTCAAGGTTGCCGCGGGCGCTGCGCGCGACGGCCGCAGGATCGAAATCATGGCGCAGGTCGAGGACCCATCGACCTGGGAAAAGGTCTGGATGTCGGTCGAGGAGCACGAGGCGGCCGAGTAGCCGTCCGGGCAGGGCCCCGCGGGGTTGCCCTGGGGCCCACCCCTCGTGAAGACGCTCAGCCGCCGGCCTTCGCTTTCCAGCCCATCATGGCGCGAGTCAGCTCGGCCGATGCCGTCGTGAACTCGCCTCCGTTGCCAAGGGAGGCTTCCGCAGCCGCACGGTCACCGGAGAGGGCGCAGGACAGCACTTTCGCCGCGCATTGGTGGAAACGCGCGTGCAGGTCGCGCACCGCCTTGTATTCCGCAGCGGCCTTGTCCGCTGGGGAGAGGTCCGTTCCGTATAGCCACTTTCCGAATTCGCACAGATTGTCCTTGCCGATGTCCGCGATGGCATACTCGGACTTGCCCGAGTCGATCGCCGAACGCAGGCGCTGCTTCCACATTCCATGCGCGCCGATCGCCTTGTTGATCTGTTCCGCAAGCGACATGCCGGTTTCCTCCTTTCCTGGCCGTCCGACGGGCTGCGATCTATCGCAGCGGCCGTAAATACACGGTTAACGGTCCAGGGTCGGCCGGCCCCGGCGATGCCTTGCCCGGGCGACCGGCGGCCTGTACCTGTTCCGTCTCCGGACGGGCGGCGCAGGTCGCCCGTACCGCCGCGCTGCTCCGAAGGATCCCCATGCCCGAACCTTCCCCGTGTCCGATCCGCCAGCACCGGCAGCGTGCGGAAGCGCCGATGCTGCGAACTCTCGGCTCCGCATACGCCATGAAGGAAGCAACGGAGGCACGGTGCGCAGGGGCGCAAAGCAGGCGGACCCGCCGGCTGCGATCTTGATCCGATAACGCGCGCCATCTCGGTCGAAGCCGGCAACGATGACCCTCACCAACCAGAAACGCGTCCTTTATCTCAGCCACGGCAATGCCGAGCTCTACGGCATGATCCGCACGGCGGTGCGCCCGGGCTTCGAGCTCATGACGCTCGACACGCCCGACGAGGCCGAACGCCTGGCCAAGCTGGCGCAGGCCGATGCGGTGATCTGCGCCTCGGACAAGTTCTCGCGCGCCCGGATCGCCGCGGCGGCCAGGCTCAAGATCGTCCATCACCAGGGAGTAGGCTTTCACGACACCGTCGACTGGCCGGTGCTGGCCGAGCGCGGCATCCCGCTTGCCATCACGCCGGGCGGGACCGCGACCGGCGTGTCCGAGCACGCGCTGATGATGATGCTCGCGGTGATGAAGCGGCTGCCGTTCCTCGATGCGGAGCTGCGCCAGGGACGCTTCCACATCAACTCGATCCGCCATTGCTCGTACGAGCTACATGGCAAGACCGTGGGCATCGTCGGCATGGGGCGGATCGGGACCGGATTGGCGGCGCGGCTCGGGCCCTTCGGTGTGCGGGTGATCTACCACGACATCATTGACATCCCCCAGGAGCGCCGCCGGGCGCTGAACATCACCCAGGCGCCGTTCGAGCGCCTGCTGGCCGACTCCGACATCGTGACCATCCACGTGCCGCTGACGCCCCTCACCCGTCACATGATCGATGCCAAGGCGCTGGGGCGCATGAAGCGCACCGCCTTCCTCGTCAACACGGCGCGCGGCGGGATCGTCGACGAGCAGGCGCTGGTGGACGCACTACGGGCCGGGCGCATCGCCGGGGCGGCATTGGACGTGTTCGAGCACGAGCCGAGCGGCGCCGGCCACCCGCTCTACGCTTTCCCCAACGTCGTCCTGACCCCGCACGTGGCGGCCGGCACGCGCGATGCCTTCGCCACCAAGATGGGCTTCATCTTCCGGAACCTGGAGGCATTTTTCGACGGCAGGCCGGTCGAGAACCTGGTGGATTACGCCGCCGAACGGTTCGCCCAAAGCGGACCACCCTAGTCGGCCAGAACTGGTCCTTTCACTGGACCGCTTTCGGCCCCATGTTTGCGGGTGGATTGCGGGTCGCCGGCGCCGGCAGCTTTGCCGGCCGCCGGGGCTGCCGGAGGAGAAAGGCATTGGAAACCATCCGCGTGGTCTGCGCCCATGATTGCCCCGACCTGTGCTCGCTCTTGGCCCATGTCGAGAACGGCAAAGTCGTCCGGGTCCAGGGCGATCCCGACCATCCCTTCACCGCCGGCTTCGCCTGCGCCAAGGTCAACCGCGACGCCGAACTGGTGAATGCGCCCGGCCGCGTGCAGACCCCGCTGCGCCGCATCGGCGCGAAGGGCGCGGGCAAGTTCGAGCCGATGACATGGGATGCGGCGCTGGAGGAAATCACCGCCAAGTGGAAGGCGATCATCGCCGAGTCCGGGCCCCTGGCGATCCTGGGCTATGCCTACAGCGCGCACCAGGGGTTGATGAACCGCGGGCTTCTGATGGGCCTGTTCCATGCGCTGGGCGTAAGCCGGCTCGATGCCGGAACCATCTGCGACAGCTGCGCCGGCGCCGCCTGGAACGCCACGGTCGGTCCGGTCGGCGGCGCCGATCCCGAGGATGTCGTGCACTCCGACCTGATCGTGTCCTGGGGCTGCGACCTGGTCGCGGTCAACGTCCATCTCTGGGCCAAGGCCGAGGAGCAGCGCAGCAAGCGGGGCGTACCGATCGTGGTGATCGAGCCGCGGCGTAGCCGGACCGCCGAGCGCGCGGACTGGCACATCCCTATCAAGGTCGGCACCGACGCGGCCCTTGCGCTCGGCGTCATGCACATCCTGGTGCGCGACAAGCTGTGCGACCGCGATTACATCGCCAAGCACACGATCGGTTTCGACAAGGTCGAGCGCGACGTACTGCCGCGCTTCACGCCCGCCTATACCTCGCAGGTTACCGGCGTCCCGGCCGCGGATATCGAGAAGCTCGCGGCCATGTACGGCAACGCCAAGGCGGCCTTCATCCGCATCGGCCAGGGCATGTCGCGTCACGCCCAGGGCGGCCAGGCGATCCGCGCCGTGGCGCTGCTGCCCGGCGTGACCGGGCACTACGGCAGAAAGGGCGGCGGCGCGCTGATGGCGACGGCCGATTCCTTCGAGCTGAACTACGCGGCGATCCGCAAGCCTTCGGGCCCGGCCCAGACCCGCACGGTCAACCACCTCCGCCTGGGCGAAGCGCTGCTGGAGCTGAAGGACCCGCCGATCCGGGCGCTGTTCGTGGCTGCCAACAACCCGGCGGTCACCAATCCGGACTCCAAGAGACTACGGCAGGGCTTGGCGCGCGAGGATCTTTTCACCGTGGTCCACGACCCGTTCCTTTCGGCCACGGCGAAATATGCCGACATCGTGCTGCCGGCGGCGGTCTACCTGGAGACCGAGGACTTTTATCGCGCCTACGGCACGTACTACATGCAATACGGCCCCAAAGCGGTGGAGCCGCAGGGCGAGGCTTGGTCCAATCTGCGCCTGGCGCAGGCCCTGGCCGTGCGCATGGGCCTCAACGACCCGGCTTTCGGCATGAAGCCGGCGGAGCTGCTGCGCGAACTGTTCCGCGGGGCCAAGGGGCGCGCGGCGGCGTTCGATCCCGATACTCTGCGCAAGGCAGGGCCGGTGCGCCTGGCGCCGGTCGAAGGCCAGGAATTCCGCACCCCCTCGGGCAAGCTGGAGTTCTACTCCGAGGCCCTGGCCGCGCAATCCGTGTCGCCGGTTCCCGACTGGAGGCCTGACGCCGAAGAAGTGAAGGATGCCGCCAGGTGGCCGCTGCGCCTGCTGACGACGCCAGGCTACTTTCAGCCGCACACCGTCTATTCGGGCGTCGCCTTTCTCAAGAAGCGGGAGGGGGCGCCGTGCTGCGTGCTGCACCCGGAGGAGGCGAAGGCGCGCGGCCTGACGCACGGGCAGCAGGTCAAGTTGTTCAACGACCGCGGAACGGTCGGCCTGGTGCTGCGCGTCAGCGACGAGATCCAGCCCGGCGTCGTGCTGGTGCCGGGCCAGCGACCGGATGACGAGGCCGTGTCGGGCACGATCAACATGCTGTGCTCGGAGCGGTACTCCGACATGGGCGAAGGCGCCACCTACCAGAGCACCTACCTGGACGTCGCCGCCTGGACCGGCTGAGCCGCCTCCGGTTGCGCGCCGGCGACCGGCCGGTGCATTGTGGCGGGGATGCACGAAAGCGCGGCCGAACGACGGCACGGTGATACGCGCGCAGCGCCGGCGCTCGGCGCCTCGCTGCCGATGTACAACATCCCCGAAATGCAGGCGGCGTTTGGCGCGTTCTGGCAGGTTTTGCGGACGCTGGCGACGCGCCGGGGCATAGCCGGGCTTCCCGCCGCGCTCGACCTCAAGGCGCCGGCGGTGCCGGATCGCATCGGCCCGGAAGTCGCGTTCACCCAGGTCTGCGGCTTTCCGCTGCTGACCCGGCTGCGCGGCCAGGGCACGATCCTGTTGGCGCCGGTCTACGACGCGCCGGGCTGCGGCGGGCCGACGCATTGCGCGTTCTTCATCGTGCGGTCGGACGCGCCCTACCGCTCGATCGAGGACCTGCGCGGAACGCGGATCGCCTGCAATTCGCTGCTCTCCAACAGCGGCATGAACCTGCCGCGCCGGACGATCGCCGCGATCGCCGGGGGCCGGGGGTTCTTCGCCGAGCGGCTGATGACGGGCAGCCACACCGCGAGCATCGAGGCGGTCGCCAACGGCCGCGCCGACGTCGCTTCCATCGACTGCGTGACCGACGCGGTGTTCCGCCGTCACCGCCCGGCGCTGATGGCGCGCCTGCGCACCCTCGCGCGGAGCGTGTCCAGCCCTTCCCTGCCCTTCGTAACGTCCAGTGCGACCGACCCGGCGACGGCGGAGGCACTGCGCCAAAGCCTGCTGGAACTGGCGGACGGCAGAGAAGGCAGGGCGCTGTGCGCCGGGCTGCTGATCCGCGGCTTCGAGCGCCTGGAGGAACGGCACTACCAGCCGATCCTCGATCACCAGGACGAGGCGGTGCGGCTTGGCTATCCGGACCTGCTATAGCGCCGGCCCATGACGCGAACCGTCACGCTGCACGGCCGCCCGCTGGACCTGGACGCCGCGCCGGACGTTCGCGCGATGCGCGCCTGGCGCAAGCGGCGCCTTTGCGCGGCGCTCGCGGCACGCGAGCTCGCGGGCATCGTTCTCTTCAACCCCATAAACATCCGCTACGCCTGCGACGCGCGCAACATGCAGGTCTACGGCCTGCACAATCCCTGCCGCTACGTCTTCGTCGCCGCGACCGGCCACACGGTCCTGTTCGAGTTCCGCAATTGCGAGCACCTGTCGCGCCATCTCGAAACGATCGCCGAGATCAGGCCGGCGAAGGCCTGGTACCACATGGCGGCCGGGCAGAACGCCGGCGATGCGGCGAAGGCCTGGGCGCGCGAGATCGCCGATCTGGTGCGTGCGCATGGCGGGGCCAACCGGCGCATCGCCTTCGATCGGCTCGACCCGATGGGTGCCGCGGCGCTCGGCGCCGAGGGCATCGCGCCCGTCGACGGGCTCGAACTGCTGGACATCGCCCGCGCCATCAAGTCGCCGGACGAGATCCTGGCGATGTGCGACGCGATCCGTGCCTGCGAGGAGGGTATGCGCCGGATGCAGGCCGCCCACCGGCCGGGGATCACCGAGCAGGCGTTGTGGTCCGTGCTCAGCCAGGCTAACGCGGAACTCGGCGGCGAGTGGATCGAAACGCGCCTTTTGAGCGCCGGGCACTGCACCAATCCCTGGTACAACGAATGCGGCGAGTACGTGATCCGGAAGGGTGATCTGGTCAGCTTCGACACCGACCTCGTCGGCCGGCACGGCTATGCGGTCGACCTGTCGCGCTCCTGGCTCACCGGGGACGGACGCGCGACCGACGACCAGCATCGGCTCTACGGGCTGGCCAACGAGCAGGTTCATCGCAACATCGAAGTGCTGAAGCCAGGCCACGGCTTCCGCGAGATCGCGGCGGCCTCCTACAAGCTGCCCGCGAATTTCGTGCCGCGCATGAACCGCGCCATCGCCCACGGCATCGGCTTGTGCAACGAATATCCGTTGGTCATCAACCTGGAATACTTCGCCGGGGCCTATGACGGCACGATCGAGGAAGGCATGGTGCTGTGCGTCGAAAGCTATGTCGGCGAGGCCGGCGGGCGCGAAGGCGTGAAGCTGGAGGAGCAGGTGCTGATCGCGGCCGGCGGCGCGGTGAAACTGTCCGGTTTCCCCTTCGAGGAGCGGTTGCTTTGACGGCTTAGGTCGGCGCGCTCATGTGCTTGAGGCCGTAGACGCGCTCGACCGCCAGCAGCGCCGCCACTGCCACGATCATCTGCACCGCGCTCAAGGCCGCGATCGACGGATCGAACTGGTGCTCGATATAACTCAGCATCACAACCGGCAGCGTGTTGGTCGTGGCGCTGCCGAAGAAGAACGAGATCGGCAGGTTGTCGAACGAGATCAGGATCGAGAACAGCGAGCCGGCGAAGATGCCCGGGCGGATCAGCGGCAGGGTCACGTACCAGAAGGTCTGCGCGCGGGAAGCGCCGAGGATCGAGGCGGTTTCCTCGAAGTCGGTCGACACGCCGCGGTAGACGCCGGCCACCGTGCGCATGATGTAGGGCAGGCCGACCACGGTGTGCGCGATCAGGAGCGACAGGAACGACACGCCGAGCCCGACCGCCGAGAGATAGAACAGGAAGGCGAGGCCCAGCACGATCAGCGGCATCGACAGCGGTGACAGGAGGAACGTCGCGATCCCGTTGGCCCAGCGCGACCGCGCGCGCACCAGCGCCAGCGCGGCCGGCACGCCCAGCGCGCAGCCGAGCAGGGTCGAGGCGAACGCCAGCTCCAGGCTGACGATGAAGGAGTCGAGGAACGGGCGGTATTCGACGATCCGGTAGAACCAGCGCAGCGAATAGCCGCGCAGGGGGAAGGCGACGAAATTGGCGTCGTTGAAGGCCACCACCACCACGATCAGGATCGGCGCCAGCATGAAGGTGAAGAACAGCACCACGAATGCGCCGAGCAGCGGCGCCTCGGGGTTGCGGCGGAAACGGCGCAGGAGACCTGTCACGACTTCACCCCGCGCCGGCGAATGAGGCGCAGCTGCAGATAGAGACAGGCGACCGCCGATACCAGCAGCAGATTCCCCATCGCCGCGGCGAAGCCGAAATCGCGCGTGGTGTTGAACTGCTGGTAGATCAGCAGCGGCAGGGTCTTGAAGCTGTCGCCGCCGATCAGCAGCAGCGTAACGAAGCTGCCGTTGGCAATCATGAACACCACGATCGCGCCGGTGCCGATGCCGTCGAGGCTGAGCGGCAGGGTCACGCGCAGGAAGGTCTGCCAGCGGTTGGCGCCGAGAATGCGGGCGGATTCCTCCAGCCGCGTGTCGATGCCCTGCAGCACCGAGGCAATCGCCAGCACCATGAACGGCACCAGCACATGGACCAGGCCAGCCACTGCCGAGCCCTGCGTGTTGACGAGCCTCAGCGGCGCGTCGATCAGCCCCAACTGGTCCACCAGCAGGTTGTTGATCAGACCGCGTCGCGCCAGCAGCACGCGCCATCCATAGGTGCGCATGATGATCGAGGTCAACAGCGGCGCGATCAGCAGGAAGATGATGACGCCGCTCCACCGGCCGGAGTAGCGCACCAGGAAATAGGCAACCGGGTAGCCGATCGCCAGGCAGATGACGGTGACGATCAGGCTCAGCCAGAACGTGTCGACGATGACGCCGAGGTAGAACGCATCGCCCAGGAGCTTGGCGTAGGCGGAGAATCCGAAGACCCGCCCTTGGCCGGCGAACTCGGGATAGAAGCTGCGCAATCCGTTCTGGGCGAGTGGAAACACGTAGAAGACGACGAGGAACAGCACGGCGGGCAGCACCCACCATAGCGGCAGGCCGCCGGCATAGCCCTTGCGGCGCGGGCGCGCCGCCCTGGCGGGCGCGGCCAGATCCGTTGTCGTTGCTGTCATGGCGATGGTCGGCCCGGCCGGGCAAGGAAGCCCGGCCTGTTTCCGGCGCCTAGCGCATCCGCGCTTCTTGCCGATCTCCTTGTTCCACCGCTCGGTCCATTCCGGCAGCTTCTCGGCGATCTTCTCGAACGGCGGCCAGCGCGTCTGCTCCCAGGGCGTGATGCGCTCCTTCAGCTCGGGCGGATAGACGACCTTGGAGTTGGTCACGCCGTAGTTGAGCATCTTGGCGAAGGCGAGCTGCGGCTCGGGCGCGAACATCGAGTCGATGTATTTCCAGGCAAGCTCGGGCGCGTTCTTCGGCTTCTGCACGACCACGGGGTTCATCACGCCCCCTTCCTTCGGATTCAGAAAGGCGATGTGCTTGGCGCCGCTGTCGTAATGCGCCCAGGTGCGGCCGTCCCAGTACATGCCGATGTCGATCTCGCCGCTGTCGAGCTGGTTGAGGAAGTCGGTGACGCTGGCCCACCAAACGATGTTCTTCTTCATCCGATCCACGGCCTTGAAGAACGGGTCGATGTTGTCGACTCCGCCGCCCAGGACGTCCGCGAACGCCCAGATCAGCGCCTGTTCCGTCGAGGGATAGGATATGGTCGGCAGACCCACCATGAATTCGCCCTTGGCCGTCCGATCGATGAACTCGACGAACGATTTCGGCGGGTTCTTCACGCGGTCGCGGTGATAGGCGAAGCCGAACGACCCGTAGTCGAAGCAGGCGCCCCACCATTCCGCCACCTCGGCGAAGCGCGCCGGCACGTCCTTCAGGTTCGGCACCTTCTCGACCGAGAACTTGTCGACCAAGCCTTTGCGGCCGGCGATCAGCGACAGGCCGATCGTGTTCATGATGGCGTGGATCGGCGGATTGGCCATGTTGGCCTCGACCTGCCCCATCCATTGCGCCGGCCCGCCCAAGACTATACTGGCCTTGGCGCCCGGGTTCTTCTTCTCGAAATCGGCGACGAAACATTCCTTGATCGCCTTTTCCCAGATGCCGCCATAGGACGTGACCGTGATCTGCCCGGCCTGGGCTCCGGCCTGGCGGCCGCCCAGCGGCATGCAGACGGCGGCGCTCGCCGCGGCCATCGCCTGCATGAACCTGCGTCGCTGCAGTCTGTCCATCGTTTCCATCGTCGATCTCCCGGTTCCGGCCCGCGCGGGGCCTTGGCTTGCTACTCCGCCGCGCGCCCCACGCGCGCGGCACTCAAACGCTGCAGTTCTCCGTCCAGCAGCTTGCGTCGCGCCGGCGCGTCGGCGAGGACGCGCGCAAGCGACGCGGTAGGATCGGCCGCAAGTTCCGGCACGACTTTTAGGACGATCCGCCGTCGTTCCTGCTGGCGCTGCGACAGCGGCATCGCCGCCAGTGCGGCGTTCAGCCTATTGGCGCGGTCGTCGTCGAACACACTCTCCCACGCCGCGCGCTCCGCCCCGAACGCGAACGGCTCGCGCACCTTTGCCGGCGCAGCCGCACGGCGCGCCTTGGTGGCCGCCTGGTCCAGCCTGCCGTCGCGGATCACCACGCCGTAGTCGCGTTCGGCCGCCGCGGCCGAGACGAAACCGCGCCGGACATCGGTCAGCACCGCCTCGGGATCGCGGGCCAGCGGATCCCCCCACCCGCCGCCGCCCGGGGTCATGACCGTCACCACGTCACCCGCCTTCAGTTCCAGCATGTCGATCTTGCCCAGCTCGCGCTCGCCGTCGCGGCCCAGGTTCAGGACCGTGCGCGCGGGCCGGCCCGGATGCCCGCCGGCAACACCGTAGGGCTGGAAACGGAAGCGCTCCATTCCCCGGCCCAGGATCGAGGCCCCGTCGCTCAGCACGCGGAAGGTCAGGATGAGGCCGTTTCCGCCGCGCCACTGCCCCGCCCCGCCGGAATCCGGCCGCACCGCGTAGTCGATCACCTCGATGGCGGCGTCGGCCTCGACCGTCTCCAGCGGATTGTTGGCGAGGTTCGAGATGCTGCTGTCCCGCCCGTCGACGCCATCGTGGCCCTTGCGCGCGCCCATGCCGCCGATCATCGGCTCGACCACGATGACGTTGCGCGTCCCGTTGGCGCCGGTCGGTTCGGCCAGCACGACCGGGATGGTCACCCCGCCGTTGCAGGCCGGCACCAAATCCGGCGCCGCCTCGGCCAGCGCGCCGTTCAGCGCCTCGTTGACGCGGATCGCGGCGGCGTGGCGCACGCCGGTCGCGGCCGGGAACTCCGGGTTCACGATCGTGCCTTTGGGCGCGACGATGTGCACGGGGTGGAACAGTCCCTCGTTGAGCGGGATGGTCCGGTCCATCGTGCAGATGAAATGGGCCAGCTTGAGCGAGAGCCACGGATGGCGTTTGCCGCCGGTCGGGATGTTGTAGGCGGCCATCGCCTGCGGATCGGTGCCGGTGTAATCGATCCAGGCCTCGCCGTCCTTGATCGTCACCGCCACCCGCACGCGCAAGGGGATGCCCGTGACCAAGTCGTCGTCGAGATAGTCCCAGAAATCGTAACGGCCGTCCGCCAGCCGGCGCAGCGCGTCGCGCGCGCGGCGCTCGGTATAGGCGACGATATCCTCCTGGACGGCCATGAAGGTCTCAAGGCCATGCTGACCGATCATCTCGGCCACGCGCCGCCGGCCGACTTCCAGCGCCGCCAACATGGCGCGGACGTCGCCCAGATTCGTCTCCGGCGTGCGGCAATTCGCCAGGAACAGCGTCAGGAAATCCGGGTTCAACTCGCCTGCCCGCTGCAGCTTGATCGGCGGGATCAGAAAGCCTTCCTGGTAGACCTCGCGGCTGCGCGGCGAGATGCTCGAAGGCACCGCGCCGCCCACGTCGGTGATATGGATGAAGGACCAGCCGTAGCAGACGATCTTGCCGTCATGGAAATAGGGCTGGATCAGGTGTACATCGGGCGTGTGCGTGGCCAGTCCCTCGGACGCATAGGGATGGTTCGTGACGATCACGTCGCCCGGCGCCAGGTCCTTGACCGCGCGGATCGACGGACCGCAATCCAGGTCGATGAACCCCGATACGCCGATCGCCGCCGGATAGGCGAAGAACTTGCCGTCCGGCTTGACCAGCGCGGTGCCGAAGTCGGCCGTCTCCTTCACGTAGAGAGTTCGACCGGTGCGCTGCAGCGCATAGCCCATCTCCTCGGCGGTGGCGACCGCCTTGTTCGACAGGATTTCCAGCAGGACCGGATCGGTGCGCATGTCAGCTCCGCACGATATGGAGATTGCCGGCCGTATCGACGCTGGCGCGCCAACCCGGCAGCACCCAGGTCGTCGTGTCTTCCTGCTCGACCAGGGCGGGGCCGGCGAAGTCCTGGCCGGGATGCAGATCGCCGCGCCGGTAGACCGCAGCCTCGATCCAGTCGTCGCGATGGAACACCCGCCGACGCACGCGGTGTTGCGGCGATCCCGCGGCCTGCGCTTCGCGCGGCGTTTCCACAGGGGGAACCTTGCCGACGATGCCCAGGCGAAGCGTCGTCACCTCGACCGGGCTGGATGCGTCGCGGAAGCCGTAGACGCGTTCATGCGCCTGGTGGAACAGTTCGGCGACCGCCGCCGCGTCGACGCCCTTCATGGCATCCGGCAGCGGCACGTGCAGTTCGTAGGCCTGGCCGGCATAGCGCATGTCGGCGTCGCAGCGCATGACGGTCTCGCCGACGATCGCCCCCTCGCGATCGAGCCAGGCCTTGGCGTCGCGCGCCATGTCGCCCAGCAGCTCGTCCAGATGGCGGCCCAGCGCCGCATCCAGCCGCTTGCGCACCGTGCGCACGTAGTCGCGCTTGATGTCGGCCAGGATCGCGCCCATCGCGCAGAACGTGCCCGGCGCGGGCGGCACCACGATGGTGCTGAGCCGCGCCTCCTCGGCCAGCAGGTTGCTGTGGGTCGGCCCCGCCCCGCCGAATGGCACCAGGGCGAATTCGCGCGGATCCAGGCCGCGTTGCGCCAGGCCTTTGAAAAGCTCGGTGGCCATCTTGGCGGTCGCCACGTTGAGCGCCGCCCCGGCCGCGCGCGCCGCGGCGTCCGGTCCGTCCAGGCCGATGGTCTTGGCGACTTCCGCCAGCGCTGCGACCGCCGCCTCCTTGTCGAGCGTCATGCGGCCGCCCAGGAACGCCGCCGGATCGAT
>CAYMTM010000066.1:0-19993 GCA_964393375.1 uncultured Rhodospirillaceae bacterium
CGCCTATGTCTTCATCGTCATCTTCCTGCTGCTGGCCGGCGCGGTGACGTTCTTTCTCGGCAACTTCTTCGGGCGCGGGCAGGCCGACCTCGAGCCCTTCTTCATGTTCCATCCCTGGCTATATCTGTTCCTGATCCCGGCGATCGGCATGCGGCTGTGGGCGGAAGAGCGCAAGAGCGGCACGATCGAACTGCTGCTGTCGCTGCCCGTCTCGCTGACCGGCGCGGTGATTGCGAAATATCTCGCCGCCTGGGCCTTCGCCGGCGTGGCGCTGGCGCTGACGTTTCCGTTCTGGCTCACCGTCAACTACCTGGGCTCGCCCGACAACGGTGCGATCCTCGCGGGCTACGGCGGCAGCTTCGTCTTGGCCGGGGCCTATCTCGCGATCGGGGTGTGCCTGTCGGCGCTCACGCGCAACCAGGTAATCGCCTTCGTCGTGGCCTGCGCGGTGTGCTTCGTCTTCACGGTCAGCGGCACCGCCGTGGTGCTCAACTTCTTCTCGGGCTGGGCGCCGCGGCTGGTGGTCGAAACGATCGCCTCCTTCAGCTTCATGACGCACTTCCAGGCGATCACGCGCGGCGTGATCGACCTGCGCGACGTGGTGTTCTTCGGCTCGCTGATCGCCTTCTGCCTCTATGCCAACGTCGTGCTGGTCGAATGGAAGAAGGGGGGCTGAGGCGGACGCCATGGCCGACCAGACCGCTGCCCTCAATCGCACCGCGCTCTTGCGCCGGCGCAATTCGCTGATCGCGCTCGGCCTGGCAGCGATCCTGTTCGTCGCCGTCAACGTGCTGGCCCAGGCGCTGCTGACGGGCGCCAGGCTCGACCTGACCAGGGACAAGCTCTTCACGCTGTCGCCCGGGACGCGCGCGATCCTCGGGCGCATCGACGAGCCGGTGACCTTGCGCTACTTCTTCTCCGAGCGGCTGGGGCGCGAAATTCCGACCTATGCCGGCTACGCCAAGCGCGTGCGGGACATGCTGGGCGAGTTCGCCGCCGCGTCGCGCGGACGGCTCGTCGTCGAATACTACGATCCCCAGCCTTTTTCGGACGTAGAGGACCGCGCGGTCGCCCTCGGCCTGCAGGCCGTGCCGATCGACCAGAGCGGCGAGACGGTGTTCTTCGGTCTGTCCGGCACCAATTCGACCGACGACAGGGAGACCATCGCGTTCCTGGCGCCCGAACGCGAGCGTTTCCTGGAATACGATCTGGCCAAGATCGTCCAGTCGCTCGCCAACCCGAAGCGCAAGGTGATCGGGCTGATCACCGACCTGCCGCTCGAGGGCGACATGATGGCGATGATGCGCGGCATGCCGACCCAGCCATGGTTCATCATGGACACGCTGCGCTCGATGTTCGACGTGCGCACCCTGGGCGGCGATCTCGACCGCATCCCCGAGGACGTCGACGTCGTGATGCTGGCGCATCCCAAGTCGCTCAGCGAGAAGTCGCAATACGCGATCGACCAGTTCGTTCTCAAGGGCGGCCGCGCGCTGGTGTTCGTCGATCCCTACGCCGAATCCGACGCCGGCCGCGCGCGTATGATGGGCGGCGGGCCGGGCGGCTCGGACCTGCCCAAGCTGTTCCAGGCCTGGGGCGTGGAGATGCTCAAGGACAAGGTCGCCGGCGACCGGGCGAATGCGCGCCGGGTCAATGCCGGCACGCCCGGGCGCGTGGTTCCGGCCGACTACCTGGCGTGGCTGACCATGCGTCAGGGCAACATCAACCGCGACGATCCGCTGATGAGCAATATCGGCCAGGTCAACATGGCTTCGGCCGGCATTCTGAAGAAGCGCGAGGGCACCACCACGGCCATGGAGCCGCTCATCACCACCTCGCCGCAATCGATGGCGATCGACGTGGCGAAGCTCTCGGGCGGCCCGGGCGGCCAGCCCGACGTGCTGGGCATCCTGCGCGAGTTCAAGCCGGGGCTCGAGGGGCTCGTGGTCGCCGCGCGCATTTCGGGCGATGCCGCTACGGCGTTCCCCGACGGCCCGCCCAAGCCCAAGGAGGGCGACGGCGCCGCGGCCTCGGCCGCCGTCAAGCCGGACGACAAGCCCCTGCCGCCCCAGGTCATGAAGTCGCAGAAGCCGATCAACGTGATCGTCGTCGCCGACACCGACCTGCTCGACGACCGCTTCTGGGTACAGGTGCAGGACTTCTTCGGCCAGCGCCTGGCGGTGCCGACGGCGAACAACGCCGACATGGTCGCCAACGCGCTCGACTTCCTGGCGGGCGGCGGCGAGCTCGTCGGCCTGCGCGGTCGCGGCACCTCGGTCCGGCCGTTCGAGGTGGTGCGCGCCATCGAGCGCGACGCCGAGGCGCGGCTGCGCGGCACCGAGCGCGAGCTGCAGGAAAAGCTGAACGAGGTGAAGAAGAACCTGCGCGACGCCGAAACCGGCGACAAGGCCGGCAGCGCCGCCAGCCTTACCCCGCAGCAGCAGCAGACGATCGAGAAGTTCCGCGCCGAGATGCTCGACATCCGCAAGCAATTGCGCGAAGTGCAGCTGGCCTTGCGCCAGGACATCGACCGGCTGGAAGCCGTGCTGCGCTTCGTCAATATCGGCCTGGTGCCGATCGTGGTGGCCGTCGTGGCCGTCGTAGTCGGCGCGGTGCGCCTGACGCGCCGCCGCCGCCACGTGGCCCGGGCATGAAGCGGGAGGATCGGCGGCGATGAAGACGCCTGTGCTGATCGGACTTGCGGCCGTGACGGTCGTGGCGGTCGTCGCGGCGGCCGCCGTCGTGCGCGATCGCTCGCCGGCCGCCGCCGCCGGCGCCGGCGGAACGCCGGTTTTTCCGGCCATCGCCGCCAAGCCCGAGGAGGTCGCGCAGCTCGTCGTCACCCGCGCCGACGGCGGCTACACCCTGACCCGCAAGGGCGAGCAATGGGTGCTGGCCGACCGCGCCGACTATCCCGTGCGCGCCGAGCAGGCCAAGCAGGCGGTAGCGGCGCTCGTCACCTTGAAGCTGATGGAGCCCAAGACGCAGAAGCCCGAGCTGCTGGCGCGGCTGGAGGTCGAGGAGCCGACCCAGCCCGGCGCCAAGTCGACCCTGGTGACGCTGAAGGACGCGCAAGGGCAGGAACTTGGTCGCATCATCCTGGGCAAGGCGCGGCCGGACTCGCTGGAGAACCCGCGTCCGGGCGTCTATGCGCGCAAGCCCGGCGACGCGCGCGCCTGGCTCGCCGAAGGCGACCCGAAGATCAGGCCCGCCGTGTCGGACTGGCTCGACCGCCAGGTGCTGGCGGTCAAGACCGAGCGCGTGCGCGAGATAGCCACCATCGCGCCGGACCGCGCCCGGCTGGTCGTCACCCGCGACAAGGCCGAGGACAAGGACTTCAAGATCTACAATCTGCCCGAGGGCACGAAGGTCAAGAACCAGTCGACTCTCAACGACCTCGCGGGCCTGCTCGACAGCCTGATGATGGACGACGTGCAGGGGGCGACGGCGATCGCCTTTCCCGCCAGCGGCGCCAGCCAGGCCGAGTTCCGCACCTTCGACGGGCTGGTGGTCCGCCTGACCATCGCCGAGGACAAGGGCGCCACCTGGGCGCGCGTCGAGGCGGTTACCGAGCCCTGGCGCAAGGTCGAGGGCGACAAGTCGACCATGGTCGATCCGACCGACGAGGTGAAGAAGGAAGCCGACGGGCTGAACGCCCGGCTGCGCAACCACGTCTTCAAGCTGACCGACTACACCGCCAAGAAGCTGGTCTCGCGGCTCGGCGACCTGACCGAGAAGGACGAGAAGAAAGAAGAAAAGAAGCCCTGAGGCCCGTTCGCTGCGGCGCCCTGTCCTTAGGAACGCTTCTTGAGCCGGTCGAAGGGCCGGGCGCCCGAAATCCCGCCATAGTTTTGGCCGCATTTCCAGCGTAGCATCGTCGCCATGCAGCATCGCTGGTGCCAGGCCCGGACGCGGCGCTTCGGCGCATCGACGGCCATGGCCGTGGCGACGGTCCTGCTGGCCGGGTGTTTCGGCAGCGGCTCCGACATCAAGACCGACCGCGTCATGGCCAATTTCAAGCAGGAGACGCGCGATCGCATCGTGGTCGACCGCAACTACGAGGTCGGCCAGCGCTACCGCGTCCTGCCGGGCCAGGTGATGATCCGCAACAAGCTCTACACGCTGGCGGCCGAGGGCACCGGCGGCTATCGCGCGCCCGTCAACCTGGTCGCAACCGGCGACGGCGCGCGGATCGAGATACCCGAGGGGACGCAGTTCCGCGTCTCCGACCGGGTGCTTGTCAACGGCCGGCTCGCCAACCTGATCGCACTGCCTGCGCCGCCGCCGGGGGCGGCCGACATCCAGGCGATCTTCGCCAACGACAACGGCATGCTGGTCCCGGCCAGTCTGCGCGGCGGCAAGGTCGTGCCGTTCGCGCGGTTCGAGGTCGTGCCGAAAAACGGCCAGCTCCTGCCGATCGTGCAGGAATCGGTCAAGACCAGCGCCGGCTACATGAACTACGACGTCGTCTATCACGGCAACGAGGTGCGCAAGCTGGAGGCCTGCGCGCCCGCACGCAATCCGGGCCAGCCGCCGCCGCCGCCGAGCGCGCCGTCCAAGGCGCCTGCCGCCGATTGCGGCACCGCCCCGCATCTCGACCTTTCGCTGGTCCAGTATGACCGCGTCAACCCGGACGCCGTGGCGTCCACGTCGCGGCGCTTCTATCCCGTGCGCAACGGCCAGCTCGAACTGCCGGGCCTAAAGGTGACGATCCACGAGCAGACGCAAGCCTTCGTGATCTACGAGGTGACGAAAGACGACTACGCCTATGTGAAGCGGAAGTGATCCGCTAAACTCGCCGCATGGACCTCAGGACGGTCGGAATCATCGGCGCCGGCACGATGGGCGCCGGGATCGCGCAGAACGTGATCGAGCACGGGCTCGAGGCCCGCGTGCTGGACGCCGACGCCGCGCAGCGCCAGCGCGCCTTCGCAGCCATCGAGGCGAACCTGGCGCGCGCGGTCGAGAAAGGCCGCATCGACGCCGCCGCCGCCGCCGCGATTCGCGCACGGCTGGCCCCGGCCGACGACCTTGCGGCGATCGCCGCCTGCGACCTGGTGATCGAGGCGGTGTTCGAGGACCTCGCGGTCAAGCGGGACCTGTTCGAACGCCTGTCGCCGCTGCTTGGCGCCGCGACGATCGTCGCCACCAACACCAGCGCGCTGAGCGTCGCCGAGCTGTCGGCCTTCGTGGCGAATCCCGCGCGTTTTTTGGGGCTTCACTATTTCAGCCCGGCCGCCGTCAACCGCCTGGTCGAGGTGGTGCGCGGCCCGCGCACCGACGGCGCCATAGTCCAGCGCGCGCTCGCCTTCGTCCGCGCCACCGGCAAGGAGCCGCTGGCCTGCCGCGACGGGCCGGGCTTCGTCGTCAACCGCTTCTTCTGCCCCTTCACCAACGAGGCCGCACGCCTGCACGACGAGGGGCTCGATCCGGCCGCGATCGACGCCGTGGCGCGGTCGGCCTTCGCAGCCCCGCTCGGGCCGTTTGCGGTCATGAACCTCACCAAGCCGCGCATCGCGCTGCATGCCCAGCGCAATCTCCGGCGCCTGGGCGCGTTCTACGCCCCGGCTAAGAGCCTGGAACGGGTGGGCGATGCGGGACAGTCCTGGGCCATCGCCGATCCGGCGCCGAAGCCCACGCCGGCAGAGGAGACTTTGGTCGCGGACCGGCTGCGCGCGGCGGTCTTCCTGCCGGTGCTCCAGCTTCTGGACGAGGCCATAGCCGACCCCGCTGCGGTCGACCTGGGCGCCCGCATTGCGTTGCGCTGGGGCGCGCCGCCCGTAAGCCAGATGGATAGGCTGGGACGTGCGGCGGTCGAACGCCTGCTGGAACCGTTACGCAAGCGGTACGGTGTCGAATCGCCGCCCGGTCTGATTCGGGTCGGCCGCCTGGGTTTGCATTCGGCGGTGTCCCTGGGGGCTTAGAATCCGGCGCCAAGTTGTAGATTGGACACAGGGGGGCTCGCGCAGCGGCGCGCCCATGTTCGCATCGCCGCGCCGCGCGCATCGGCCGGCGACGGCGCTACGGCGCCGGATGCAGGCATCATCGCTAAGCGATTGAAATATTGGCGCGCCCGGGAAGATTCGAACTCCCAACCCCCAGATCCGTAGTCTGGTGCTCTATCCAGTTGAGCTACGGGCGCGCGGGGAGCGCGGACACTACTCGAAGCCTCAGGCCAAGGCAAGCATCGGATAAACCACGGAAAAACACGGAAGTTCGCGGAAATGGCGCTTGTCGCTTGTGGATCGTTTGAGTAGACTCCCGGCGCTTCGTGACCTTGGCAGATAACGTAAGCATCGTCTGACAGCACCGTCGCCACGGTGACCGGCCCGGTTGCCGGAGGGGAAGGCGAGCGAAAGGCTGCGCTTGGGGATGACTCCGCTGCGTACTGGCGTCGCCGTGGCCGTTTTGGGGGTTCTGGCCGCTTGCGCGGACGGCACTTGGCCGGCGCTCAAGGCCGGCCCGCCCGGCGGCTCGGCCGAAGCGTCCACCCTGTCCCTGGCGCCCAATCCGCCCCAGCCCGACGTGCCCAAGGTCGCGCAGGCGCAGTCCGCCGCCGCGCCGGCCGCGGCCCCGATGACGCCGGCGCAGGTGATGGTGGCGCAGACCGCACCCGCGCCGCAGCCGGCGCCCCAGCCGCCCGCCGCCAGCCCCGCCGCGACGCCGGGCTCGCCGACCGGCACCTATGTCGGCCAGAAGGTCGGCCAGCTGCGCGGCGAACTGGTACGGCTGCAAGGACTGATCTCGAGCCACAATTCCGAGCTGCAGCAGAACCGCGCCGAAATGATTCAGCAGTCGCGGCTCTATCACCAGATCGTCGCCTCGATCAACGCGCGCCTGCAGGTCGGCACCACGCCGGGCAATCCCGAGCTGATCGCGCAGTGGAACCAGGCCCAGGCCGAGCTCGACAAGCTGGACGGCAGCATCGCCAAGCTGAACCGCCTGACCACGGCCACGGCCGGCGACGCCTCGATGGCGACCTATCTGCTGGATTCAACGCGCGCGGCCTATTCGCTCTCCGGTGCGGTCGACGAGGATCACCGCCAGCTCGCGATCCTCGAGGACGAGATCAATCGCACCGTCGTGCTGATCGAGCGGCTGCTGAACGAGCTCAGCGAGGATCTGCAGCGCCAGAACAACTATCTCTCGGGCGAGCGGCGCAACCTGCAACTGCTGTCGGTGGCCGTGAAAAACGGCGAGCTTTACGGCCCCAGCCTCTACAACCGTCCTTTCGTCAGCATGGCGCCGGCCTCCCCGCAAGCGGCCGCGGCGGGCTCGCCGGCGCCGCAGCCCCAGCCGATCGGCAATCGCCGGCCGCTGGTGGTGATCAAGTTCGACCGCCCGAACGTCGAGTACGAGCAGCAGCTCTACGCCGCGGTCAGCCAGGCGCTGGACCGCAAGCCCGACGCCATGTTCGACCTGGTCGCGGTTTCGCCGGCCAAGCCCGGTCCCGGCCCCAGCTCGGGCGCCGCCGCAAGGCGCAACGCCGAACACGTCATGCGCTCGCTGACCAATATGGGCCTGCCGCCGGCGCGGGTCACCCTGTCGGCCACCAACAGCGCCCAGATCCAGATCAACGAGGTCCATCTCTACGTCCGCTGACCGCCGGTCCGGCGGCGCGGCGAATTGCGTGGAACGCAGTGATCCGGCGGGCTTTCGGCGCCGTATTTATCGTGTAGCCGCGAAATAGCTATCCGCAAGCCGGTGTCTATGGTCCTGGCGGGAACCGGGACAAGCCGGCCGCGACGGTCGCGCCGGGGGGTGGACCATGCGAATTCGATGCAAATCCTCGTTGTTGGCGGCTTTCTTGACCGGCTGCTGGGCCATGGCCGCGCTGTTGGCAACCGGTCCTGCCGTGGGGGCGCAACTGCGCCCTGCGGGCACGCTTGCCCAGACCACGGGCGAGCCGATGGCCATGCCCGAGGCCGACCGCATGGCGATCCGCCAGGTGATCGAAAGCCAGCTCCAGGCGTTCCTTAAGGACGACGGCTCGATGGCGTTCTCTTTCGCGACGCCCGCGATCCAGGCGATCTTCCAGACACCCGACAATTTCATGGCGATGGTGCGTGCCGGCTACCAGCCGGTCTATCGACCGCGCGCCGTCAGCTTCAAGGACATCGTCGAATTCAACGGCGGACCGGCGCAGCGCGTGATCGTGGTGGGACCGGACGGGGTGCCGGTGATGGCGGTCTACCCGATGCGCCGGATGCAGGACGGAACCTGGCGGATCGACGGCTGCTACCTCGTCGCCTTCCGCCGCGACGACGCTTGACATTGCCCCGGGGGCGCCGGCGCTGCTAAAACCCCGCCGCGCATGAGCCGGGGGAAATCGCCGTGACCGAGGATGCCCAGCGCTTCCAGAAAAGCTTTCCCGTTTCCTGGGAGGAACTCCATCGCAACGCCCGCGCCTTGGCCTGGCGGCTGGTCGACGGCGGTCCGTGGAAGGGCATCGTCGCGATCACGCGCGGCGGGCTGGTGCCGGCGGCGATCATCGCGCGCGAGCTGGAGATCCGGCTGATCGACACGATCTGCGTCGCCAGCTACGACCACCAGGCACAGAGCGAAGTGAAGGTCCTGAAGAGCGTGCCCGGCGACGGCGCCGGATATCTCATCATCGACGACCTGGTCGACACCGGCAACACGATGCGCGCGGTAAGAAAGATGCTGCCCAAGGCCCATGTCGCGGCGATCTACGCCAAGCCGGCCGGCCGGCCGCTGGTCGACACCTTCATCACCGAGGTCAGCCAGGACACCTGGATCTTCTTCCCCTGGGATCTCGAGCCCCAGTTCGCCCAGCCGATCGCCGGCAACCGCGGCCGGAAATGAGCCGCCCATGGGCCGGGATTCGCTCTACACGATCGGCTACCAGGGCGCCGGCCTGGCGGCGTTCATCGCCTGCCTCAGCGCCGGCGGCGTGCGTACGCTTGCCGACATACGCTATGCGCCCTTCTCGCGCCGCGCGGCGTTCCGGCAAGGGCCGCTGCGGGCCTCGATCGAGCAGGCAGGAATCCAGTATATCCACTTGCGCGACCTTGGAAATCCGCCGGAGTCACGCGCCGCTGCCCGGGCCGGCGACCTGGCCAGGTACGGCGCCTTGTTCCGGGCCCATCTCGACACGGATGCGGCGCGTACGGCGCTGCGCAAAGTGCAGTCCCTGCTCGATACGGGTCCGGTCTGCCTGATGTGCCTCGAGCGGCTGCCGCAGGACTGCCATCGGCTGATGGTGGCCGAGCGCCTTGCCGCCATGCGCGGCCTTCTGGTCGAGCATCTGCTGGTCGGCGACCCTGGCGCGGACCGCCAGAAGTCCCTTCTCTAGCGCCTGGCGGTCATGCGCGGTGGTGGCCCGACTCGTGCGGCCGGTGCCGGCGGGCGTGCAGCGGCCACAGCTCCTGCATGCACAGATAGGTGAACGAGGCCGACCAGCCGATCATCAAGAGGCCGTTAAGCGCCTCGACGCCGGAGATCAAGCGCAGCCCGCCCAGCGGCACCACGTCGCCGAACCCGACCGAGGTGTAGGTGATGATCGAGAAATAGACCACGTCGGTAAACGCCAGCGGACTCGCGGCGATGCCGGGGGCGATCACGTTGCCGAAGCCGTAATGCGCTTCCAACAGCCAATAGGCGATCGCGTAGACGTAAACCTCGACCGTGTGGGCCGCGAAGGCGGCGAAGATGACGAACACAATCCGCGCGCGCGGCCGCACCATCGTCAGCTTGGGGAGCGAAAGTGAGATCAGGCGCAGCGCCTCGTAATGGACGAGGATGGTCGACGATACCAGGACGAGGCTGACGATCATCGCCAGGAACATGGCGCCGGGCTCCTTGCTGACTGACGCGCGACTATCCCATACTCCCGCCATTCTTCGCAGAGGCGCTTTGAGGCAAATCACCGCCGGCCCGCCCGGAGGGAACGTGTCATGATGCAAAGAACCTTGCGCTGGCTTGCGGTCGTTCCGCTGCTGTTGCTGGCGCCGATGCCGGCACCGGCGCAGCAGGCGCCCGAGGCCGCCAGCGGCCGCGCCGCGCCGGTCCCCGCCGCCAAGGCGGCGCATTTCATGGTCGCGGCGGCGAACCCGCTGGCGGTCGACGCCGGCATCGCCATCCTGCGCAAGGGCGGCAGCGCGATCGACGCCGCCATCGCGGTCCAGCTCGTTCTCAACCTGGTCGAGCCGCAATCCTCGGGCATCGGCGGCGGCGCGTTCATCGTGCACTACGACGCCGCCTCGAAAACCACGGCGACCTTCGACGGACGCGAAACCGCGCCGGCGGCGGCCGCGGCGGATCGCTTCCTGGGCCCGGACGGCAAGCCGATGAAGTTCCTGGAAGCCGCGTTGGGCGGCCGGTCGGTCGGCGTGCCGGGCCTGCTGCGCGTGCTGGAGCAGACGCACAAGCGCTACGGCAAGCTGCCGTGGCAGGCGCTGTTCGAGCCGGCGATCCAGCTCGCCGACAAAGGCTTCGCCGTTTCACCGCGGCTCAACTGGCTGCTGACGGTCGAGAAGGCGCTGCCCAAGGCCGAGCCGGCCAGCGCCTATTTCTATCGGCCCGACGGCACGCCATGGCCCGCGGGCCACATCCTCGCCAACAAGCCGTTCGCTTCGGCGCTTGACATGATCGCGC
Organism: uncultured Rhodospirillaceae bacterium; assembly: GCA_964393375.1. Lineage (GTDB taxonomy): Bacteria > Pseudomonadota > Alphaproteobacteria > JAEULC01 > JAEULC01 > JAEULC01. The sequence continues at coordinate 10,618 of CAYMTM010000066.1, forward strand.
GCGAAGGGGCCGACGCGTTCTACAAGGGCGCCATCGCGCGCGCCATCGTCGCCGCCGTCACCCAGGCGCCGGGCAATCCCGGCGACATGACGCTCGCCGACCTCGCCGAGTATCGCGCGATCGAGCGCCCGCCGGTGTGCGGGCCCTATCGGGTGTGGGTGGTCTGCGGCATGGGACCGCCGAGCTCGGGCGGGCTCACGGTGCTGCAAATCCTGGGCATGCTGCAGGAATTCGACCTCAAGGCGCTGAAGTCCCTCTCGGCCGAGGCGGTGCACCTGATGGCCGAGGCGATGCGGCTCGCCTATGCCGACCGCGGCGTTTACATGGCCGATGCCGATTTCGTGAAGGTGCCGGTCAAGGGCCTGATCGACCCGGCCTACCTGAAATCGCGCGCGGCGCTGATCCGGCCGGGCAAGGCGATGGGCAAGGCGCAGCCCGGCGAGCCGCCGCAGAAGGACACGCGCGCCGTTCCGGCCGAGTGGGGCCGCGACGATTCGCTGGAGTTGCCCTCGACGTCGCATATCTCCGTCGTCGATGCCGAGGGCAACGCGGTTTCGATGACCACGACGATCGAGGATCAGTTCGGCTCGCGGCTGATGGTGCATGGCTTCCTGCTCAACAACGAGCTGACGGACTTTTCCTTCTCGCCGACCGACGAGGGCAGGCCGGTCGCCAACCGCGTCGAGCCCAGGAAGCGCCCACGCAGCTCGATGGCGCCCACGCTGGTGTTCGACCGCGACGGCAAGCTTGTCCTGTCCGTCGGCTCGCCCGGCGGCAGCGCCATTATCAACTACGTCGCCAAGACGATCATCGCCGTGCTCGACTGGGGGATGGACATCCAGCAGGCGATCGCGCTGGCGAATGTCGGCAGCCGCGGCGGCGCCACCGAGCTGGAAAAAGGCACCGAGGCCGAGGCGCTGAAGCCGGCGCTCGAGGCGATGGGCCACCAGGTCCAGGTGGTGGTCTTCACCAGCGGAACCCAGGGAATCGCGGTGGGTCCCGCCGGTCTGGCGGGCGGCGCCGACCCACGGCGTGAAGGCGTGGCGCGTGGCGACTGAAGCGGCGTCGCGGCCCATCCTTCGCCTGCTGCCGGGCCGCGACGGCCGGCTGAAGCGGGGCCATCCCTGGGTATTCTCCAACGAAGTGGCGATGGACGCGGCCGCCAAGGCGCTGCCGCCGGGCCGCGCCGTCACCCTGCAATCGGCCGAAGGTCAGGCGCTGGGCGTGGCGATGTTCAACCCGCACACGCTGGTGGCCGCGCGCCTGCTCGACCGCGACGCCAAGGCCGTGCTCGACGCCGCCTTCATCGCCAGGCGCCTCAAGCGCGCGCTCTCCTTGCGCGAACGCCTGTTCGATGCACCCTACTACCGCCTGGTGCACGCCGAGGCCGACGCCCTTCCCGGACTGGTGATCGACCGCTTCGCCGAGGTCTGCGTCGCCCAGCTCAACACGGCCGGGATGGAATTGCTGCGAGACGCGCTGCTGCAGGCGATCGACCAGGTGCTGGCGCCCAGGGCGATCGTGCTGCGCAACGACAGCGCGATTCGAACGCTCGAAGGGCTGGACCAGCAGGTTGCGGTCGCCAAGGGCAGCATCGACGGGCCGGTCAAGCTCGTCGAGAACGGCGTGGTCTTCCTCGCCGATGTGACGGGCGGTCAGAAAACCGGCTGGTTTTTCGATCAGCGCGGCAACCGCGCCTTCATGGCGGCGCTGGCGCGCCGTGGCGTCGGCGGGGGACCGGCCCGCGTGATCGACCTTTACAGCCACACCGGCGGGTTCGCGGTCCAGGCCGCCTTCGCCGGCGCCGGCGAGGTGGTGGCGGTCGACCGCTCCGAGGCGGCGCTTGCGCTCGCCGAGCGCGCGGCCAAGCAGAACGGCGTGGCGGCGCGCTGCAAATTCGTGCGGGCGGATATCTTCGCGGAGTGCGAGCGCTTGGCCGCAGCGGGCGAGCGCTTCGACGTGGTGATCGCCGACCCGCCCGCCTTCGTGAAGTCGAAGAAGGACCTGGCGGCAGGATCGCGCGGCTATCGCAAGCTGGCGCGCATGGCGGCGCGGCTGACCTTGCCGGGCGGCATCCTCTTTATCGCTTCCTGCTCGCACAACATGGAGGCCGAGACGTTCGTCGAGCAGGTGCGCCGGGGCCTGGCGGATGCCGGGCGCAGCGGGCGCATCCTGCGTGCCTCGGGCGCCGGCCCCGACCATCCCGTGCATCCCTACCTGCCCGAGAGCGCCTACCTCAAGGCGCTGGTGCTGGCGGTGGATTGAGCCGGCCAGGCCGCCGCTATCGCACCGCCACCATGAAAATCCGCCGGAACGGGAACAGCGTGCTGCCGTCCGGGCGCTTGGGATAGGCGGCGCGGCAGCCGTCCTTGTATTCGGCAACGAACGCGTCGCGCTCGTCCGCGCGCAGGACCTCCAGCACCGGCTTCAGGGTCGTGGCCCTGGTCCATTCGACCACCGGGTCCTCGCCCTTCAGCACGTGCAGATACTCGGTCTCCCAGATGTCGATGGCCGCGCAGAGCGGCCGCAGCAGGTCGTAGTAGAAGCCGGGCTCGGGCACCGGCACCGGCCGCGGGTTGGCCTTCATGCGCTCGGCCAGGCCGGCGCGGCTTTGAATGCCGCGGTCGATCAGCGTGTGCGAGGGCGCGTGGTGGTTGCGCGGCATCTGCACGGCCAGCACGCCGCCGGCGGAAAGCTGCGCCATCAGGTGCGGGAACAACCGGTCGTGCGCGGGCAGCCAGTGCAGCGCGGCATTGGAATAGATCAGATCGACCGGCGGCGCGGCGTTCCAGCCCGCGATGTCGGCGTGCTGCCAGGCGATCGTCTCGCCCGGCTTGGCGGCTGCGGCGGCGTTCGCCAGCATCTCGGGCGAGCCGTCGAGCCCGGTCACCGCGGCCTGCGGAAACCGCTCCGCCAGGATGCGGGTCAGCGACCCGGTGCCGCAGCCCAGGTCGACCACGCGCGCCGGCGCCTCCAAGGGCACGCGCGCCAGCAGGTCGAGCGCCGGCCTGAGGCGCTCGCCGCCGAATTTCAGGTACTGGCCGGGATCCCAGGCCACGCCGCTGCCTGCCTCGCAGGCGTCAGTGCTGCGCGTCCTCGGTCAGGTCGAAATGGTGCTTCACCATCGCGCCGATCGCCAGCACCGCGACCACGAAAACCGCGATCCCCAGGTAGTAGGCGGCGCCGCCATGCGCGTGGGCGGACAGGAACAGGCCCAGAATGCCGATCAGCCCGATGATCCCGCCGCCGATCCACTTGCCAGTGCCTTGCATCGATGTCCCCGTGGCTTGCCGAAACCCGGGCCTTCCCTATCAGGAAATCGCTCGGCGAGACAAGGCTTGGCTGGCGGCGCCGGTTCCGTCCGCAGGACCGTCGCCCGGCAGGTCGGGCAGTTCCATGCGGAAGCGCGTGCCGCCGGCGCCGGACTCCTGCAGCACTACGTCGCCGCCGTGGGCGCGCAGCACCTCGCGCGCGATCGGCAGGCCGAGCCCGGTGCCGCCGCGCCGGGTCGAGCCCGCGAAGGGCTGGAACAAATGCTCGCGGGCGGCGGGCGCAATGCCCGGCCCGTCATCGGCCACGATCATCGCCACGCGGCCCTCGGCGCGGGCGGCCTTGAAGGCGATCCGGCCGGCGCCGGCCTCCATGCTGTTGCGCGCCAGATTGGCGATGGCGCGGTAGAGCTGGTCGCGGTCCGCCCAGATCTGCAGCGCCGGGTCGATGTCGTTCAGCCAGCGCGCGCCGACCGCGGCCGGTGCCAGGCCGGCGATCACCTCTTCCACCAGGTCGCGCAGGCCGAAGCGCGAACGCCGGGGCGTCGGCGGCCCTTCGCGGGTGAACTCCAGCGTGCGCGAGCACAAATCGACCGCCTTGTCGATGGCGTCCAGCAGGGTCGGCGCGGTCTTGCGCACATAGGGATCGGCGCTCGCGGTCAGCCGGTCCGACACCAGCCGCGCGGTCGACAGGATGTTGCGCAGGTCGTGGTTGATCTTGCCGACCGCCTCGCCCAGCGCCGCCAAATGCGCCTTCTGCCGCAGGGCCTGCGCCAGGCCGGCCTGCATCTCGGCCAGCTCGCGGGTGGCGACGCCGACCTCGTCTGATCGCCGGCTGGGGCCGATGGCGCTGCCCGGGTTGTCGGGATCGGCGCGGAACGCGACCATGCTTTCGGTCAGCCGGCGCATCGGGCGGACCATGAGGAAATGCAGCGACAGGTAGACGAGGCTCGCGGTGATCAGCGAAATCATGATCGACAGCGCCAGGATGCGCTGCGAATAGCCGATCATCGCGCGGCGCAGCGCCGATTCGCGCATCAACACCTCGACCGTCACGCCGGGCGCCTTCGGCGACTCGCCGATGACGCGCAGAATGCGCGCTTCGTCGGCCGTCAGCGTGCGCAGCGCTTCGCTGATCTCGACGTACCAAGTCATGTTGCGCAGGTCGACCGTCGCGTCGGGTTGCGGCACCTGGTCGTGCATCAGCATGATCGTGCCGTGCCCGGCCGAGCGCACGACGATGGCGCTGGCCTCGGCGTGCTCCAGCAGGCGCTGCGTCAGCAGCGTGTCGACCGTGCTGGCGGTCGAGGAATCGAGCGCAAGGATCGCCAGGTGGGCGTTGCTGAGCCGCGCTTCCAGGTAGGAATGACGGAAGCGCGCGATCGACGGCAGGTAGATCAGCACCTCGCTGACCATCACGAAGGCGATGGTCAGCAGCAGCAGGCGCGCCGACAGGCCGCGCGCCCAGGCCGGCAGGAAACGGCGTTTCGCCGTCATCCCAGCCTCAAGAGGAAACGCACGATCTTGCGCGTGCGGTCGCTGAACAGCTTCGGCGCGTAGTAGCTGCCGGCCAGGCGCTTGTTGACCTCGCCCAGCGTGGGGTAGGGCACGACCAGGTTCGCCATGGCGCCGATCTTCATGCCCTTGGCGATCGCCAGGCACCAGGGCTGGAGCAATTCGCCGGCATGCGGCCCGGCGATCGAGGCGCCCAGGATACGGCCGGAGCGGTCGAGCACCGCCTTGGCGAAGCCCTCGGTCGAACGCTCGGCCTGGGCGCGGTCGTTGTCGTGGAACGGCCAGCGCAGCACCGTGACCTTCCCGTGGACGCGGCGCGCCTCCGCCTCGCCCATTCCGACCTGGGCGAGCTCCGGATCGGTATAGGTGACCCAAGGCATGGCGCGATCGTCCACCTTCGCGGGCAGGCGGAACAGGGCATTCCTGAGCACGATCCCGGCATGGTAGCCGGCGGCGTGGGTGAACGGGAAGCGTCCGGTCACATCGCCGATGGCGTAGATGCTCCGGTTGCTGGTTCGCAGCCGCCGGTCCGTCTTGATGCCCCCGGGCCCGAATTCGACCCCCGCGGCCTCGAGATTGAGCCCGTCCACGTTGGGCTTACGACCGGCCGCGACCAGCAGATGCGATCCGGCCAGGCGCAGATCGCCCCCTTCGCGCCGGACCGTGACGGCGATCCCGCTCGGCGACTTGTCGATACGGCCGACCTCGGCGCCCTCCAGCAGGATGATGCCTTCAGCCAAGAGCGCGGCGCGCACGACGTCGACCAGTTCCGGATCGTCCTTGGGCAGGATGGTTTTCTGCTCCACCACCGTGACCGTCGATCCCAGGCGGCGATGCGCCTGGGCCAGTTCCAGTCCCACCGGTCCGCCGCCAACCACGATCAAGTGCGACGGCTTGCGGTCGTTGGCGAAGACAGTCTCGTTGGTCAGATAGGGCGCCTCGTCCAGGCCCGGGATCGGCGGGACCAGCGGGGACGAGCCTGTCGCCAGCACGAAGCGCCGGGCCTCGATGCGCTCGTCCCCCGCCTCGATCGTGTTGCGCGCCACGAAGCGCGCGGCGGCGCGCACCACCTTGACGCCCAGGCCCTCGAAGCGTTCCTGGCTGTCGTGGGGGGCGATCGCGTCGACGACGTCCCGGACATGCGCCATTACCCGCGCAAAGTCGATCCGGGGCTCGTGGCGTTCGATCCCCAGCCGGGCAGCCTGGCGCATCGCCTCGGCGGCCTTCGCGGCGGCCAGCAGCGCCTTCGACGGCACGCAGCCGAAATTCAGGCAGTCCCCGCCCATGCGGTCGCGTTCGACCAGCGCCACGCGGGCGCCCATCTGCGAGGCGCCGGCGGCGACGGTCAGGCCGCCCGAGCCGGCGCCGATCACGCACAGATCGACCGACAGCATCCTGTCTCCCAAGGGAAATTCAGGTGGATCGCTTGAGCTTCTTATACACCACCGGCACCAGCGCCAAGCAGGCAAGGCCGACCAGGGCGGTGATCACCTCGGGCGTCAGGATGCCGGTGGGGCGGAACTCGCCTCCGGCGTCGAACACGCTGCCCAGCCCGGCGCCCACCGATACATAGACGAACGAACCGGGAATGATGCCGATGAATGTCCCCAGCGCGAAGTCGCGCAGGCGCATGCCCAATATCGCCGGCACCAGGTTCACCGCCACGAACGGGAACAGCGGCACCAGGCGCAGCACCAACAGGTAGCACAACGCATCCTCCCGGAAGCCGCGCTCCATGCGCGCCAGCCAGGGGCCCGCGCGCCGGCGCAGGCTGTCGCCCAGCGCGGTCCTGGCCGCCAGGAACACCGCCACCGCCCCGGCCGTGGCTCCCACCACCACCAGCGCGGTGGCCAGGATCTGGCCGAACAGGAACCCCCCGGCGATGGTTAAAGCCGTGGCGACCGGCAGCGACATGGCCACCGCCAGGGTGTAGATCGCCAGAAATCCAAGCGCGGTCAGGGCCCGGTGGCGTTCGACGAGGTCCAGCAGCAGGGCCCGATGCTCCTTTAGGGACGAAAAGCCCAGATACCGGTCGAGGCGCAAGGCCAAAAAAATCCCCAGTCCCGCCAGCAGAACCAAGGCGGGCCAGAACCGCCTGGCCCAATGCGGCGGGGGGGCGCGGGGCGCAAGGTCGGGGGCCGAAGGGCCCATCGTTGCCTCCCTTGACCTGGCGTCGGTAACGGCTTGTCCGGGGCTTAGCAGGCCCGGCCATTTACGGCCACGCACGTTCCCGCGACACTAGCCGGCGGTGCCCGCGCCTGCCAGCCCTGCGGTTGGCGGCAGCGCGGCTCGGGGCCCGTCGCGGATTTGACTTCGCCCCGCCCAACCTCTATAAGCCGCGCCGGTTTTCCGGAATGCTGATCGGAGTGCCTGGTCGTGAAGCGCACCTACCAGCCCAGCAAACTCGTCCGCAAGCGCCGGCACGGCTTCCGCGCGCGCCTTTCCACGCTGGGCGGTCGCAAAGTCCTGGCGTCGCGCCGCGCGAAGGGCCGCAAGCGCCTGTCCGCCTGACCCTCTTAAGCGTTTGGCCCGCACATGGACGCGCCGCTGGGACGGCTCACGCGCCGCCCGGAATTTCTGCGCGTTGCCGAGCGCGGGAGACGGTTTGCCGCGCCCGGCATGGTCGTGCAGTCCTGCGCCGCCCCGATGGGCGTGACGGAAATCCGCCTCGGCCTGACCGCCAGCCGCAAGGTCGGCGGCGCGGTCGAGCGCAATCGCGCGCGCCGGCGCCTGCGCGCGCTCGCGCGCCAGGTTCTGCCGTCCCATGGCGCGCCGGGTCACGATTACGTGCTCGTCGCGCGCCGCGCGACGGTGTCGCGCGAATGGTCGGGCCTCGTCGGCGACCTGGAGACGGCACTCAAGCGCCTCGGCCAGTGGCGGGAAGGGCGGGCGCCGTGACCCCGGTCGTCCTCGCGCTGCGCGGGCTGATCCGCGCCTATCAATGGACCATCGCGCCGGTGCTGGGCGTCAACTGCCGCTTTGTGCCGAGTTGCTCGGAATACACCTGCGAGGCGATCGGCCGGCATGGGGCGATCGCCGGCGCCTATCTCGGCGCGCGGCGATTGCTGCGCTGCCATCCCTGGGGCGGCTCCGGCTGCGACCCGGTGCCCGACGCCCCGCCGTTTTCCTTCGGCCGCGCGCGGTCCTGCTTCTGCACGCGCGAGCGGACGCACTGATGGAACAGCAGAAAAACCTCTTCATTGCGATCGCGCTGTCGATCGCGATCGTGCTGGGTTTCCACTATTTCTACGACCGCCCGCGCGTCCAGCAGCAGCAACAGCAACAGCAGCAGCAACAGGCGCAGACGCCGACGGCGCCGACCGCCCCGGGCCAGCCGCCGGCCGCGGCGCCGGGCACGGCACCGGGCGCGCCGGCGCAGCCGGTGGCGCGCGACCGCGCCAAGGTGATCGCCGAGGGCAAGCGGGTGAAGATCGACTCCCCCCGGCTGCAGGGATCGATCGCGCTCGTGGGCGGGCTGGTCGACGACGTGGTGCTCAAGGACTATCGCGAGACGGTCGAACCCGACAGCCCGCGCATCGCGCTTCTGTCGCCGCCCGGCAGCGAGAATCCCTACTATGTCGAATTCGGCTGGACCGCGGCGCCCGGCAACAATGCGCCGAAGCTTCCGGATTCCGCCACGCCCTGGACCGCAGACCGCGATACGCTGACGGCGGACGACCCGGTCACGCTCACCTGGGACAACGGCGCGGGGCTCAAATTCTCGCGCCGCTACGCGATCGACGCCAACTACCTGCTGACGGTCACGCAGAAGGTCGAGAATGCCGGCCAGCAGCCCGTCACGCTCTACCCCTATTCGCTGATCAGCCGGACAGGCACCCCGCCGGTCCTCGGGTTTTTGATCCTGCACGAGGGGCTGCTCGGCGTGTTCGACGGCTCGCTCAAGGAATACACCTACGCCAACATGCGCGACGAGAAGTCGGGCGCGGTCAAGTTCCCTTCGACCGGCGGCTGGCTCGGCATCACCGACAAGTACTGGCTGGTGGCGCTGGTCCCCGACCAGGCCGAGAAATACGAGGCCAATTTCCGCCACACGCTGCGCGACAAGACCGACAAGTACCAGGTCGATTACCTGGGCGCCGCGCGCGCCGTGGCGCCCGGCGCCGCGGCGGAAAGCCAGGGCCTGCTGTTCGCCGGCGCCAAGGAAGTGAAGCTGATCGACGCCTACAAGGAACGCTTCAACATCACGCTGTTCGACCGGACGGTCGACTGGGGCTGGTTCTATTTCCTGACGCGGCCGATCTTCTACATTCTCGACTACTTCTTCGCCGTCCTCGGGAATTTCGGCCTGGCGATCTTGCTCTTGACGGTGCTGGTGAAGCTGCTGTTCTTCCCGCTGGCGAACAAGTCCTACAAGTCGATGTCCGCGATGAAGAAGCTGCAGCCCGAGATGATGCGGCTGCGCGAGCAGTATGGCGAGGACCGCGCCAAGCTGAACCAGGCGATGATGGAACTCTATAAGAAGGAGAAGGTGAACCCGGTTTCGGGCTGTCTGCCGATCGTGATCCAGATCCCGGTGTTCTTCGCGCTCTACAAGGTGCTGTTCGTCACCATCGAGATGCGGCACGCGCCGT
>CAYMTM010000067.1:0-19956 GCA_964393375.1 uncultured Rhodospirillaceae bacterium
CCGCAGGCTGCACAAGTCGCGGCGGCGGCGGAGCGCAGGTCGGCTGCGAATGCCCAGTTCGCCCAAGCTGCCGGCGCGCTGATGGGCGGCGCGAAGGTGGTGGCGACGGCTGGTGGGGGCCTCAACCCGCAGCCAACGCCGCAGCTTGCCGACAAGCTGCTCCAACTGCATGACCGCTTTTCCGAGGGCGGCGGCCGCGAGGCATTCCTTGTGGCATGCCTGAATGCGCTGGACCGTCGCGACGGCAAGACCGGCCTGGCGACGCGCTGTGACGAGTTTCTCAAGACGGTGACGACTCTGGCCAGTCAGCAGCTTGAAGCGAAAAAGCAGATCGAAGGCAGCGTCGAACTTGCCAGAGAAAAGGCACGATTCGAGTATCAGCTTCGCTATGCCCAGATCCGCGCAGGCGTGTTGACCGATATGGCGAAGTTCTGCTCGGGCAGCGGGCATGCTACGGCCAACAGTGCGCAGTGCAACGAACTGCTGAAATCGGTGCGGGACATCTTCAATACGGAGTTCGCCGCTCTCGACTCGCGGTTGAAACAGTAGAGCCGTCGACCGAACGCCACCGCCGCAAAGGCCCTGAGGGGGCCGTCGCGACACTTCGCGAATTCCTGGCCGACGCCCCTCTTTGACCCGGCCGCGCCGCCCGGCGCATGCTACCATCAACTGATTTCGCCGGGTCGCGGGGGAAGCGCGAGCGTGAGCGTCGGTGCGCTGGGCTGGTTTGCAGGTGGCGGCGGCCGGGACTGGGCGGGCGCATTGCGCGCGCTGCCGTCCGCCGGCGCCGATGCCTTCCTGGCCGAGCGCGAGCAATGGGCGCTGTGGCTGCCGGTCGCGATCGGGATCGGAATCGCGATCTATTTCGGGCTTTCGTCCGAGCCGGCATGGTGGCTCGGCGCCGCCTGGACGCTGGCCGGAATCGCCCTTGCCGTCCTCAGCGGCCCGCAGCGCCTGGCGCCGTTCCTCGCGGCCTGGATGATCGCCGTGTCGGGGCTGGGCTTCGCCGCGGCGCAGGCCCGCACCGCGATGGTCGCGACGCCGATGCTCGCCCAGCGCCTGGGGCCGGTCGAGATCGTCGGCCGCATCGTCGACCGCGAGACGCGCGCCGACGGTTCGCAACGCGTCGTGCTCGCCGAGTTGCGCGTCGACCGTCTCGCGGTCGCGGCGACGCCGCGCCAGATCAGGCTAACGCTCAACCGCAAGCACGCGGAGGAAGCGGCCATCGGCGCGCGCGTCGCGCTTCGCGGGGTCCTGCTGCCGGCCTCGCCGCCGCTGGCGCCGGGCGCCTTCGACTTTCAGCGGCATGCCTTTTTTCAAGGCATCGGGGCGGTCGGGTTCTCCGTCGCGCCGGTGCGCGTGCTGCCGGAGGAGGCGAGGCCCTGGACGCTCGCGATCTGGCTCGAGCGGCTGCGCGAGACGATCGGCCAGCGTATCCGCGCGGGCATCGACGGCCCGGCGGGGCCGCTGGCGGCCGCGCTCCTGATCGGCGAGCGCGCCGGCATTCCCGAGCCGGTGATGGCGGCGATGCGCGATGCCGGCTTGGCGCATCTCATCGCCATATCCGGCCTGAATTTCGCGCTGGTCGCCGGAATCCTGTTCTTCGTGGTGCGTGCCGCTCTGGCGCTGGTCGAGCCGGTAGCGCTGCGCTACCCGATCAAGAAATGGGCAGCCGTCGCCGCTTTCGCCGGCGCGGCGTTCTATTTCCTCGTGGCCGGGCCGTCGCCGCCGACCGAACGGGCCTTCCTGATGGTAGGCATCGTGCTGCTCGGTGTGCTGGTGGACCGCGACGCCATTTCCATGCGTCTGCTCGCCTGGGCCGCGGCAGTGATTTTGCTGCTCCTGCCCGAGGTGCTGTGGGGAGCCAGCTTCCAGATGAGCTTCGCCGCGGTGATGGCGCTGGTCGCGGTCTACGAGGGCCTGCGCGACCGCTTTGCCCAATGGCGCGCCGAGTCGGGGCCGGTAGGCCGCGCGGCGCTTTATGTCGGCGTGGTGCTGCTGACCACGGCGATCGGCAGCCTGGCGACCGGCATTTATGCGGCCTACCACTTCAACCGCTTCCCCCTCTACGGCCTGGCCGCCAACCTGATCGCGGTGCCCATCACCGCGCACTGGGTGATGCCCTGGGGCATGCTCGCCTTCGCGCTGATGCCCCTGGGGCTCGAGGCCTGGGCGCTGGCGCCGATGGGCTGGGGCGTCGGCTGGATCATCGCCGCGGCCGAGGCGGTGGCGTCCTGGCCGGGGGCGGTGGCGCTGCTGCCGGCGATGCCGATGGCGGGGCTGCTGGCGGCTTCGGCCGGCCTGATCTGGCTGTGCCTATGGCGCGGACGCTGGCGCCTGCTGGGCATAGCGCCGATTCTCGGCTGCTTCGCCGCGATGGCGCTGATGCGCGGGCCGGACATTTTGGTGTCTGGCGACGCGCGGATGATGGCGGTGCGCGGTCAGGAGGGGAAACTGCTGCTCTCGGTCGATGGCGGCGACCGCCTGACCGCCGAAACCTGGCTGCGGCGCGCCGGCCAGCAGGCGACCGCAGCCTTCCCCGCCGGGCGGGGCGGGCGCGCGGCGCCCGTGGTGGACGAAAGCCTGCGTTGCGACGGCCAGGCCTGCCTCTACCGCCGCGACGGCCGCACGGCGGCGCTTGTGCGCGAGGCATCGGCGCTGGCCGAGGAATGCGCCCAGGCCGATGTCGTCATCAGCGCCGTACCGATCCGACGGGGCTGTTCAGCGGCAGCAGTGGTGATCGACCGTTTCGCGCTCTGGCGCGGCGGCGCGCACGCCATCTGGCTCGAACGGCGCGGGACGCGCGTGGAGACCGTCGCAGAAGAGCGCGGCGACCGGCCCTGGGTGGCGAAGCTGGGGCGCCGGGCGGATCAATAGCGCCTGATCAATCCCACCAGCTTGCCCTGCACCTGCACGCGGTCGGGGCCGAAGATGCGGGTCTCGTAGACCGGGTTGGCGGGCTCGAGGGCGATCGAGCCGTGCTTGCGGCGCAGGCGCTTCAAGGTGACCTCGTTGCTGTCCACAAGCGCCACCACGATGGCGCCGTTGTCGGCCGTATCGCAGCGCTGGATCAGCGCCGTGTCGCCGTCGTAGATCCCGGCGTCGATCATCGAATCGCCCTCCACCGTCAGCGCGAAATGCTCGCCGCGCGACAGCATGCTCGCCGGCACGTCGATGGTGTTGGTCGGGTTGCTCAGGGCCTCGATCGGCACGCCGGCCGCAATCTTGCCCAGCAGCGGCAGGCGCACGGCCTCGCTGGGTTCGGCCGGCACCGCGGCGGCGGGCATCGCCGGCTGGAAATTGCCGCGGATGACGTTGGGCGCGAAGCCGCTCTGGTTGGCGGGCTGCGCGGCGGCGGGGATGGCCGCAGCATGCCCGGCGCCGGCGGGCTGGGCCGGCGCCCGTTCCGCTGCCGATGCGTTCTCGGGCATCCGGACCACCTCCAGCGCCCGGGCCCGGTGCGCCAGTCGGCGAATGAAGCCGCGCTCGGCGAGCCCGGTGATAAGCCGGTGGATGCCGGACTTGGAGCGCAGGCTGAGCGCCTCCTTCATCTCGTCGAAGGACGGCGACACGCCGGTTTGGCGCAGCCGGTCCTGGATGAACATCAGGAGTTCGTACTGTTTGCGTGTCAGCATGGCCTGTCTTCTCTGCTGCGGGTTTCCCAGCGAAGCGATCCGCGTGTCCCTGGAAACCCCTATATCTAGAACAAAACCTAAACGGGCGCGCATGTTCTAGTTTGGTTCCGGCGGCAGGTCAAGCCCGAATTTCAACGGGCCGGATACCGGCCACCATGTTGGCCGGGATAACGGGCCTTTAACGGCCGCGCCCGCAGGATGCGCCAATGTCCGCATTCCAATGCCTTGCCATTGCCCTGCTCCTGGCGGCGATCGTCGCCGGAGGGCCCGCGCCTTCGCATGCACAGCAGGCCCCGGCGCGCGGCATGGGCCAAGCGAGCGTCGACTTCCGCGCTGCGTTCCGCGCCCAGGTCGAGGAGGAGCTTGCCCAGCTCCGCCCCCGCCTGGCAAAGGCGGAGGCCGACGCCAAGGTTCAGGCCGAGCGCTACAAGGAGATGGCGGCGAGCAAGGCCGAAATGGCCCGCAAGACGGCCGAAAGGGCCAAAGCCGAACGCGCCAAGGCCGACGCCGCGGCAGCGAAGAAGGGTTACGCGCCCAAGCTTCCCGGAAAGACGGCGGGAGTCGGGAAGGCCGGAGGCGCGAAGGAGGCGGCGGCCGGTGCCGGCGACAAGGGAAAGAGCGCTGACAAGGGCAAGGGCGGGGAGGGCGGTGCTGCGTCTGCCGGCGAGGGCGGCCCCGCCCCAAAGAAGATCGACCCGGTGCTGACCCAGCAATACCTGGTCATGAGCCTGCGCGACGAGGTCCGCCTGCTGCGCGAGCGGATCGTCTATCTCGAGGGCCTGCTGGCGCGGATGTAGCGCCTCAAATCCCGGCCGGTCCGGTGGGAAACGGGACGATCTCCACCCGATCGCCCGCCTTGGCCGCCGGCGCCAGCGGGGCGCGCACGACCAGGCAGTCGGCATGGGCGAGCGTGGCCAGCATCGAGCTGTCCTGCTTGTCGAAGGGCGTTGCCACCAACGCGCCGTCCGGACCCTGGGAAAGGGTGGCGCGCAGATAGTCCTGGCGACGGTCGTTGGCGGGCAGCGGCCTGGCCAGAATCGCGTGGCGTGCCGGCGATGCGGTTTGCGGGAGCCCCTGCATCTTCTCAAGCCCCGGCAGCAGGAAGATCGTGGCGCAGACCAAGGTCGAAACGGGATTCCCCGGCAGACCGAGCATCGGCGTGCCCTTGATGGCGCCGAAGATCAGCGGCTTGCCGGGGCGCATCGCGATCTTCCAGAAATCGATCGCCAGGCCGGCCTCGCCCAGCACATCGCGGATCAGGTCGTGCTCGCCGACCGAGGCGCCGCCGGTGGTGACCAGCATGTCCGCCCCGGGCGCGCCGGCGGCCATGGCGGTCAAAGCCTCGCGGTTGTCGGCGGCGATGCCCAGGTCGATCGGCTCGCCGCCCGCCGCAGCGATGACCGCGGCCAGCGACAGGCCGTTGGAGCAGACGATCTGGCTGCGGCCGATCGGCGTGCCGGGCATCACCACCTCGTCGCCGGTCGCCAGGACCGCGACGCGCGGGCGGCGATGGACCTTGAGCCAGGGCACGTTCATGGCGGCGGCGAGGCCAATGTCGCGGGCGGTCAGCCGGCGCCCCGCGCGGATGCCGACGTCGCCGGCGCGGAAGTCGAGCCCGGCCGGCCGGACGAACTGGCCGGGACGCGCGGCCTCCCGGACCGTGACCTTGCCAGCCGACGCCTCGGTGTCCTCTTGGATGACAATGGCATCAGCCCCGTCGGGCACCGGGGCGCCGGTAAAAATCCGCACCGCCTCGCCCGGTCCCACCCGTCGGTCATAGGCCCCTCCAGCCGGCACGTTACCCACCACCGCCAGGGTGGCAGGCACCTGGACTACGTCCGCCGCGCGAACGGCATAGCCGTCCATCGCCGATACGGCGGTCGGGGGCTGGGTTACCCGGGCGGCGACATTCTCCGCCAAAACGCGCCCCAGGGCCTGGGAGACCGCCACCTGCTCGGCGGGCAGGGGGTGGAGGGCGGCAAGAATCCGCTGTCGCGCTTCTTCGACTGAAATCACGATATCATTCCATAAGTACCGGATTTTCCTCCTGATTTATAGACCAACTTAATGTTGGATATTAACATGCTCCGGTCGACCGCCTTGCACATGTCGTAGACGGTGAGAGCCGCGACAGAAACCGCTGTCATTGCTTCCATTTCAACGCCTGTCCGGCCGGTTAGCCGGCAGGTTGCCCGGATATCGACTGCGTGCCGCGCCTCGTCCATGGTCAGGTCCACGGTCACCGAGGTCAGGGCGAGAGGGTGGCAGAGCGGAATCAAGTCGGACGTCTTCTTGGCCGCCATAATGCCGGCCAGCCGCGCCACGGCCAGTACGTCGCCCTTCTTCATCTGCCCCTCGCGGATCAGGCGCAGCGTCTCGGGCTTCATGACGACCGAGGCTTCGGCCACGGCGACCCGGTCGGTTTCGTCCTTGCCGGAAACGTCGACCATGACCGCCCGGCCCTCGGCGTCGAAATGGGTGAAGCCTGAGGACACGGGCCTAGCCCGCCGCCGCGTGCCGCCTTGGGGCCGCCGCGGGCTGCGCCAACAGAGCCCTGGTCGCGGCGGCGACATCGGGCTGGCGCATCAGCGATTCGCCCACGAGGAAGCACCGTGCGCCGACCCGGGCCATGCGCGCCAGGTCCGCCGGCGTGCCGAGGCCGCTCTCCGCCACGACCAGGCGATCCTTGGGCACCAGCGGCGCCAGGGTCTCGGTCGTGGCCAGATCCACCGCCAAGGTCTTCAGGTTGCGGTTATTGATCCCGATCAGGCCCGCAGGCAGGCGCAGCGCCCGGTCCAACTCCGGCCGGTCGTGGACCTCGATCAGCGCGTCCATGCCAAGGGCCGATGCCTGCGCCACAAGGTCGGCGGCCAGTGCGTCGTCCACGGCCGCCATGATCACCAGGACGCAATCCGCACCTAGCGCGCGGGATTCGACGATCTGGTAGGGGTCGACCATGAAGTCCTTGCGCAGCACCGGCAGGTCGACGGCGGCACGCGCTTCCTGCAGGTAGGTGTCGTCGCCCTGGAAATAGGGCCGGTCGGTCAGGACCGACAGGCAGGTGGCGCCGCCAGCCTTGTAGGCGCGCGCCAGCGCCATCGGCGCGAAGTCGGCGCGGATGATCCCCTTGCTGGGCGAGGCCTTCTTGATCTCGGCGATAAGCCCGTACCGGCCGCGCGCAACTTCATCCGCCAGCGCGCGCGCAAATCCGCGCGGCGGCGCCAGTGCGTCGACGCGCTGGCGCAGCATGAATTCGGGCGTTTCGGCCTTGCGCGCCGCGACATGCGTGCGCTTGTCCGCGCAGATGCGCGCGAGCGTGTCGCTCACGACGCGGCCGCTCCCGCCGCGACCGGCGCATTGGTGATGGCGACGAGCTTGTCGAGCGCGGCGGTCGCACGGCCCTGGTCGATCGACTGGCTCGCGAGAGCAACGCCGTCCTTCAGGTCCCTGGCCTTGCCGGCGACCAGCAGCGCGGCGGCGGCGTTGTACAGCACCACATCGCGCAGCGGTCCGCGCTGGCCGGCGAACAGGGCGCGGATGCTGAGCGCATTGGCCGCGCCGTCGCCGCCCTTCAAATCCTCGGCCCTGCAGCGACTGAGGCCGGCCTCCTCGGGCGTCGTCTCGAAGGTCTTGATCGCGCCGTTCTCGAGCGAGGCGACATAGGACGGGCCGGTCAAGGTCAGCTCGTCCATCCCGTCCGAGCCATGAACGACCCAGGCGCGCTCGGAGCCCAAATTGGCAAGCGTCTGCGCCATCGGCTCGATCCATTGCCGCGCGAAGGCGCCGACGAGCTGGCGCTTGACGAAGGCGGGGTTGGTGAGCGGCCCCAGGATGTTGAACACGGTGCGCGTGCCGAGCTCGACGCGCGTACCGCCGACATGGCGCATCGCGCCGTGGTGGCGCGGGGCCATCATGAAGCCGATGCCGGCCTCGCGGATCGCGCGCGCGACCAGCGCGAAATCGCACTCGATGTTGACGCCGAGCGCCGTCAGCACGTCGGCGGCGCCGGACTTCGAGGAGATCGCGCGGTTGCCGTGCTTGGCGACCGGCACGCCCGCCCCGGCCAGGACCAGGGCCGCCGTGGTCGACACGTTGAACGTGCCGGCGGCGTCGCCGCCGGTGCCGACCACGTCGATCGCGCCCGGCGGCGCCTCGATCCGTACGGCCTTCGCCCGCATGGCCCGCGCGGCGCCGGTGATCTCGTCCACGGTCTCGCCGCGCACCCGCAGCGCCATCAGGAAGGCGCCCATTTGCGCCGGCGTGGCGTTGCCCGACATCATGATGTCGAACGCGTCCTCGGCCTGCTGCTGCGTGAGCGGCTTGCCGGTGGCGACAATGCCCAGCAGCGCCTTGAGGTCGGTCATGTCGCGGCTCATGGCGGTCAGGCGGTGCCGAACTGGCGCGCCAAAGCGAGGAAGTTGCCGAGCAGCTTGTGCCCGTGCTCGGAGGCGATGCTCTCTGGGTGAAACTGCACGCCGAAGATCGGCAGTTCCTTGTGCGCCAGGCCCATGATGAGGCCGTCGGCGGTCTCCGCCGTCACCGCGAGCTCATCGGGAAGGCTGTCGCGCTCGACCACCAGCGAGTGGTAGCGCGTGGCCTCGAAGGGCGAGGGGATATCGGCAAACACGTCGCTGCCGGCGTGGCGGACCGGGCTCAGCTTTCCATGCATCGGCATTGGTCCGCGCACGACCTTGCCGCCGAACGCCTGGCCGATCGCCTGGTGGCCGAGACAGACGCCGAGCACGGGCATGCGCGCGTCGGCCGCCTTGGCGATCACCTCCAGGCAGATGCCGGCACGGTCGGGATCGCAGGGGCCCGGCGAGATCACGATGCCCTGCGGGCGCATCGCCATGGCTTCGTCGGCCGTCAACGCGTCGTTGCGGCGAACGACCGTCTCCGCCCCCAGCTCGCCCAGGAAATGGACGAGGTTGTAGGTAAAGCTGTCGTAGTTGTCGATCAGCAGGTACATGGCGGCCAGCCGGATTTCCGTTCCCTCGGGCGGTTATAGCAGGCCGGGCCGAGGCGCGGAAGGACGGCCGATCAATCCCGGTCCAGGACTTCGCGCAGGCGGCGGGCGAGTTCGTCGACCCGATAGGGCTTGACGATCAGTTCGGCGTCCCGGCGGTTCCCGCCGTGGTTCTGCAGCGCGGCGGCGGGGTAGCCCGAGGTGAACAGGAGCTTGAGCTGAGGGCGGAGGCGGCGGGCCTCGGCTGCCAGTTCATGCCCCGTCAGCCCGCCCGGTATCACGATGTCGGTGAACAGCAGGTCGATGGCAGCGCCCTGACTCAAGATCGCGAGCGCGGCGGGCCCGCTGCTGGCCTCGCTGACGCGATAGCCCAGGCGGCGAAGCTGCGCGGCGGTGAACTCGCGCACCAAGGTGTCGTCCTCCACCAGCAGGACCGACTCCGTGCCGGCGGCAATGGCGGGGGCAGCGCTTGGCGGAGGCTGCGCGCTGATGTCCCTCTGCCCGGCCCGCGGCAGGTACAGCTTGACGGTCGTGCCGCGGCCGACCTCGCTGTAGATCTTGATGTGGCCGCCGGTCTGCTTGACGAAGCCGTAAACCATGCTGAGGCCCAACCCGGTGCCCTGGCCGACCGGCTTGGTGGTGAAGAACGGCTCGAACACGTGCGCCATGATCTCCGGCGACATGCCATGACCGGTGTCGCTGACGCCGATCATCGCATACTCGCCGGGCCGGGCGTCGGGATTGTGCGCCGCGTAGTGCTCGTCCAGTACCGCGTTGGCGGTCTCGATCGTCAATACGCCGGACCTTTCCATGGCGTCGCGTGCGTTGATGGCCAGGTTCAGCAACGCCGCCTCGAGTTGCGCCGGGTCGGCGAGGCAGGGCCAGGCGTCGTCGGCGAAGGCCGTCTTTACCTCGATCGCGGCGCTCAGCGTCCTGCGCAGGATCGGCAGCAGCGACTGAACGAGGGCATTGATTTGTACGCGTGCCGGTTGCAGCGGCTGGCGACGCGCGAAGGCCAGGAGCTGGCGCGTGAGGTCCGCGCCCCGCCGCGCCGCTGTGTTGATGGTCTCGGCCATCAGGGCGTGTTCGCGGTCGCCTGCGAGGTCGAACGACAGCAAGTCCGACTGGCCGAGGATCACGGTCAGCAGGTTGTTGAAATCGTGCGCGATCCCGCCGGTCAGCTGACCGACCGCCTCGAGCTTCTGGGCCTGTGCCAGCGTCTCTTCCGCGGCGCGCCGGTCGGTGACGTCCATGTGCATCACGACGGCGCCGTCGCGCGACTGCGTCGAGAGGGGGGAAATCATGGCGCGATACCATGAGCGTTGCCCGTCGCCTTCGGAGGGATATTCCAGCGGCGGCGACGATCCGGCGGTGCCCGCCAGCACCTGCCCCAGGCCCGCGGCAAGGCTCGCGGCCGCGTCGGCGAGTCCCCCGGCGACGGCGCGGCATGCCGCAAGGTAGTTGGTGCCGACCTGGAACCCACCGCCGAACAGCGCATTGCTGCGCACGTGGCCCGCCCAGTGCCGGTTGACCTCGACGATGACGCCGTTTTGGTCGACCAGGGCCACGCTTGCCGGAAGCGCGTTGAGGATTCCGACAAGGCGCGCTTCGTGGACCTTCCGGACTCGCTCGGCGTTCCAATGGTCGATCGCTGTCGAGACGATATAGGCAACCGACTCGACAAATCGGATCTCGTCGTCCTCGAAACGCCGCGGTTCTGCCGCCAGGACCGACAGGACGCCGAAGGGCTGGGGCTGGCAGGGGATCGTGGCGATGATACCACTTGTCGCGTTATGTTCGGATAGCAGCCCGGACGGCCGGAATCGCGCTTCCGCGGCCAAATCGGCCACGACGATCGGGCCCTTGGTCGCGAGCGCCAGGTCACACTCGGAATTGCGCCCGACGTCGACACGTGTCTGGCCGACCCGACCTTCCTTCCAGCCAAGTCCGGCAGACGCAAGGTACGAGCGGCCGTCGGGCTCCAACTCCCAGATCACACAGAGCCGGGCCGCTAGGCCGCCGGCCGCCAGCTCGGTCGCGCGCTGCTTGATCGTTTCCAGCGATGGAGCGACGAGGGTGAGCTGGCTGAGCTCGGCCAGCGCATTCTGCTGGCGCGCCAGCCGCTCGGCGATCCGCTGGCGCACTTTGAGTTCGGTGATGTCGGTGCGGATGAGAACCGTGCCGCCGTCGCGCGTGCGCGACTCGATCACCCGGTCCCAATTTCCGTTGACACGCTCGATCTCCAGCGGGCCGGAGGGATTGCGATGCCTGCGTTGGCGCTCGGCCATCCACTCCTCGGGCGTGGCGCCGATTTCCTGGGGGAACTTGAGATTCGGCAGCCCCGCCCGGATCATGTCTTCGAACGCCAGGCCGGCTTTCGCGAACCGCGGGTCCAAGCCGACCTTGGCAAAGTTCGGATCGCCGTAGTAGCCGGAAAAAGTCCGGTTCCACAGCACGAGCCGATCGTCGCGGTCGAACAGGGCGAATCCGTCGGAAAGGCTCTCAATCGCATCCTCCAGCTTCGCATGCAACTCGGCGGCGGCGCGCTCGGCCCGCCTGCGTTCGGTCAGGTCGGTCCCAGTGCCGCGATAGCCGAGGAACGTGCCGTCCGCATCGAAGATCGGCCGTCCATTGATGGCGACGCAATGCGGCGTGCCGCCCGACGACTTGGACCAGAATTCGAAACCGCGGAATTCCTCGCGGGCATCCAGGGCTCGCCGGAACCGCGCATAGGTGTCGGCGTATCGCGCCAACTCGTCGGGCGCGGCCAGGTCGAACGGCGTTCGGCCAAGCCGCGACTCGACGGGCGCGCCCGTCACCTCCTGGCGGCGCGGCGAAATGTAGGTGAAGCGGTACTGCGCATCCATCTCGTACAGCCAGTCCGAGGCAACCTCGGCGAAATCGCGGAAACGCTGATCGCTCGCCCGCGTCTGTGCGAGCAGCCGGCGTTGCTCTCCCAAGGTGCGCACCAGCAGCGCGGTGGCGGCGGCAATCGCCAGGCCGGTCACGAGAAAGCCGACGACGGCTGTCTTGGCGAGGCTGTGCCAGGCGCTGCGCGCATGGACAAGGTCGATGCCGATCGCGGTCACGACGGGATAGCGGCTGAGCTTGCGGTAGGCAACGGCACGCTCGATCCCGTCTAAGCCGGTGCCGCCAATGAAGACCCCGGCCGTCGCCTTGGATACATGATCACGGAAAAGCCCGATATCGGCGAATTTCTGGCCGACGAGGCCGGCGCGATGGGGAAAGCGCGCAAGAAGCGTGCTGTCGGACTTGAACAATCCAAGGACGCCGTTCGTGCCCAGGTCGAGCGCGTTGTAGATCTCGTCGAGCGCCCGGGGTTCGAGGCTCGCGAGGACGATGCCGGCGAAGCCGCCGCGTTCGTCTTCCAGCCGTCGGGTCAAGGGCACGAAGATCTGGCTGGTCAATTGGCTGAACGCCGGGTCGTGGATAACGAGCGACGTGCCGGGGTCGGCGCGCCGCTGCCTGAAATAGACTTGATCCTCAACAACCGTGTCCGGCGGCATCGGCAACGGCGCGCTCGCCACGATGGCGCCGTCCCGGTCGAACACGGTCAGCGACCGGACATAGGGCAGGTGATCGAGCTTGCTGCCAAGCAGATTGGCCAGCTCTGCCTTGCTGAAGCGAAGCCCGGGCGCGTGGTCCAGGGCCTCGGCGACGCTGAGCAGGCTAAGGTCCACCGCCTCCAGCGCGCGGGTCATGTCCTGCTCGACGACCAGGACAAGGCTCGCCGCCTGGCGTCGGATGTCGTCCAGCGCCCGATCCCAGGCGCGTCGCAGTTCGAGCGCTTGGACCGCGCCGATGACGAGCAGCAACAGCCCGCTGGCCGCCAATACAGCCAGGTACGGCGATCTGAACCAGGGCGTAGCGCGGCTTGCCATCGCCCGTTCCCCCAGCGGGACGGCGTGTTCGCACGCCGACCGACGTTGCGTAGTCTAGCCCATCTTGCCGGCACAGGCATGAACAGTTGCAACGCTTCGCGCCCGATTGCATTCTACAAGCGGCGGTGGTGAAGGCGCCCCCGCTCAAGGCAGTTCGCCGGCGTTCTCATGGTCGCGCCGAGCGGGACTGGAATTGGCCGGGGAAACGGATAGCGACAATGGCGCGCGTCCTGGTGGTCGACGACGACGAACTCGTCCGCTCGACGGTGCGGGCTACGCTCAGGCGTGCCGGCCACGATGTCGTGGAAGCGCAGGATGGCCAGGAGGCGTCCAGCGTGCTCGCGCGCTTGGCCGTAGACGTGGTGGTATCCGATATCATCATGCCGGAGGTCGACGGGATCGGCCTGCTTCTGAAGCTGCGCAAGCAATACCCGCATCTGCGGGTGATCGTGATCTCCGGCGGTGGCCGTACCCAGAATGTGGACTTCCTCAGGATGGCCAAGACACTGGGGGCGGACCTGGCGCTGGCCAAGCCGTTCACGCCGGAGGAACTGCAGCGCGCCGTGCAGACGGTTCTTGCCGGTTCGCCGGGCGGAAGCCGGCCCGATTCTTGACAGGTCCTACGTCGCACGCTGTTCATTGAACGTCTGGGGGGTTCGGAAATGACTGCGTCCGCACCTTGCGGGCGGGAAAAGGGGAAGCACGATGACGACTGACGATTCTGCGGGCGCCGCCGCCTGGCTCAGCGCGTTCCTCGACTGCGCGCTGCCCGCGGACCAACTGGGCGCAGCGGTCGCGGCCACGCGCCGCGTCTCCGCGAGTGTAGGGCAGCGCGCCAACGCCCTGGCGATGGAAGACGAGCCCGCCGGGTTCATCCTCGCGCTTGAACGCCTGCAGGGAAAACGCACGTGACCGGGGCGGGCGAAATCGCCGCCATGAGCATGGCGGCCCTGGCGAAGGCGATCGCGCGGGGAAAGGTCTCCTCGGCCGAGGCCACGGCGGCAAGCCTCAAGGGCCTTGAAACGCTCGGGCGCAGCCTGAACGCTGTCGCGGGGCTCGATCCCGACGCCGCGATGAAGGCGGCAAGGCGCGCCGACCGCGAGCGGGCCCAAGGCCACAGGCGGGGGCCGCTGCACGGCGTTCCCCTGGCCCACAAGGACATGTATTACCGTCGCGGCCGGCTCTGCGAGTGCGGGTCGATCATCCGCAAGGGCTTTGTGCCGTCGGTGACGGCGACGGTGCTGGAGCGGCTCGACGCAGCCGGCGCACTCGACATCTCGCGGCTCAACATGGTCGAGTTCGCAATGGGTGCCACCGGCCACAACCCGCACACCGGCACGCCTAAGAACCCGTGGAATCCCGAGTACATTCCGGGCGGCTCTTCGAGCGGACCGGCGGTCGCGGTAGCGGCGCGGCTGGTCTACGGCGCGCTTGGATCGGACACCGGCGGCTCGATCCGCATGCCCGCGGCCTTCTGCGGCCTGGTCGGCATCAAGGCTACCTACGGCCTCGTCTCCCGCTACGGCGCGATGCCGCTGTCCTTCAGCAACGACCATGTCGGGCCAATCACGCGCACGGTCGAGGACTGCGCCCTCATGCTGCAGGCGATCGCCGGACACGATCCGAAGGACGCGACGAGCGCCACGCAGAAGGTGCCGAACTACCGCGCCGAGCTGGAGAAAGGCGTGCGCGGCAGGACGATCGGGGTCGCCCATGGCTGGTTGCGCGCCGAGGTGGTGCCGGAGGTGGCGAAGCTGCTGGACGCGGCGGTCGAGGTCTACCGCGAGATGGGCGCGAAGATCGTGCCGGTGGACGTGCCTTCCCTCGATCATCTCAACGACTGTGCGCAGATCGTGACCGGCTCGGAAGCCGCGAGCTTCCACGAGAAATGGCTCGACGAACGGCCGCAGGACTACAGCTCCCAGGTGCGCGCGCGTCTGCAACAGGGCATGCTCTACCCGGCGGTACGCTACCTGGACGCCCTGCGCGTGCGCGAGCGCGCGGCGACGTGGTTCGTGGGCCAGATGATCGGCCGCGCCGACGCGCTCTTGGTGCCGGCCCTGTCCTTTCCGCTGCCGACGATCCGCGAGACCGACGCGACGGGCGACCCCAGGAGCATCGAGATCATGCTGCGGCTCGCGCGCAACACGCGCCCCTTCAACTATCTGGGCCTTCCGGCGCTGTCGATACCCTGCGGCTTCACCGGCAACGGGCTGCCGGTTGGATTCCAGCTGGTCGGCCGGCCGTTCTCGGAAGCCGCACTGTTCCGGATCGGGCGGGCCTACGAGCGCGAAACCGGCTGCACCGACAAGGCACCGCCGAACTGCTTCGCCGGGTAGGCCAAGGCGCAGGCGCGAACGGCGCTACTTCATCATTTCCTTGATCTTGGCGACGCGCTGCTGGCATTCCTGCTCGCGCCCGCGCCGATAGCTTTGCTCGGCCCTGGTCACCTCGCGTGCGACGGCCTGCTGGACCTGCGGCGTGGAAAGCCGCGTCCAATCCTCCTTGATCTGGCGGATGTCCTGCAGGCAGGGCGAATTCCAGGATTCGACCGCTGGGGCATCGCCCGCCAGCGCGACGAGCAGGGCGGCGGCGATCAGGATCGGCTTCGTCATTGCGGGGCTCCCGGGAACATCCATATCACGCCGGTTCCAGTCCACACCGGCTGCGGCGGCGGGGCGGTGACGACGACCGGCGGCGGCTCGTAGTAGACCGGCCCGCCATAATAGTACCAGGGCCGCCACGGATAGGGCCGGTAGTAGTAGCGGCGATACGGATAATGGCCGTAATAGCCGCCGACATAGACCTCTGTCGCCTGCGTAGCCGGCGCGGGCGACGGGACCAGGGATGGCGGCGCCCCCGGGCCGGCGGCCTCGGTGGTCGCGGCCAGCACGGCGGACAGCGCTGTTGCGGCAATGGCGATGCGTATCATGGCGCACCTCTCTCGCGGCGATCTTACCGCGCGGCGAAGGCGCCGAAAACTAGGCCGGCTGGAACAGTTCGACCGCATTGCCGGAGGGATCCTCGCACAGGATTTGTTGTCCGCCCGGTCCCTTTACGATCGCGTTGCGGAAGCGGACGCCGTCCTGCCGCAAGCGGTCGACCAGCGCGGGCAGGTCGTCGACTTCAAGCACGAACCGGTTCCAGCCGCCGGGCTTGGGCCTCCTGCCGTCGGGCATCGGCTGCGCGGCCGAGGCTGCCGGGCCCGCCACCCAAAGCGTCAGCCCGTCGCGCACCAGGATGGCCATGGCCGGTCCGAACTGCTGTCGGAGCGCAAAGCCGAGATGCTTCGTATAGAAGCCGACGGCCTCGTCCACGTTGTTGACGAGATAGCGTACCGAGGCCACGGACGACCGCCGTCAGGTCAAGAGCCCTGCGCGGACCGACAGGAACTCGTCGAACGCCGCCGCTAGGCGGTCGAAGTCATCCTGCACCATCGGCACCGACAGGTTGATCATCCCGCGCCGCGCCACGTGGATGCCGCGCGCCAGCATGTCGTAGTGGAACAGGTCGCGCAGCCCCTGCGGCACCGCCGCCACATCCGCAGGCGAGCGCACCGGGCCGGTGACGCCTGGGTGTACGGTCATCATCGACCCCACGCCCGTGACGATCGCCTTGGCGCCGTGCTTTTTGATGAGGGCGTTCAGACGTTCGCGCAACGCGTCGCCCGCCCGGTTGAGCCGGATGGCTTCCTCGGCGGTGTAGACCTTGGTCAGACCGGCTACGCCGGCCGCCATCGTCAGCACGTTGTTGTTGAAGGTGCCGGCATGGGCGACCGCGTCGGGCCGGCGCGGGTCGAACATGTTCATGATCTCGGCCCGGCCGCCGAAGGCGCCGGTCGGCAGGCCGCCGCCGATATACTTGCCGAAGGACGTGAGGTCCGGCTTGACGCCGTGGACCTGCTGCAGCCCGCCGGGCGACAGGCGGGAGGTCATCACCTCGTCGAAGATCAGCACGATCTTGTGCCTGTCGCAGGCCGCGCGCAGCTCTGCCAGGAATTCGCGCTCCGCCGGGATGCACCCGCCGCCGCCCATCATCGGCTCGATGATGACGGCTGCCAGCCGGGCCGCGTTCTCGTCGATCAGCTTCCGCGTAGCGGCCGGGTCGTTGTAAGGCGCGACGACGGCAGGGAAGGGGACGTTCATCGACTTTGCCGGCGGCTTGTAGGGGAAGCCGAACAGGCTGCCGTGATACGCGCCGGCGAACACCAGCACTGCCTCGCGGCCGGTGAACAGCCGCGCGGCGCTGAGCGCCATCATGTTCGCCTCGGTGCCCGAATTGCAGAACCGCATCAACTCGACCGACGGGAAGCGCTGGCGCAGGGCGGCGGCGAGCGCCACCTCGTGCCTCGTATGGCCGCCCATGGCAATGCCCTGGGCGAGCGCCGCCGTAACCGCCTCGGCGATCACCGGGTGCGAGTGTCCGTAAATGCCTGCCGTATATTCCCCCAGGAAGTCGACATAGTCGTGCCCGTCGAGATCGAGCAGTCGCGTGCCTTCGCCGCGGACGAAATAAAGGGGGAAGGGTCCGAAGAACAGGACCGTACGAGTATTGCCGCCCGGCATACTCCCCGCCGCTTCCAGGTGCTTGGCCTGGCTTTTCGGGTTGTCCGCGGCAAACAGCGCCGCGGCCTCCGCGACGGCGCTGCTGAGGTCGACATTGGGCCGGGCCGGCTGGCTGGCGGCGCCCGACTTGGTCTGGGTCATTGGCTGGGTCATGGCACTCCCACGCTGAAATACGCGCAAAAAAATGGAGGGCCGGACGGGTGTCCGACCCCCAGTGCGTCTAGGAGGCTGCTTCGAAAGGTCGGACAATCGCGGGAGATTGTCCGGAGAACCCAATGGGATAGACCGGCTCTCGCCTGGCCTGCCCCACCGGTTCTCGCGTCGACGGCAGAGCCGCCGACAGCCTTACTGTCCCACAGGCCGGGGATTGCGGCAGTGACGGCCATCACACCCCCGGTCACCCGCCGTCAGTCACCGCGGAACTGCTCGACCATGTCGCGCAGCCGGTCGATGTCCTTGATCAGAAGGCTGGCGCCTTCCTTGACCACGAGCTGTTTCTTGCTGAGGTCGCTCAGCACCCGGGCCACGGTCTCGCGCGTGGTGCTGACGCGGGCCGCGATGTCGCCATGGATCGGGATCGGGCGGATGACGGCGGTCTTGGCGCCGTCCTTTGCGTTGGGTTTCGACAGGCGCAGCAACTCGGCGTAGACGCGGTTGTTGGCGCCGAGCGTGCTGAGGTCGAGAATGCGGTCGGTCGCCTGGCGGATCACCTTGGCCAAGCGGCGCATCAGCATCAGCGCGATCTTCGGGTGCTCCAGGACCAGCCGTTCCAGCACGTTGGGCGTGATCTGCGCCACCACCGTGTTGGTCAACGCCACGACAGAGGCCGAGCGCGGCTGGCTGTCCAGGCAGGCGAGTTCGCCGAAATAGCCGCCGGCGTCGATGTCGTCGAAGCTGACCTCGCGGCCCGAGGCGGAATAGATGACGATCCGCGCGGTGCCCCGCACCACGCAGAACATGTCGCGGCTGTCGGACTGGCGATCGATGATCTGTTCGCCGGCGATATAGCGCCGGAACACGCATTGCTGCTCCAGCGCGGCCCGTTGCTCGGGCTTCATTTCCGCAAACAGCGGTATGCCGCCCAGGCTCCTTTCGGCCGCGTCAGACATGGAAATAGCCTCCGACCCGCTATTTTGCTGGAAATCTATATCGTTAGGACGCGATTGGCGACTCGGAATCTCTAGGCTATCGTCGCTGCCCGCGAGGGGGGTGGCCGGCCTGATGTTCGAGGGTTTTGCGCGCAGGAAGGTCACGCTTGCGGCGGGCGAAATCAACCTCGTCCAGGGCGGCAAGGGGCCGCCGCTGCTGCTGCTGCACGGCTACCCGCAGACGCACATCATGTGGCACAAGCTCGCGCCGGCGTTGGCCGAACGCTTCACCGTCGTCTGTCCCGATTTGCGGGGCTACGGGGACAGCATGAAGCCGGAATCGGGCCCGGACCATGCGGCCTATTCCAAGCGCGCCATGGCGCAGGACCAGGTGGAGACAATGCAGGCGTTGGGCTTTGCGCGTTTCGCGGTTGCCGGCCATGACCGCGGCGGCCGCGTCGCGCACCGCCTGGCGCTCGACCATGGCGAGCGGGTTGAGCGCGTGGCGGTGCTCGATATCTGCCCGACCCATTCGATGTACGCCGAGACCGACAAGGAGTTCGCTACCGCCTATTACCACTGGTTCTTCCTGATCCAGCCCGCGCCACATCCCGAGCGGTTGATCGGCGCCGACCCGGCCTACTGGATCAATGCCAAGCTCGGCCATTGGGGCCGGGACAAGGCGGCGATCACGCCCGAGGCGCGGGCGGAATACGTGCGCTGCTTCAGCGATCCGGCGACGATCCATGCGACCTGCGAGGACTACCGGGCGGCCGCCACGATCGACCTCCGGCACGACGCCGCCGACCTCGGCCGAAAGCTGGACATGCCGCTCCTGGTCCTGTGGGGTGCCAAGGGTTTCGTCGGCAAACGCTACGATGTCCTGGCGGAATGGCGGCGGCGGGCGCGCGACGTCGCCGGCGAGGCGGTTCCCAGCGGGCATTTCCTGCCGGAGGAGGCCCCGGCGGAGACGCTGCGGGCGGTGCTGGCGTTTTTCCGTGCTTGAGCCTCGTTGCGGCCCGCGCGCCGCTGTTGTAGGTCCATAGCATGTCTGAAACCAATCCTGGCGCGGCGGCCGCGGAGGCGCCGCCCCCGCGGCCGCGTCACAGCGGCCTGACGGCCCGGCTGCGCGGCTATTTCCTGGCCGGGGTGCTGGTCACCGCGCCGATCGGGATCACCTGCTACCTCGCCTGGCTTTTCCTGGTATTCGTCGACGACAAGGTGAAGCCCCTGATCCCCGCGCGCTACAACCCCGAGTACTACCTGCCGTTCAGCATTCCCGGTCTAGGTCTGATCGTGCTGCTGGTGGGCCTGACCATGGTCGGCATGCTGGCCGCCGGCCTCATCGGGCGGACCCTATTGAAGATCGGCGAGGGCATCGTGCAGCGTATGCCGATCGTGCGCGGCATCTACTCCGCCAGCAAGCAGGTGATCGAAACCGTGGTGGGCCACAATGCCACCAGCTTTCGCGAGGTCGTGCTGGTCGAATTCCCGCGCCGGGACTGCTGGACCGTCGGATTCATTACCGGCGTGGCCAAGGGCGAGATCGGCCGGCTGACCGACGAAGAATTGGTGAGCGTCTTCGTGCCCACCACGCCGAACCCGACCGGCGGCTACGTGTTCTTCGTACCGCGGCGCGAGGTGATCCCCCTGCAAATGTCGGTCGAGGACGGGCTGAAGCTGGTCGTGTCCATGGGCATCGTCGTGCCGCCCGAACCTGCCGCGTTGCCGGCGAAGCGCCGGATAGCCTAGGAGCCTGTCTGAGTAGTCGCTTGTCAGATGGCGGCGGGTCTGATTCCT
>CAYMTM010000068.1:0-9364 GCA_964393375.1 uncultured Rhodospirillaceae bacterium
AAATCGAAGCCGGCGACGATCACCACGCCCATCGCCAGCACCCACAGCGTGTCCAGTGCCGCGTTGGGCACCACGCGGTCATAGACCGCCAGGGTGAACATCGGGCTCACGAGGGCCAGGATGTTGACCACGACCGTGGCCAGCACCGCGTTGGCGAAGATCCAGCCGTTCTGCCTTATGCCGCCCCAGAACCACGAGCGCGAGGTCGGCAGGTCGAGGATGTGCGAGCGCACGTCGAACTGGAAGCGCGGCCGCACGTAGATGGCGCGGCCGCCATAAAGCGCCTCCAGGTCCTTCAGCGGCCGCTCGGCGGTGCCGTCGCCGGCGCGCGGTTCGTAGAACTCGGCCTTCCCGCGCTTCAGCAGGCGCAGCAGAACCGCCGCGCGCCCGTCCTTGAGCGGCAGGATCGCCGGCAACGCCAGGGCGGGAATGTCCTTCAAGGCGGTGACGTCGCGCATCGCCACCAGGCCTACGCGCCGGGCCGCCTCGGCCAGGCCCGCCATGCCCAGCCGCCCGCGCTCGAGCGGCAGGCCGGCGCGCAATTGTTCGGGCGTGTAGGCGCGCCCGTAATAGCGGGTCAGGAATGCCAGGCACTCCGCCAGCGGATCGTCGTCGGGCGCGCCGTCCTCCAGCACCAGCGGCTCGTCCTCGCTGGACGCCATCCCGGCCGGCCCGGCCGCCTTCGTGTCGGTCAGGGAATCGGGCCCGAGCGTCTTGGCCGCGTCGTTCATGCCGCGAGATAGGCCTTTGCTGTTGTCGGCGCCGGGCGGACGGACCGCCTGCCGGCCGCTAAAGCAATGATATCACTATTCCTTCGGCCGCACAGCCGGCCTTGATGGGCTTCCGGGACGTCGCTTGGCCTACTCCCCGGGGATGCCGAGCGCTCCGCGGAGCTGGCCCATGGCAAAGGCCAGCCGGAATTGGGCCACCAGGAGCGTGTACTCGCCGTCCACCAGTGCGGCCCGCGCCTGGTAGTTCTCGGTCTGGGCGTCGAGCAGGTCGAGCAGCTTGCGCCGGCCCAAGTCGAACTGCCCCTGGTAGTCGCTCAGCGTCCGCCCGGACGAGGCCACGTGGTCGCGCAGCGGCGGCAGGCGGTCCAGGGCCGTGGTCACGTTGCGGTAGGCGACGCGCGTGTCCTCGCGCACCTGACGGCGCGCCTCGCCGTCGCTCTGTGCCGCCGCCGCCGCCTGCGCGCTGCGCCGCTCGACCGTGGCGTCGTCGAAGAAGCCGTTGAACAGGTTGTAGCGCAGCCGCAGCAGCACGGTGACGCTGCTGTCCCGCCCGATCACGCCGTCGATGTTCTTGCCGGTATTGCCGGCGATCTCAAGGTCCAGACGCGGATAGTAGGTCGAGCGCGCCGCGTCGATCTCGGCCCGCGCCGCGTCGACCTGGGCGGCGGTGACGGCCACGCTGGGGTTGCGCCGCAGCGCCTCGTCGATCGCGGCGTCGATCGTGGCCGGCTGGCGGAACTGCTCGGGCGGGGGACGCACCAGGTCGGAGGGCGCCTGGCCGATGAATTCGGCATAGCGGGCGCGCGCCGTGCGCTGCTCGCCAAGCGTGCGCACCAGCCCCGCCTGGGCGAGCGCCACGCGCGCCGTGGCCTGCACCAGGTCGAGCCGGTCGCTCAGACCCTGGGTCACGCGGGCCTCGACCTTCTTCTGGATCTCGCGGTGGTAGTCGAGGTTCGCCTGGGCCAGGGCCACCTGCTCGCCGGTGCGCAGCACGTCCAGATAGACCTCGACCGCGCGCGAGGCGATGCGCTCGGAGGTCTGGGCGATGCGCCGCTCGGCCGCTCGCCGCTCGGACTCGGCCGCGAGTTCGCGACTGGAAGTGCCGAAACCGTCGAACACCAGCTGGCGCAAGGTCAGCGTGTTGTCGGTGCGGAACAGGTGCCGGCCGGAGTCGTCGTCCGGCTCCTTGTTGACGCGCGCGCGTGTGAACGGGTCGTTGGTGTACTCGTACCCGCCGGCGGACTCCAGGTCGATCTTGGGCAGGAATCCGGCGAAACGCTCGTCGACCCGGCGGTCGGCGGCGCGCAGCAGCGCGCGGTCGCGCTGGACCTCCGGGTTGGCGTTGATCGTGTCGGCGACGACGTCGGGAAGCGCCCGCGCCGCCGCGGCCGGGGCCAATCCCAGCGCAAGCGCCGCCGCCAGGACGGCACACGCATATCGCCGCGGTTCCCCGCCGGCCACCTTGAAGCCCCCCTGACCCACGCCCCGCTGCCGCGCTCAGTTCATTCCCGTCTTCGGCTTGCCGTTCGCGGCGATCGGCACGCCCACCGTCTCCAGCAATCCGCCCATCGTGAAAAGCAGCTCGTAATGGGCGAGCACGATCCGATACTCCCCGTCCGTGCGCGAGAGCTGCGACTGGAATAGCTCGTTCTGCGCGTCCAGCAGGTCGAGGAGCGAGCGTCGGCCGAGGTCGAACTGGCTGCGATAGCCCTTCAGCACCTGCTCGGACGATTCGGTGTGCTGGCGCAGCGGCACGATGCGCTCCTCCGCCGTCGCTAGCGCACGGAAGGCCACGCGGACATCTTCGCGCGTCTGGCGGCGCTGCTCGTTGTCGTCCTGCTGCGCGGCGTTCGCCTCCTCGTTGGCGCGGCCCTTGCGCGCCACGTCGCCGAAGCCGTTGAAGGCGTTGTAGCGCAGCCGCATGCGGGCATTGAAATCGCTGTCGCGGCCCTTGGCGCCGTCGATGTTGCTGCCGGTCGAGCCCAGCAGCTCGGCGTCGAGCCGCGGATAGAACGGCGCATTGGCCGCCCTGGCGTCGGCCTTCTTCGCCTCGTAGCTGGCGGTCGTCACCTGGATCGAGGGATTGTTGGCGATCGCCTGCGCCACCGCCGCATCCTCGTTGTCCGGTCGGCGCCAGATCGGCACGCCGGGATTGACCAGGTCGCGCGGATCCTCGCCGATGAACTCGACATAGCGCGCGATCGCGGCGCGCAGCTCGCCCTTGCGCTGCTCGAGCGCCGAGCGGCCGAGGGCCAGACGGCTTTCCGCCTGGTTGACGTCGGCGGTCGTGCCGCGGCCGGCCGCCGCCAGCCGGCGGATCTGGTCGGTGATGCCGCTCAGTTCGCGGACATTGCTTTCCGCATAAAACACGAATTCCTGGTTGCGCAGCACGTCGATGTAGAGCTGAACCACGCGCACGCCCAGCACCTCGCCGGTGAAGGCGACGGCGTCCTTCGAGCCCTTGTAGGTGGCGCGCGCCGAATCCACCGTGTTCGAGGCGAGGAACCCGTCGAACGCCATCTGGCGGAAGGTCAGGTTGTTGTCCTGGCGCAAGCGCGACACGCTGGCGGAATCGCCCGGTCCGCGCGTCGTGCGCGAGCGTGTCGACGGACTGTTGGTCCACTCGTAGCCGGCTTCGGAATCGAGATCGACGGTAGGCAGGAAGTTCGAATTGGCCTGATCGACGCCTTTTTCGGCGGCGCGGCTGAGCGCCAGGTCGCGCTGCAAGGTCGGGTGCTTGGCGATGGTGTTCGTCACCGCCTCCTTCAGCGAGCCCGCCTGCGCCGGCGTCCCCGCCCCGGCGACGAAGGAAAGGATCAACGCGGCCGCGCCGCCCAGCCGAAGCGCCGCGCGACCTGCCGGCCCCACCAGAGCCATGCTTCGCAACGTCATGGATGCCCCTGCATGTCGCGGGGCCACGTCCTTAGCCGGCCCCGACACTTTCACTCGCTGCCCATTACCATAGGAAGAAAACACGAACCGGGCCAACGCCATGGCATGCGGTTGCCGGTCGGAAGTGTGCAAACAGACACGTTGTTGCTCAAATGCAACAAATAGTGAAAGGAATCGGCAACAAATCGCCGCCATCGCACTGCGCCTGATCCAGGCAACCGGCGCAGCCGCACGCCCCGCGACTGCCGCTGGGCCGTTCGGCCGAATCGAGCCGCCGCAGGCAAGTGGGCCTAGTGGATGACCTGGACCGACAGATCCTGCTGCTCGACCGCAACCTTGGCGTCGCCCAGCGTGTAGAGCTGGAAGCCCTGGCCGCCGGAATCCTGACCGCCGGCCTGCCAGTCGCCGATCAGGGTCACGCTGTCGCCCGGATCGCCCAGGATCTTGAGGGCATTCTCGGCGGTGCTGGTCGCACCCTGGTGCTCGGAATTGAGCGCGAGGACCTGGTCCATGCCGATCCGCAGGCTGCCCGCCTTGCCGTCGGTCAGGTCGACTCGCTCGACGGAGGCGAAATGGCCAGTGCCCAGCGACGAAAGATCGATCGTCCCGTCCATGTCGAATGCCAGCACGTCGTTGCCTGCGCCGCCGTCGACCTTCAGGAAGCCGAGGTCCTTTACCACGATGCGGTCGTCGCCGCCGGCACCGCGGATCAGATCGTGCCCGCCATTGCCGATCAGCGTGTCGCCGCCGCCGCCGCCGACCAGAACGTCGTTGCCCGCACTGCCGGTGAACACATGCCCTTCCGATCCGCCGGCCGTGAAGCTCGCAAGGGCGCCGATCGACTGCGAGCCGGTGTCGATCGTGTCGATACCGACGAAACCGTCGACCGTGTCGCCATGATTGTCGGCGACAAAATACGAGAAAAATCCATGGCGGTCGCCATCGGCGTCGAAAGGCGTGAAGACCAAGCCGGTCAGCTGCTCGATCGTCAGCACTTGGCCGGCGGCAACGGCGCCGCCGTTCGCCAAGGTGATCGTCCCGTTGACCGGCAGGGCGCCGATCGTCGCGCTCAAGATGTCGCCCTGGTCGACATCGGTCGGCGCGGTGATGTTGAGGGAAACCGGGCCGGATGTATCGGCGACCACCACGGACTTGAAGCCTTCGACGATGGGCCGGTCATTGACCCCGGTAACGGTCACGAACACGGTGCCTGTCGCTTGCGCCCCGAACGCGTCCGCGATCGTGTAGGTGAAGCTGTCGGTTGTCGTCGCCCCTGCGCCGAGCCACTGGAACAGGTCGCCCGGATCGTAGGTGATGCTGCTCTGGCCCAACGTGATCGTCGCGCCGGCGTCCGAGGTCGGCGACACCGAGACGATCGACAGTTGCGTGCCGTCCACATCGCCGTCGTTCGACAGAATCGTGAAATACGACGCCGAAACCGGTCCGCCGTCCTCGACCGCCTGCATCGCGTCGTTGCCAGCGAAGGGCGCGTCGTTCACGCCGGTTACGCTGATCGTCAGGCTGGCGCCGCCGCCGACGCCGAACTGGTCCGCCACCACGTAAAAGAACTGGTCGGTGCGCGTCTCGCCCTGGGCCAGGCCCTCGACTTCGGGCGCGCCGTTGTGGAGCGTATAGGTGTAGGAGCCGTCGTCGTCGAACGACAAGGTGCCGTATTGGCCGTTGATCGTCGCGCCGCCCGGCGACACGTGCAGCACGGCGCCGCTGTCGGGGTCGGTGTCGTTGGCGAGCAGGTTGCCGGAGACCGACGTCATACCCTCGGTGATGGCGTTGGCATCGGGGTTGGCAAACGGCAGGTCGTTGGCGCCCGTGATCGCAACCGTCACCGTCGCGGTGGACTGGGCGCCGGCGCCGTCGACGATCGTATAGGTGAAACTGTCGTTGAAGACCTGGCCCTGGCTCAGCGACTGGAACAGCTGGCCCGGGTCATACAACACTTGGCCGCCCGAGATCGACACCAAGGCGCCGGCGGCCGAGGTGGCCGAAACCGCGGCGATTGTGATATTGCCCTCGGGGTCCGTGTCGTTCGCCAGCAAGGCCGCAAACGGCGTGGCGACGATCCCGGCGTTTTCGACCGTCTGGATCGTGTCGGGATTGGCCGTCGGCGCGTCGTTGGCGCCGGTGATGGTGATCGCCAGGGTGGCCGTGGCGGTGCCGCCGAGCCCGTCGGACGCCGTGTAGGTGAAGAGGTCCTGGGCCTGCTCGCCCGCGGCCAGCGACTGCAACGCGCCGGAGAACGGGTTCAGCGTGTAGGTGTAGGTTCCGTCTGCGTTCAGGACCAGCGTGCCGTAGACGCCCTGGATCTCGGCCCCGACCGATTCGTCCGGGTCGAATACCGGCGTTGCCAACAGCGCCCCGAACTGGCCGCCGCCGTCGGCGGCTGCGACCGAAACCACCTGCAGCTGCGCGAAGTGGTCGATGTCCGTGTCGTTCGCCAGCACGTTGCCGCCGACCGACGCACCGTCCTCGCCGATGGCGTTGGCGTCGTCGTTCGCGACGGGACCATCGTTGGTGCCGGTGACGGCGACGGTCAGGGTCGTCTCGCTGGTGGCGCCAAACTGGTCGGCCACCGTGTAGGTGAACACGTCGTTGTAGACTTCGCCCTGGGCCAGCGCCTGGACCAGCGGCGACGCGTTGTTCAGCGTGTAGGTGTAGGAGCCGTCGGCATTGATGACGAGCGTACCGTAATCGGTCGTGATGGTGATCGTGCCATTGCCGCCAATCACCTCGCCGCCGCGCACCTGGAACACGTAGACGCCCACCTGGCCGGTGTTGCCGACCGCGGCGTCCCAGTTGAGCACCTGCGCCTGGTTGCCCGAGCCGGGCAGCTCGAAGTAGTTCTCGCCGTCGCCCGCGGTGTAGCCGGCACGGGCGGGGAAGCCGCCAAGCCCGCCGACCCCGCTGCTGGCATCGCCGGTCGTCCAGTTGATCGACTCGTAGCGGAAGACGATGTCGAAATCGCCGTTGCCGCGGTCGATCAGCTGGAGCTGGAACGCGTTCAGCTTGTCGGTATGGATGCCGTAGTAGCCGACATCGTCCCACGTCACGGTGAAAACGTGGTTGGTGGTGTCGAGGTCGTAGTAGACGAGATTCGTGCCGGTCGAGTTGCCCCCGGGCGTGGCGGCGAGTCCGACTGTTCCGCGCGTGTCCACGTCGGCCCAGAACGGCGCGATGATCGGGTTGTTGAAGCCCGCGCCGATCTGGTTCGGCGTGTACGTGCCGAGCGGCCCGGTGAAGGTGATGTTGCCGTTGTTGTTGACGAACAGCGAATTGTAGGTCGTGCCGAAGAAGTTGAGGCCGCCGGTGAACACCGAGGCGATGTTGATCGAGCCGGTGGACCCGTCGTCGTTCCTGGCGAGCAGGTTCTCGCCGAAGCCCGCCGTGCCGCCCAACCCGTTGACCAGCGACTGGCCCTGGTCGTTCAGGTAGTGCAGCACGGTGTCGGTCAGCGCCAGCGAACCCCCGCCGCCGTCGTTCCCGCCGCCGGTGCCCATCGCGATGCCGTTGACCGACACGACCGTCAGCACGCTGTTGTGGTCGACGTCGCTGGCATTCGTCAGGACATTGCCCTGGGCCACCAGGCTGATGTCCTCGCCCACGGCCCCTTGCGTGGCGTTCGCCACCGGGGCGTCGTTCGCGCCGGTAACGGTGACCGTCAGCGTCGCGTCGCTTGTCGCGCCGAACTCGTCCGTTACGCGGTAGGTGAAGACATCCTGGACCTGCTCGCCCTGGGCCAGCGCCTGCACCTGAGGGGAGGCATTGTTGGGCGTGTAGACGTAGCTGCCGTCGGCATTCAGCACGAGCGTGCCGAACTGCCCGGCGATCGGCTGGCCCACGCCGGCCGAATCGCTGTTGACCTGCGCGACCTGGAGCTGCGCGCCGTTGTCGACGTCGGCGTCGTTGGTCAGCACGTTGCCGGCGGCGCCGGCCGCGGCGTCCTCGTTCATGGCGGCCGCATCGGCCGCGGCGACCGGCACGTCGTTCTCGCCGGTGATGCTGACGTTGATCACCTGCTCGACCGTGCCGTTCGGGCCGCCGGTGATCTGGACGGTGAAGCTGTCCTGTGCGACCTGGCCTTGCGCCAAGCCCTGCAGCACGTTGCCGGGCGTGTAGACGAAGGTGCCGCCGGGATTCAGGACAACGTTGCCGAGAACCGGCGGCACGATCAGTGCATAGGCAAGCTGGGCCGGATTCGAATTGTCCGGCGGCGGCACCGTGCCGGGCGCGTTGGTGTCCTCGGTGGTGGTGACGACCGTCGTGCCGACCGGCTGCGCCGGCGGCGGAGGCGGTGGCGCCTGCTGCTGGATGATCTGCGGGTTCGTCGCGTTGTTGCCGCTGCCCGAATCGCCGGTCTGCTTGGTCGGGTCGGAATTGTTGAAGATCGCCGCGAACAGCTCGCCGCCCGACTGGAACACGACGACCGTGATGCCGAGATCGGCGAAGGTCTGGGTCGAGAACCCGCCGCCGCCGCCCTGGTTCTCGCCGCCCGCGCCGGGCTGGGTTTCCGCCAGCGCACGCGCGATTGCGATGTCGGCCGGGGATTTCTCGAGAGCGGCCTTTTCGCCCACGCCCTGCGACTGGATCGCCTTCTGCAGCGTGGACAGCGTGTCCTGGTACTTCGTCAGGTTGACCAGCAGCGAGGGCTGCTGGAACGGCGTGCCTTGACCCGTCGAATAGGCGGTGAAATTCGCCTGGGTGATCAGATAGCCCGAGGTGCGGTTGTAGACGAAGATCGCCCCGATCGTGCCGTCCTCGTTGCGCAGCAGCGTGACCTGGCTTTCGCTGCCCTCGGCGGCGGCGTAGCCGGCCACGGTGGTGCCGCGGATGCCGATCGTCATCGTCGGCATCTGCACCTTGAGCGCGTCGTCGCCCGACTTGGCCACCTGGCCGCTGACGAAGGAGAACGAGCCCTGCAGCACCGACAAGAGCGCCTGGCCGCGGCCGCTCTGCGGGTTGTAGGCGAACTCGTTCATCGTCATGCGGGCGTCTTCGCCCAGCGAGAAGTTCGTCTTGTCGACGAAGGTGACCGCGACGGTCGAGCCCTTGCCGGTCATCAGAACGTCGTTGCGATAGACCGGCGAATCGATCTGCACCTTCTCCGGCCCGGTGCTGGCCATGGTCACGCCGGCGCGCATGATCTGCACGTCGCCGGTAAGCGCCGTGATCTTGCCGATCGCCGCCGGCCCGGCGCCGCCGCCGCCGGCCTGGGCAAGCTGGATGAACGCCGGCGAGCCGGCGAGGATCTTCGCGGTCTCGCCGGTGACGATTGCGCCCGTGGAAGTCTCGAGGTCGGCCGGCGTGCCGCCGCCGGCGAAATAGCCCTTGACCAGGACGGACTGGCCGTCCTTGCCCACAAGGCGCAGATCGCCGCCCGCGCGCTCGAAGCCCGCGGTCAGCAGAAAGACGTTGTCAGGAACGACGATCGGACCGGCCCCACTCGCGCCGATCGTCACCGTGCTCCCCCCGTCCCGCGCAGTTTCCGACGGCCCGCCGTCGGAGCCCCTTTCAAGCGCCACGTCAGCTCATCCTTTGGGCGGTCGAGTTGGTGGCTGTGATTGCAGCGAATTTTACGCAGTTTACCCGCGATCCCGCCCCGGCACAATAACCCTAATTTCCATTAACCACAATGCCTTGGGACCATTTCCGGCACGCCCCACGCAACAATGGTGCGCGCCCGGCGGATGACGGCGGCCCAACCGTTGCGCTATGTATTCCAAGGCTCT
>CAYMTM010000068.1:9374-19816 GCA_964393375.1 uncultured Rhodospirillaceae bacterium
CGGCCGGCGCGGGCGAAGGGGACGGGCGGCGCTGGCGATGACAGGCGGTCTGGCCAAGCGGTGGCGGTCGTGGTGGCGCACGGGAAGGTTAACAGGCACCGCGCTGTTGCTGGCGCTGGTTACGCTGCGCGTGGCCGATCCGGGACCGATCGAAACCCTGCGGCTGAAGACCTTCGACCTGTTCCAGCGATGGTCGCCGCTGGAGCGCCCGGAGCAGCCCGTCGTCATCGTCGATATCGACGAAGTCAGCCTGAAGCTGCTGGGGCAATGGCCCTGGCCCAGGCACTACATCGCCAAGCTGGTGGCCGATCTGACCAACGCCGGCGCGCGGGCGATCGGCTTCGACATGTTCTTCGCCGAGCCGGACCCGACTTCCGGCAGCAATTTCGTCGATCGCGCCTACGGCTTGACGGACGAGTTGCGCGCGCAAATCCAGCGCTTGCCGAGCACGGACGAGTTGTTCGCCGACGTGATGCGGCAAAGCAAGATCGTCGTCCTGGGCCAGGGTGCGGATGTCGGCAGCGCGCCCACCGAGGCCGTGCGGCCGCCGCGCATTACGCCGGTGGCGGAGTTCAACGGCAATCCGCGCCCCTTCCTGCTTGGCTTCGGCTACCTCATTCGCAACATCCCGGTGCTGGAGTCGGCCGCGGCCGGCATCGGCATGTTCGTGCTTCGCCCCGACCGCGACGATACGATCCGGCGCGTGCCCGCAGTAGTGCGCGTGGCCGGCAATCTGCACCCGACCCTGGTGCTCGAGATGCTGCGCGTAGCGATCGGCGCCAAGCAATACGCCATCCGCAGCGTGCCGAACGTCGAGGGTGCCGGCATCCAGGGCGTTGCGGTGGAGGGGTTCGAGATCCCGACCGACCGGCGCGGACGGCTGTGGGTGCGTTTTGCGCGCCACGATCCGGGCATCTATCTGTCGGCCAAGGACATTCTGACCGGCAACTTCGACAAGGCGCGCGTGGCCGGCAAGTTCGTGCTGGTCGGCACGTCGGCGCTCGGCCTCAAAGACCTGCGCACGACGCCGGTCGAGGCGGTCATCCCCGGTGTGGAGATCCATGCGCAGCTTCTGAAGTCGATCCTGCTCAACGAGCACCTGACGCGCCTGAACGGGATCGATGCGATCGAACTGTCGATCATCGTCCTGACCGGGTTGCTGTTGATCGCGGTATTGCCCGCCGGTTCGGCTGTCTCGATGATCGCAGTGTACGCTTCGCTGGTGGCCGCGCTTGTCTGCAGTTCGTGGTTCCTGCTGGCGCGCCAGGCTTTCCTCCTCGATACCAGCTTCGCGGTCATTTCCTGCACCGCCCTGTTCGTCGTCCTGACCTTCCTGAAGTTCATGCGGGAGGCGGCGCAGCGCCGGGAGATTCGCGCCGCCTTCGCCCACTACCTGGCGCCCGAGATGGTCAACCGTCTGGCCGAGGATCCCTCGCTGCTGCATACCGGCGGCGAGACGCGCGAGATGACGTTCCTGTTCTCCGACGTGCGCGGCTTCACCGCCATCGCCGAGGAGTACAAGGCCGACCCGCAGGCGCTGACCAGGCTGATCAACCGGCTGCTGACACCGCTGACCGACCGTATCTATGCCCATCGCGGCACGATCGACAAATACATGGGCGACTGCGTGATGGCGTTCTGGAACGCGCCGCTCGACGATCCCGAGCATGCCGCCCATGCCTGCGAGGCCGCCTTGGACATGCTGCGCGCGCTTGACCAGTTGAACGCCGACCGCCGCGCCGAATGGCAGGACGATCCGGCCGCGTTCAAGGACCTGCGCGTCGGTGTCGGCATCAATACCGGCGAATGCGTCGTCGGCAACATGGGCTCCGAGCAGCGCTTCGACTACACCGTGCTGGGCGACGCGGTGAACCTGGCGGCGCGCCTGGAATCGCAGTCGCGCAGCTATGGCGTCGACATCGTGATCGGCGACAGGACAGCCAAGGCGGTGGAGGGCCGATTCGCCCTGCTGCAACTCGATCTCATTGCGGTCAAGGGCAAGTCCGAGGCGGTGCGCGTCTACACCATCGTCGGCGGCGCCGACATGGTTAAGGATCCGTTTTTCCAGCGCTGGCACGCCGCCAACGACGCGCTGCTCGCCGCCTATCGCGCCCGGCAGTGGGACACGGCCGAGGCCAGACTCGCGGAGTGCCGCGATTTGGCGCGCCGGACGCTAGGCGAGCGTGCCCCGCTCGACTTTTACGACCTTTACGCCGAACGGATCGCGGAGTTCCGCCGCACGCCGCCCGAGCAGGGCTGGGACGGCGTCTACCGCGCCGTGAACAAGTAGCAGGGTTTGCCGCCGCAGCGCTTACCGCTTGGTAACGATTGGCCGGCGATAACAAGGCTCTCGCCGATCCACCGCGTGAGCCGTCCATGGGCTTCGCCCGCCTTGTCCCTCTTGCGCTGACTGCCGGGTTGCTGGCTGCGCCTGCGGGAGCGGTCGACCACCCGAACCTGTTCGGCATGGCGGAGACGCGCTCGGAGAACCTGCGCCCCTTCACCAAGTGGACCACCGTGGTCGACCGCTACCGCAGCGAGCAGTCGCTGGAGCTTGCCCCCTGCGCGCAGCTCGGCGCGCTCAAGTGCCGGCTGGCGGACTGGCGGCGTTTCCTCGCCACGCTCGAAGGCAAGCCGCGGCGCGAGCAGATCCTGGCCGTGAACGCCTACATGAACAGGGTGAGCTATATCGAGGACCTGCCGAATTACGGCGTGCCTGACTACTGGGCCACGCCGCGCGAATTCCTGACCCGCGACGGCGACTGCGAGGACTACGCGATCGCCAAGTTCATGTCGCTGCGCACGCTCGGCTTCAAGCCGGACGAGCTTCGCCTCGTCGTGCTGCAAGACCTGAACCTGAACGTCGCGCATGCCGTGCTGGTGGTCTACCACGAGGGCAAGGCGCTGTTGCTCGACAACCAGATCCGGCAGGTCGTCGAAACCCACCAGGTGCGGCACTACCGTCCGCTCTATTCGATCAACGAGCAGGCCTGGTGGCTGCACAAGCCGATGCTGGTCTCGCGCGCGACGCCGCAGTAGCTATGCCTTGATCCCCTGCGGCGGGCGGGCGAAGTCGCGCCAACGCTCCGCGCCGCCGGCGTTCTCCAGCACATGGTCCAGCGCCGCCACCACGCGGCGGTCGAAGGCGCCGTCGCGCTCGCGCCGCAGGTTCTCCATCGCCTGGTCCATCCCGATCGCCTCGCGCCAGGCGCGCGGCGAGACCATCGACACGAAGGCGTTGGCGACGGCGAGGATGCGTGCGGGCAGCAGGATTTCCTCGCCCTTCAGGCCCAGCGGATAGCCGGTGCCGTCGACCCGCTCCTGCAACTGCCGCAGGGTCTGCAGCACGGGTCCGTCGAACTCGATGCCGGCGACGAAGTCGGCGGAATGCAGGATGCTGTCGCGGACCTGCTTCATCTCGGCGTTGCTGAGCCTGCCGGTCTTGGTGAGGATCTCCGTCGGCACCAGTACCTTGCCTAGGTTCATCAGGTTCGCCGCCGTCTCGACCGTCGCCCGATGCGTCATGTCGAGCGCCATGGCGCCGGCGATCGCGGCGGCCACCTGACCGACGCGCCGCGCGTGGTCGGCGCAATAGGGATCGCGCCGGTCGATCAGCGCCACCAGCGTCTCGACGACGCCGCTGAGCGCCCGCGCGCGCCGTTCGCGCTCGACGACGGCGCCGGTCACGTCGCGCTCGACCACCAGTACCGGGCTGCGCGCGCTGTCGCCGCGACCGATCGGAATATGGCCGGTCTGCACAACCCGCTCGCCGCCGCTTTCCAGCGCCTCGCGCACCAGCCGCGACTTGGGCTGGCCCTGCTTGCGCGCCTTGCGGTTGATCTCGGCGATCCGCTTGGCGTGATCCGGCCCGAGGACGTCGGCGAGCGACTTGCCGATCAGCGCCGTTGCCGACACACCGCCGCGCCTGGCGACCGCGGCATTGGCGAAACGCACCGTACCGTCGCCGTCCACCAGGTAGATCAGGTCGGGCTGGCTGTCCGTGACCGTGCGCAGCAGCGTCTCCTGGCGCTCGAAGCGCCTGGCCAGATCGCGATAGCGCTCCGCCGCATCGCTGGCGCGTCGGGAGCTCGCATACCACCACACGGCGACGAAGGCCGCGCCGACCGCCGCGACCAACAGGCCGAGTCCGATGATCAGATTGCGCCGGCGCGCGTCGCTTTCCGCCAGCGCCTCGTCGCGGTCGACCTTGTAGACCAGAACCCACGGCACGAAACCCAGCGCGCGCGAGACCGCGAGCACCTCGCTCCCGCGATAGTCCTGCTCCCGAACCAGCCCGCCGGGCGCGTTCACGGATGCCACCTCGACCGAACCGGCCGAATCGACGGGAAGCGATCGCCGCAGCGCCGGCGTGCCGTCGGCGAGCGGCGAGAGGAACTCGACCATCGTGCCGACCCGCCGGAGCAGCAATGCCTCGGCGCTCTTCTCGGTCGCGCCCGGCTGGCGCAGCAGGCCGTAGAACCCATCGCCGGCGGTGCGCAGCCCCAGCGCATAGCCGACGCGGCTGCCGGCGCCGGGGTCGGACTGCAAGGCGAAGATCGGCGCCAGGAAGCCGACCGTCGGCTGGCCGGAACCGCCGACAAACAGGTCGATGACCGAGGGCTTGTCCTTGGGTGCGCCGGCGATTCGCGTTGCCGTCGCATCGTCGATTGGCGGCATTTCGGGCGAGGCGACGACGACCTTGCCCGCGGCATCGAGCAGCGCGATACCCCCTGTGGGCGCGCGGCGGATATAGGCCCCGACCGTGGCGCGCCCGCCACCGAATCCCGCACGCTCGGCCACGACGGTCAGCAGGTTGCGGAGATAGCCCATCTGCGCCGGTTCGTCGGTGACGGCGGAGCGATCGCCCTTGGCGAGCGACAATTCGGTCAGGTAAAG
The DNA here is from genome assembly GCA_964393375.1 of uncultured Rhodospirillaceae bacterium. GTDB lineage: Bacteria > Pseudomonadota > Alphaproteobacteria > JAEULC01 > JAEULC01 > JAEULC01. The sequence goes on from CAYMTM010000068.1 coordinate 14,271, forward strand.
CTGCACCGCCTGGTTTTCGGCAAGGCCGCGCATCTCGCCCAGGTTCTGGTCGAGCCAGCTTTCGACTGCCGCCTGCCGGCTGTCGGCAATGACGTTGAGCCGCGCGCGCCATTGCGCCAGATCGCGGCGCCGCTCGCTGTCCGCGAACCGCAGGATCGCCACCGCCGCCGCCACGGCCGCGACGACCAGAAGCGCCGCGGCTGCAACGGAATAGGCGCGCCCGCGCGGGGATGCGGGCGGGACCGACCCCTCGCTGAGGGGAGCGGTCATGCGCGCCGTGACCTCAGCGGGCGTTGTACTTCGCTTGCATCCACTTGCGGCAGGAGGAGGCCAGGCGCGCCCGCTTGGCTTCCACCTCGACCTTGTCGCCCTCCAGCTTGGCGATCTTCTCGGCGATGTTCTTGAGCTGCGTGTCGGCGTAGGTCTTGATCGCGGCCGCGGCCATGGGACTTGCTCCGAACTGGTAGGATTCCGAAGTTCCGCTTACACGCGCGCGCGGCCGGTTTCAACAGCCATCGCCCCTATAGCACCCTGGTCATCCTCGTCAGCGCCGCCTCGGTCGTCTCCAGGTCGCCAACCAGGGCGATGCGGATATAGGGCTTGCCGTCGTTGCTGCCGTCGGCGTTCGGGCGGGTCATGTAGGCGCCCGGCAGGACGCGCACCGCTGCCTCGGCCCACAGGCGCTTGCAGGCTTCCTCGCCGTCGCCCACATCGAGCCAGAGATAGAACCCGCCGGCAGGCTTGTAGAAGCCATAGCGCGTGCCCAGCACCCGCTCGGCCACGTCGTAAAGCGCGCGGTAATGCCTGCGCATCGCCTCGACATGCGCCTCGTCGCTCCAGCAGGCCGTTGCCGCGTCCATCACCGCCAACGGTGACGCGGCCGCGCTGTAGGAGCGCAGGCGGTTGAGCAGCGCGATGGTATGCGGCGATCCGACCGCGAAGCCCGAGCGCAGCCCCGGCGAACTCGACCGCTTGGAGAGCGTGTTGAACACGATCAGGTTGTCCAGGCCCGCGCCCAGCGCCTTGGCGGCCTCGAGCCCGCCCGGCGGCGGCGCATCGGTCGTGTAGAGCTCGGAATAGCACTCGTCCATCACCAGCAGGTAGTCGTGCTTGCGCGCAAGGCCGAGCGCCTTCTTAAGGTAGTCGAGGCTGGCGACCGCGCCCTGGGGATTGGCGGGCGAGCAGAGATACATGATCTGCGTGCGGGCGAGCGTGTCGGCGGGAATGGCGTCCAAATCGGGCAGGAAGCCGGTCGCTTTGGTCGCCGGCAGGAACACCGGCTCGGCTCCGGCCAGCACCGTCGCGCCCAGATAGACCTGGTAGAAAGGGTTGGGGATCAGCGCCAGCGGACGCTTGCCGGTCTCCGCCGGCGTGATCGCGAGGGTGGCGGCCGAATAGAGCCCCTCGCGCGTACCGGCCACGATGGCGATCTGCCGGTCGGGCTCGATCATGCCCGCTGGCAGCTCGTAGCGCCGCGTCGCCCAGGCCGCGCAGGCCCGGCGCAACTCGGGCGTGCCGTAGAAGGTCGGGTAGAGGTTCCAGTCGGTCTTGTGGCGTGCAACGATCTCCGCGACGAAGGGCGGCGGCTGGAGCTGCGGTTCGCCCACCGACAGGTTGATGGGCGGCACGTTGGCGCGCGGCTGCACGCCGGCAAGCAGGTCAGCCAGGCGCTTGAACGTGTGGTCGGTCATCGCTTCGAGGCGGGCGTTGAGCATCTTGTACTCTGGCTCGGGGGGACGGGGGTGCGGCGCTATTCCTAACAGTCCGACGCCGCGCGCAACAAGCGCCGGGACACCGCACCGGCCTTCAATACGGCGTGCCGTCCTTGTGCAGGAAGCGGTCCTTGCCGTCGATGACGCGCACAATCATATCGATGTCCGAGTAATCGGCCGCATCGCCGCCGGGCCAGCGCGTGCCGACCTCGAGATAGGTCGCGTCGCAGTTGTTGCGGTTGACCAGGTGGTGGCCGTCCTTCTTGCCGGCGGGAAAACCAGCGGCCATGCCGGGCTTCAGTACCTGCGGGCCGGCGTCGGTCACGAGCGTCAGCTCGCCCGAAAGCACGTAGATGAACTCGTCTTCGTTATGGTGCCAGTGGCGCATCGAAGATTCGACGCCCGGCGGCAATGTCACCAGGTTGACGCCGAACTGGGTCAGCCCCGCGACGTTGCCGAGCCGCCGTTTCACCCGACCCGCGCATCGCTCGCGAAAGGGCGAGGGATAAGTGGAGCCGGCATGCGCAGGGACCGTCGACGGATCGATAGCGGGCAGGTTCAGCTTGGTATTGGACATCGTGCGGCTCTATGCCTCCTCCTTCGCGTGCGGCAATTCGATCCCCGATAGCGCCTGGAAAACTTTTATGACCGCCGCGTCGTCCTCGAACCCATGGCCGGCGGCGCCGGCCGCCAGGTAGAGCTGGTGCGCTGCAGCGGCGATCGGCAGCGGAAAAGGCATGGCGCGCGCCGAATCGAGCACGATGCCCAGGTCCTTGACGAAGATGTTGACCGCCGATTTCGGCGTGTAGTCGCCGTCGAGCACGTGCGGCATGCGGTTCTGGAACATCCAGGACGAGCCGGCGCTGTTGGCGATCACCTCGTAGATGGTCCTGGGGTCCACCCCGGCGCGAATGCCCAGCGCCATCGCCTCGCAGGCCGCCGCGATATGCACGCCGGCGAGGTGCTGGTTGATCATCTTGACCTTGGAGCCGAGGCCCGGCGCGTCGCCCAGGCGGTAGACCTTCTTGGCCATGGCGGCGAACGCGGGCGCGGCGCGATCGAACGCGGCAGGCGGACCCGACGCCATCACGGTCAACGCGCCGGAATCCGCGCCGGCCGCCCCGCCGGAGACCGGCGCGTCGATCATCAGCAGGCCGGCCGCCGCCACGCGTCTGCCCAGGTCCTCGGCGTAGGAGGGCGCAACCGTGCTGCTGGCGACGACCACTGAGCCCTCCTTCATGGCGGCGAGCGCACCATCCCTGCCGAACAGCACCGCGTCGGTCTGCGCCGCGTTGACCACCAGCACGATCACGACGCCGCATTGTCGGCCCAGCTCGGCCGGCGTCGCGCATGCCTTGCCCCCCGCCGCGCCAAACGTCGTCACAGCTTCGGCGCGCACGTCGAAACCGCAGGTCGGAATGCCCACTCGCAAGAGCGAGCGCGCCACGCCCATGCCCATCGAGCCCAGGCCGATCACGCCGACCGTCGTGCTGGTCATGCCTCGCCTCCGCTTGCCGCCCCATCCTGGGACCTGGCGCGTGACGGCGTCAACGCGCGAGCGCTTCGATCTCGGCCAGCAGTATCGGCTCGACCGCGACTGCGGAAGCCTTGGCGCGGTTGGCCAGCCGTCGCGTGCCCGGCAGGCGCACGCCGGGCTGCGCCAACATGGCGGCGAGCAAGGTTTCCAGCCGCTCCGCGAAGGCGCCGCCGGACAGCGCGCCGGGATCGATCGCCAGCAGCAATTGCCCGACGCGCGGCGGCGGCCCTTCAGCGGTGAAGAAGGACGTTGCCTCGAATCCGAGATGCGAGGCCGTGAGCGCCGCCGCAAGGATCTCCACCATCAGCGCCAGCGCCGCGCCCTTTGCGTCGCCCATCGGCAGCATGGCGCCGTCGAGCGCGGCCCCGGCGTCGGTGGTGGGCCGGCCTTCGTTGTCGAGCGCCCATCCCGCGGGGATCGCCTCGCCCTTCTGCGCGGCCACCATGATGCGCCCGCGCGCGACCTTGCTGAGCGACAGGTCGATCACCAGCGGGAGGGCGTCGCGCCGCGGCGCCGCGAAGGCGATCGGGTTGGTGCCGAAGACCGCCTGCGTGCCGCCCCAGGGCGCGATCGCCTTCGGCGAATTGCCCATGACGACCGCGACCAGCCCCTGCTCCGCCAGGCGCTCCGCCGGCCTGCCGGCGACGCCGAAGTGATGCGAGTGGCGGACGCCGGCAATGGCGATCCCCTGCGCCGGGGCGATGCGCGCGAGTTCGGCGATCGCCAGGTCGATGGCGGGAAAGGCGAAGCCGTCGGCGGCGTCGACCACGACCGCGCCGGGCCGCGGGCGCGCGATGCGCGGGATAGCCCGCCCGTCGACCTTGCCCGAACGCGCCTGGGCGGCATAGGCCGGCACGCGCGCCAGCCCGTGGCCCTTGTGCCCGTCGATCTCCGCCTGCACCAGGGCGGCGGCGACCGATGCGGCGTTCGCCGGCGCGGTGTCGCCGTTCTCCAGCGCGCGGGCGACCAGCGCGCGCAGCGCGTCGGGCGTCACGCGCTCTGGTACAGCTTGGTCATCACGAATTCGCGGTGGCCGAGCGCCTCGGCGCAGGTGAGGCGGCCGTTACAGGTGCGCAAGGTGATGTCGATCAGCGCGTCGCCCGCTTGGTCGAGCGTCATCTCGCGCCGCAGGATGCCCGAGACGTCGAGGTCGATATGCTCGGGCATGGTGCGCGCGGTCTTGGGGTTCGCGGTCAGCTTGATCACCGGCTCGATCGGGTTGCCGATCACGTTGCCCTGGCCGGTGGGGAACAGGTGCACCACGAAACCTGCCGCCGCCTGCAGGGTCACGCACTCGGCGGCCGCCGAGGACGTGTCCATGAAATAGAGACCGGCGCCTTTGGACGGCTCCTCGGCCGGCTTCAGAACGTCGATGAACCTGGTCTTGTGGCCGATCTTCTGGAAATTGCCGAAGGCCTTCTCCTCGATCGTCGTCAGTCCGCCGGCGATGTTGCCCTTGGTGGGCTGCGAGTCCGACAGATCGTTGGTCTTGTGGCGCTCGACCACCTGCTGGTAGGCGTTGAACGCGTCCATGAATTTCTTCGCCACGGCGGGCGTTGCCGCGCGCTTGGCACATTCCGCCTCGGCGCCGGTGAGCTCGGTTGTCTCGCCGAAGCACGACGTGGCGCCCAGCGGGTCGAGCTTGTCGATCAGGTTGCCGACGGTGGGGCAGGACGCCAGGCCCGATGTGGTGTCGCTCTCCCCGCACTTTGTGGAGACCCACAATTCCTCGATCCGGCACTTTTCGCGCTGTTTCTCGCTCGCATCCTGCAGAAATGCCTTCGCCACGCGCGAGGCGTCGGCGATGGTCTGCAGGTCGCCCTTGCCCTCGATGGCGAAGCCGGCAACCGGCTTGCCCGTCTTCTTCTTGATGCCCTCGACCACGCGCCCGGTCCAGCCCGGCTCGATGCCGATCACCACCACCGCCGCCACGTTTGGCGACGAGCCCGTGCCGATCAGCGTGCGGAAATGCAGCTCCAGATCCTCGCCGAACTGCAGGCGCCCATAGGCGTGCGGCAAGGCGAGCGTGCCCTTGATGTTGTTCGCCACCGCCTCGCAGGCCGCATTCGACAGATCGTCGAGCGGCAGGATGACCACGTGGTTGCGGATGCCGACGCGCCCGTTCTCGCGCCGGTAGCCGAGGAAGCTCAGGTCCCGCTTCTTCGCGATGTTCGCCATGGCGATTTCTCCCCTTGCCTACCAGCGTTTCGTCTTCAGGTTCTGCGTGTGGACATGCCCGCCCTCGGCCACGTCCGCAACCATCCTGCCGATGTCATGGCCGTATTTGAGGACCGTCG
>CAYMTM010000069.1:0-6409 GCA_964393375.1 uncultured Rhodospirillaceae bacterium
CGAGTGGACGGTCTACTTCAAGAACACGGGCAAGTCGGACACGCCGGTGCTGAGCAAGATACTCGCGCTGGATACCAAGCTCACGCGGGGCGCGTCGGGCGAATTCGTTCTCCATCACTTCACCGGCACGCCGTGCACCGCAATGCCCGATGCGATCAGGCGGGCGAGCAGGCCCGTCACGTCGAGCTTCGCGCGCACCGCCGGCTCGCAGGCATCGAGATGGGCGGCAATGCGCCGCCAGCCCGACGGCGACAGCCGAAACAGGCCCATGTACTGGCCCTGGATGTCGGCCGCCCTGCCCGTCCGGCCGCCGATCTCGATGACGCGGCCCTCGGCGTCGATGCGGAACGTCTCGGCGTCCGCCAGGGGATCGGCGAAACGGCGCGACCACAGCGCCAGCCAGTCGGGATCGTAGGCCAGCACGATGTCGCCCTCGGCATCGGCGAGCTGCCGCACCGCCTCGGCCGGGTAGAAGATGTCGGCATAGCTGACGACGCATGTGTCGGCTTCCAGCCAGACATGCGCGGCGGCCAGCGACATCACCATGTTGGTCTCGGCCCAGCGCGGATTGTCGAACAGCGCAAGCCCCCGCCCGGCGAAGGCCTCGCCGCGATAGCCACGCACCAGCCCGATCTCCCTGATCCCCGCCGCGCACAGCGCCGCCATCTGCCAATCCAGCAGGGCCGCGCCGCCAAGCTCGACCAGCGCCTTCGGCCGGTCGGAAGTGGCCGCGACCATGCGGCTGCCGCGGCCGGCCGCCAGGATCAGCCCGCGCATGCCGCCCTCGCCGCCTCTGCGACGCCGTAATGCCGACGGAACAGCTGGATGTCGTCCGCGGCAAACGGGCTCTCGCGTTCCGGATGCCACATGATGCCGAGTTGCGGCAGTTCGCGGTGGCGGATCGCCTCCACCGCGCCGTCCTCCGCCCTCGCCAGCACTTCAAGGTCGCGGTTGTCGACGGCCCGCGCCGCCAGGTCGTGATAGCTGTTCACGGCCATTGCCCGGCCGAGGAGCGTCAGCCGATGGCGCGTGCGGACATGCCCCGCGACCCGCTCGAGCGGCACCCCGGCGCGGTGCAGCAGGTGCTGCATGCCGCGGCAGACTCCCAGCACCGGGCGGCGCCGCTGGTTCGCCCATTGGGTCAGCACCGCCTCGGCCGCATCGCGCTCGCACGCATCGCCGCCATAGGCGGCCAGGTCGCCGCCACCGGTCAGGATGACGCCGGCCGGCTCCAGTTCCCGCACCAGCGCGGCGGCGGTGTCCGCGTGGTTGGGCATGACCAACGGCCGCAGCCCGACCGCTTCCAGAAACGAGAACCAACGCTGATCCAGCGCATCGCGACGCTCGCCGGCGGCTGCATCGACCACGACGCGCTGGGTGATGGCGACCAGCGTCAACGCAACACCTGCACGCGCCGATTGGCGGCGTCGATCTCGATCACCTCGGCCGCACCCCACTGGCGGAACAGCGACTCGCCGACGCCGATCGCCGCCGGGATGCCCAGCTCGTTGGCGCGGATCGCCATGTGCGAGTTGACGCCGCCATAAGCGGTCACGAAGCCGGCGATGCCGCGGCTGAACACCCAATCATAACCGGGATCCGCGCTGGGAATGAACAGGATCGAATCGGCCAGCGCCTTGGTCTGGTCCGGCGTGCGCACCTGGCCGCGGCCCGTCTTCTGCGTGATGAAATTTGGCTCCGTCGGCGGCAGGTGGAAGGCGAAGACCTGATCGTGGTGCGTGACGAGCGGCGGCAGCGCGATCCGCAGCGTCTCGGCGTACCGTGCCCGACCGCGGGCGATGGCCTGGCGGAGATGCGTGCCGATATCCGGGCAGCCGCCGTACATGTCCTTCAGTGCGACGATGTCGAAATGGGCCATGTCCTCGGGCGTCAGGCCGTGCGCGGCGCCCAGTTTCGCCAGCATGGCCAGGACATCGCTGAGGGAATGCGTGAACACGAACTTGGCGTGCTCGCGCCCGCGAATGCCGGCCTCGATGAAGCCGAACAGCCCGACCACGTCGAGGTCGAGCGCATGCTCCGCCAGCAGCCGCTCGATGGCGCGCATCTGCTCGAGCGATAGCGAGAACTTGGGCGGCGCCTCGCGCGACCCGCCCTCCGCCGCATTCACGTCGTGCCAGTCGAAATAGGCCTCCGGCGCCTCGTCGTAGCGCGGCGACAGGATGTCGTAGGTGCCCGGGCGCAGGTGGCCGTAGCGCGCCAGGAACGCCGGCTGCGTCAGGTTCCGCAGGTCCTGCACCATGCGGTTGCTCACCGTGTCGAGCCCGGCCATGAAAGCGGCCTTCTCGGCCGCGGACAGCACGCCCACGTTCACCAGCGAATCGAGCAGCTGCATGGCGATGAAACCCGCGCGCGCGAGGCCGGCGAAGGGCAAGGTGCCGTAACGCTTGCAGTCCTCGATGAGCCAGTAAATGCGGTCGACCGCGCTCATCTCGGCCTCGAGGACCACCCTTCGCCGACGCTCCAGCTCGGCGACGCGATCGAGGTCCGCTTTCCACAAGCCTTCGCTGCGATGGATCACGCGGTTCGTCAGCCGGCGCAGGCTTTGCTTGAGCAATGCGCGTTCGTCGGGCGAGAAGCCCGATGCGGCGAGCTTGTCGAACCGCCGGTCGATGTCGAAGGTGTAGCAGGACTGCACGATCTCAAATTCGACCTTGTCGTGCAGCGAGGGTGTCTCGATCAGCCGGTCGATGTAGCAGGCGACCAGCCGGTGCGCCATCGGTTCCGGAACGTCGTCGGGGATGAACGAATTGAAGCTGACGCGGACGTCGATATAGGGCAGGCCGTGGAAATCGACGAGGATCGGGAAGCTGCGGAGGTTTCGGTAGCCGTAGTTGCTGCGCTGGTAGGCCCAGATCGAGTCGGTGATCAGCTCGCGATAGAGCGACAGGGCCAGCGGCTTCGGCCGCACGCCGACGATCTCTGCCGGGTTCCAGTCCGGCATGACCCCGAACACGGTGCGCGGGCCGCACAGGTAGGGATGCGGCTTGTTGGCGTGCGCGATCTTCTCGGCGATGCGCGCCAGGATCGGCTGCAGCGTCGCGGCCCTGGCGGGCTCGCTGCGCAAGACCAGCGGTCGACACTGCAGCAGCACCATCGTGCCGTCCGCCTGTTGCGCGAATTCGATATCCAGCGCCTCGCGGCCGGTCAACGCCACCAGCTCGCTGGCGAGCGCCGCGACGCCGGCAAGCAGCGGATCGGCCGGCAAGGGCGCGTCGCGCCACAGATAGAAGGTGTCCAGCGCAGCGGCCTTGCCGCTCGTGGCCGCGCTGGTGTCGCCCTCCCGCTCGTAGTTCACGACCAGGTAGGGACTGCCGGTGTTGGGATCGACCGTGAACGCCACGCCGCTGGCCCGCGCACCTTCCAGCATGGGCTGCACCAGCACGCGGTGCCGGCCGCTGCGCTCGCCATAGGAACCGATCACCTGCTCGATCGCCTCGGGCAGGGCGTCGGGATTCACGTTCGGAACAGAGGTGAAATGCCCGGCCAGGGAGACCTGCTCGCTGTCCTCGCCGTCGGCGCTGGAGCGCACGATCATGGGCTGGTCGGCCCAGGGCAGTGCGTCGAGCTGCTTCAGGACCGCCGCCTTCCCCGCGCGCCAATGCGCCACCGGGAAATGGAAAAGGGGCAGGACGCGGGCGGTCTTCAGCCGGGGCGAGAGACGCTCCAGCGTCTCGGCCTTGGAGGCGAACGTGAAGTCGCCGGCGGGGGCCGCCAGTGGCGTGCGGCGCTTGAGGGAAACCGATGCTGTCATGCGGCCGCTCTGCCGTCCGCTGCGCTCAGCACTTGCCAGATCAGCTCGACCGCCGCATCCGGCGTGATCGGCCCGTCATTGTCGATCACCAGGTCGGGTGCGCGCGGCAGCTCGGGCTGAAGGTCATGCCCGACGACATGCGCCTGAACGCCTTTCGCGTGGCGCGCGTAGATCCCCTTGGGGTCGCGTTTGCGCAGCACGTCCGTCGGAACGCGCAGATAGATCTCGCGATAGCGGGCAATCTCGGCGCGGTTCCATTCGCGCACCGCGTGGAACATCGAGATCGTCGCGCAAACGACGTCGAAGCCCTGGCCCGCCAGCTCGCGGCAGAGCCGCGCATAGGTCATCGCCAGCCGCAGCCGGTCCTCGGGCGCATGCGCGCCTTCGGCGTCGAGCACCGCGCGCAGCCGATCGCCGTCCAGCAGCACCACCGGCCGGCCGCTCGCCCGCAGGCGCTCGCAGAGCTTTGCCGCCACTGTCGTCTTTCCGGACGCCGACAGGCCGGTTATCCAGAAAACGGTGCCGGCGCTGCACGCGACGGAAGCGGAAGGCGCCTTGCTGCCCTGTTGCATGCCGAGCCCTGCCCCGAGAATAGCTCGCCCTGTCGCGCCCCCGTCGGCCCTGCAAGGCCGAATGCGCGTCCCTGCCGATACTCGGCGGGGTCGGGTTAAATTTCGCTTAAATTCCCGTGGATTGGCGATCAGCGTCCTGTCCCGGCAAGCCTTTGGCCGGCAGGGTGAAACGCCTCACATTGCCGCGCGCCGGGCCCTGGCTATGATGCGCCGAAATCAGCAATGGATCGTCGGCGCGCTCCCCCGCGCGCCGAAGGAGCGCCGCCCCATGACGACGCAACGCTTTCGCGCACCCCCGCGTGCCGCTTCCATCATCGCCGTCACCCTCGCCGCTTTGCTGGGCGGCCCAAATGCCGAAGCGGCCGACCAGCGCTGGTCGGGACGGCTCGATTGCACCGACGCCTGGGGCAACTCGCTGCCTGTTCAAGCCGAGGCGACCCAGGAGAACAGCCAGGTCGCGGTCAAGATCGGCCAGGTTTCGGCCCGCCGCCCGCTCGACAAGGCCGGCAGCTTCACAGTCGGCGTCGCCCTCGGCCGCGACGACCGGGTCGGGCATTTGCGCGGCACCTTGACGCCTCAGGGCCTGAGCTTCCGACCGGATGGCGGCGAGGTTTCGTGCAGCGGCACGCTCCAGGCCGAGGCTGTGGCGCCTGCGGGACCTGCTCCTGCCGTTGACCCAGCGCCTGCGGCTGCGGGCGCTAGCGTTGCTGCCGCGCCGGTTGCACCGGGTGCTGCGCCTGCACCCGCGCCGGCGATGGTTGCGTTGGCGGCCCCGTCGCTGCCGCTCGCCTCCGCGCGCATCGACGATCTTGTCGCGGTCCTGGAGCGCGAGCGCTACCAGGCCAGCCCGCGCCTCGCCGCGACCAAAGCCCTGGCCGAGGCGCCCGAGCCGGGCGGATCGGCCGAAGAACGAGCAGACTTCCTGTCGCGCCGCGCCTTCGCCAACTGGTCGCTCGGGCGCGACCAACAGGCCGAGGCCGATTTCCGCCGCGCCTTCGACATCGCCCGCTCGGGCAACGCGCTGCCCGTGCTGGACCGCACCTGGTACCAGTACCATCTCGGCCTCGCCCTCTTTCGCACTGGCGACATCGCCCGGGCGCTGGCCCAGCTTCGCCAATCGGCCGGCGATCTGCGCGCGGCGATCGACGCCCGCAGCGGCGACGAGTTTCGCCTGATCTGGCATTCCGTCGTGTGGGAGGGCTTTCTCGCCAGGGCCCATGCGGCCGCCGGCGACATGGCCTCGGCGGAAGCGGCGCTGCGCCACGCCGAGGAGGGCTTCGCCCGGCTGGCCAAGGAACCGCAGCGCGCCCAGGCCCACGAAATCGCGGTCAGCCAAGCCGCGCTCGCCCAGGCGCGCGCGATCCGCGCCGAGCTGCGCGGCAACGCCGCGCAAGCCGACGCCTTCCACCGCCAGGCGATCGAGGCGCTCGCCACCTATCGCGACTGGCCGAAGAACCGCTGGCTGCCGACGAACCGGATCGAGCAGATCCGGCTCGAGGCCCTGCTCGCGCGCGCCGACGGTCTGGCCCGCGCCGGCAGACCGGCCGAAGCGCAGGCCATCGCCCGCCAGGCGCTGGCGGAGCTCGGCGAGTCCGGCGGCGGGCAGCTTTACGAGACTGCTTCGGCGGCACGCGTGCTGGTCGATGCCCTGGGAGCCGAAGGCCGCCCGGCGGAAGCGGCCAGGCTCGCCTCCCTGGCGATCGACGCGCTTGCCGTTGCCGGCGGGGCGCGGGATTCGGCGCTGCGCATCGAGCTACAGCTCGCGCTGGCGCGTGCGCATGCTGCCGAAGGCAATTGGCCGGGTGCGCTGACCGCGTTCGAGCGGCTCAAGGCCGATCTCGGCGGCGACGCCCATCGGCTCGCGCGCGCTGCGCGGCGATCCAAGCTGCGCGCTGGCGCTGCTCAAGGCCGGCCGCAACGCCGACGCGCTGGCGGCCGCGGAAGCCGCCCAGCGTCTTGCTGCCGGCCTGTTCGGCGATCGCCATCCGGCGACGGCCGAGGCCATCGCGGCGCGCGCGACCGCCCTTTCCGCTCTGGAACGGCGCGACGAGGCGATGGCCGGGTT